>NZ_CP024636.1:639685-844847 GCF_009728735.1 Pantoea phytobeneficialis
ACGACTTCTCCGCCTGAGGTCACGGCGGTCAGTGAGCCGTCTTCATATTGCCTGCGCCACTTGAAGATCTGATTAGCATTGATACCGTGCAGTCGTGCGACGTGAGACACGGTCATGCCCGGTTCCATAGTCTGCTGAATAATGGCAATTTTTTCCTGCGGAGTACGACGCCGACGTCGCTCAGGTCCTGATAACACTTCAACCATCTTATTATTCTGACTGGTGTTAAACATAGTTCCAAGACTACCTCTTATTTTAAGAGAGGCGAAGTGTCTGGTGATCTAAGGGGCTAATCTATCCGCTCAACGCTCTCCAGCGCAATGAACGTGCAGGAGCATTCCAGATTCCGGCACTGATACCAGGTGTGCTTCACAACGGGGCTTCATAGGCACTGGTGCGTTCAGGGCCATTATGCGCTCTCCGTCAGTCTGCTGAGGTGCTGCTGAAGGCGCAGGTGTTGTGCGGACTTGTAGCTGCCCTTGTAACTAAACGCGACAACCGTAAGAACCACGCTCGTAGGTTTCTGGCAACATCTGAATGGGAAGTCTGGCTGGAATAGAAGAAGGCCGAGGCGGTGGAGTTGACAATGGTCGCAGAGGCTAGGAAATTTATCTGAGTTCAGCTAAATACAAAGGGGCTGGCATGCCCCTTCTCCTGCCATACTATTTTGCACTGCTGTGATTGGACGCATTGCAATTTGCAAATTTAAAAAAATGGAGCCAGTGCTAGGTTCCATCAATTCTTGCTCTTTTTACTTCAAGTATGTGGACCGAGGAATCGATCACCATTCAGATGGATCATATGAGTAGGTGCATCTGCAACCCAAACTTCTGTTTCCCACGATAGATCCATAAGGTATTTAGCCATTACTTTACGGTCAGGAAACGCCGTAACATAAACCAATCCGGGTTTTGCATTCGCAAATAATTTTGCTAATTCACCATGGCGTTTTCCGTCAACTGGTCCATGAGAGGTGACTGACTCGATTAGCAGTAACCAATTACGTTCTTCCCAATAGAGAACAACATCTGGCAGTTTTCCTTTGCGGTTAACTGTTACTCCCAGCTCAGCAAGCCGTTCCTTGCGGAAATGATCTTCTTTCGCTCCAGTGTCGCCGATATATATCACTTCGGCTTCTGGGGCGAAGCGAGGACCAAACTCAACAATGATATCCTTGATTAACTGACTGTGGGCACCAGGGCTTAAGGTGAGATCCGTTCCGTCGTTCAGCTTCAAAGGGATCATTTCCATTTTTCTTGCCATTGCATACTGTTCAACCAAGGTGGATATGTTTCCCATATGCCCTTTGAGTGACTCATCCCATTCAGGAGTACCATACGTTAGCAGCACGGAATGCAATTCAGGTGCTATTTGGTAGCAGGCTTTGGGAGAATTAACCGCCCGGTTGGGTTCATCAGGGTTGTATAAAGCAACTCCACCATCACAAAATTGATGGAGTGTTTGTCGGCGGAATGTTTCACGAGTATTAGGGGCATATTCTTTACCGTATACGTCCCTACACCAATCCATGATCGGAGTGACACCTATCATTGGCCGTTGTATTTTTGACCAACATCCATCAGGGTGAAGGTCAAGAAGCGCGAGTAAGGTCAGTGCTGAACGTTCATTTATCTGAGGGCGTGGCATCCCCAACAAACGTAATATCTCAAGAGATTGTTCAATTTTTTCTTGAGCTTTTAGTGGATCAGTCGTTTTTCCTTCTGTCATCAGATCTAATTCCCTATTTATTATTTCATCTATTTGGTTCTGACTAAGTACTTCACTGTCTAACTCACTGCCTATTTTCCGCAAAATTTCCAGTGGCGGATAGTGGATCGACCTTAGGTCTGAGGCATTTATTTGAGTGTGCCCACCAAATTGGCGATAATATTTGTCCAACAAAGTGCAGTTCAAATAAACATAAAGCCCACGGGCAAGATCTGCGTCCATACCAACTTTTTTAATATGAAATACATTGGTTTTATTTTCAAAACCGATTAAATCACCTGGAAGAGATGAGTCATACAAAGTTGCTACGATTCGACGTTTTTCTTCTTTACTGCTAAATCTTTTAATGATCAGAAAGTAGCCCTCATTTTTCCAAAGCCATGGGCGTGATGAATCTGAAACCCTTATAGCATTTGGCTTTTTTCCGTCGAGGGGCCAATGAACTTTCCCGTTTAAATGCTGAGGGAAAAGAAGCGGAACGGATTCTGCATCTAAAGTTTCGCGCAAGTCGTCTCGAAGTCGAAAGTTAACGACAGGTCCTGTACTGACCTGAATTTTTAGATCGTCTAATGTTGATGTGAATGGGGACAATCTTTCAACAATGTCCTGTTCACGCGGGCTTGCTGCGATATGTATGAACTTCTGTTTATCCGTAGAGTTTACTATTTTGTCGATCGAAACCTGACGCTGTGTCATGTCGGTAGCTGTTATTTGCCCGGTTTCTTCATCAAGATGAAAATCAGATGTTGGACTTGAGGTGATCGTAACTTCGCCTTGAGATACACCTTTGATGCAGTGAATGATAATATTTTCTTGAAGAACCTCATCTTCTGCAAAAGCAGTCTTTCGAGAGTCAAAAATGTGAATTTTCTTGATGGATGTTTCAGAAAGTAATTGTTCCCGGAAAGGTTGATAGTACGGGCCATTACAGAAAGAACGAGGAATGATTGCTACTAATTCCCCACCTGATTTCAACTGTTTTAACGCTAAAGCAACAAACCCCGAATATAAATTGACGGTTTCTATTCCTGCGTTGCTCATGGAGATTCTGTGAGGGCTGGAGGATAGAATTTTTTTGTATGGGGGATTCATGATTACATGACTGTACGTTTCAATCTCTTCCGGGTCGAAAAGGTTTTTTATGCGCAGGCTTGTTTCAATTATGTAGTCCTTGGTGTTGATTTTATGTGAAAATTTTTCCCCAAACTCATTTGCACATGATTTTAGTGTTTTATCCAAAAATGGCAGCATCACCTCTTCAATGTCATAGACATCGAGCTCTATTTTTTCAACTCCCAAGGACAAAGCTCGATCTACGAATGCAGCCGAAAGTGATCCCACTCCACATCCAGGATCAAGTAACTTAACGTCACTTTCGATGTTGTCGAACAGACTTGCCATGAACAGACAAATCGGGCCTGGAGTCATAAATTGGCCTAGTGCTGATTTGGTCTTTGGGTTGAGTAGCTTATTCGCTTCTTTTCTATTCTGTTCAGCCAATTCCAAAAGACGCATCGTATTTCCACTCAGTCGCTAAAAAATCAAAACTGCGTTTTGTTCTTTTTCATCAAAGTTGATCCCAAGAATCAGAAACGCGTCACAAGGGGACAATATTACTACAAATGGCTAGGGGAAAAAGGTATAGCGTGAACGTAACGGTTCATCACACTGACAAGTGGGGCAACTTTCTCCATTAGTCTGAGTCCTCTATGTCGAAGATTTTAACAAAGAGGGGAGAATACTTGCTTTGTGTGACATAGCTGAATGAGTAAATGGAATTCTCATATTGGCAAAGCGTTTTGCCGTTGGCTATCTACTCTTGGTTAGTGAGTTGCGTCTTGATGCGGCCTGCGTGTGACGCCAATGATAGGGAAGCAAGCAGGGACAATACAGTTAAAACTGTTGCTGTACGTTTTTTCATCTTTACCATTCCTCCCCTGAGAGAAAGCTCTTTTGATACTGTGTCAGCAGTCTCCTGCGTTAACCCGGTATAGAACAGTGTTTAGGCCTGGTTTGCTTGCACCGACAGTTTTGTGATGTGTTCCAGTGGTGTGACGTTCTCGAATAAGATCCGACCCTTGCTTTTGCGTGGAGTATGGCCCCCACATCTTGGAACCTGCATGGCGTCTGGACCTTCCGTACTAAGTCAAAACCGCGTTTTGTGAAACTTACTGACCCTTCATCCTCAGATCGGACATGCTGAATATGTATGATCCTAATTAAGGGCAGTCTTTGGCTTCTTCCCGGCGCCACCACAATAGAATGCATAGCCGGAGTAATAGTGACCTCGTGAAATTTCCCTGTCTTCTCCTGCTTGATTGCAACAGGCTGCCGATTTTTCTGGGTTAATTACTAACTATTTTTAATACTTCTTTTTTTATTTTCCCTATGTTTTGCTAGAGTCTTTCCAGGCATGAGATAAGGAACCGAAAATGGATACTTCCCTTTTAAACTCAGTAAACAGCCAGGGACGTGAGCAGTTTGAATCTGCCGTGAATGCGCTTCAGGGAGACATATCAGCAGCCGCTGCACGCCTGCTAATTGATCCCCGTTTGCGTCTGGAGTATTCGAAACGCATTAAAGAGATGGCTGAAGATCTCCGCTCAAGAGCAAACATTGGTCTTATTAGCTGGGAACAGGCAGCGCAGCAGGCGCAGGAAACACGCAATCTGATCATGGATCTGGTCAGAACGCGTAGTACCCCGCTCGGACGGGCCATGGCTCAGCAGATGAAGTCTTCGGGGAAAACGCTCAATGAATTAGTGGCTAAGAAAGCCATTTCCCTGTTCGGGCCACGTACTAATTTCAATACGCTTTCCCAGGCTCAGAAAAATCAGGTCTATGCCAGCATTGTTGAATCTGCGGGTAAATCAAATCCACAGGTTAATCTGAGAATGCTCAAGCTCTCCCGGATAGGGAAGGGGCTTGTGGTCCTTTCAATTGCCGTGTCCCTCTACGAAATTTATACCTCTGATAATAAGGTCGCAGAAACTGGACGCCAGCTGGCTATCAATGGTGCTGGTATTGCAGGTGGAGCCGCAGGAGGCATGGTGGCGGGGCTGGTGTGTGGTCCGGGAGCACCTGTTTGTGTTCTCATCGGTGGATTTATCGGTGGTGCACTTGCTGCATGGGAAATGGGATATTTTTGGAGGTAATCATGCAACAGCTCAGCACATTATCCCTGGTCGAACTTTCCGGGCAAACCGAGTTTTCGCAGGCGCGTTCAGAGGTTTATTTTGACGGTAAACCATCCGGCATAGTGGTGCCCGGAAAGCTACTGGAAGCGGCTTTCAGGGTTGATGAGGATCGCTATTTGATCTTTACCACCGATGACGTTCTGTTCGAAGAATCGCTGACAATTACCCTGATAAGCCGTGAGCAGTGCGTTATTGAGATTGCCCATCTTGGCGGAGAATACGCTTCGGGTACATTTGAAAATGCCTCCGCAGATAAAGAGAGTGTTCATTTTCAGTTCATAGATGATGTCAGATGGACCGTAAAAATTTCCAGATCACCGCATTTGCGCATTCCTTTCCTGTCTGATCCGCGCGGCGTGAAACGTCCTTCTGGATTAAAAACCTATATGACTTTTTCGACAGACCCTATTTCGGAAAGTGTTAAATGAAAACGAGAATGCCAACATCGCTGGATGTTGGGTTCGGTGCCGTCATACGGAACCAAACTGGCTATTAGTTAGGGCGTCTATGAGGTAGGTTAAAAAGCAACTTTATCGAGTAGTCTCAGCCTTATATGCAAAATCATTTGGGGGCACAAAAAGGGGCATAATAATATTTGTTAATTTATTTTTTGTTTAAAATTAACGAGTTAAATGTAGTTTCGAGTCCGGCCTTCGCACCATGATGAAGAAATTAAGTCGCTTAAGAGCGGCTTTTTTTGTGTCTGAAATCCATTCAACCGAATGTCGTAGCATTCCCCCCAAACACCCACTAGCATTCCCACCATATCCCCTAAACCCACCACCCAGGCCACCGCATGCTAACTCGCTCCCTCACCCGTGACTGGCGCATCCCCATCGCAGCACTCCTCACCCTGACATTGCTGCTGATCACCACCACGCTCTACACCCACTGGCCCGCATTCCTGCAATGGAGTCTCGCCACGCAAATCTCGCTGCACCGCAGGCTGGTGACGTACCTGCTGCAACTCAACAGCCACGACTACACCGGTGGGATATGGTTGTTAGGCGGCGCATTTATTTACGGCGTACTGCACGCTATCGGGCCGGGGCATGGCAAATTTATCGTCACCACCTATCTCAGCACCAACAAAGAAAGCCAGCTGGCGGCGCGCGTGGTGCCGTTTCTTGGCAGCCTGATGCAGGGCATCTGTGCCATTTTGTTTGTCTATATCCTGGCAGTCGGTTTTAACCTGGCGGCTGGCGATCTCAGTACCAGCCGTTGGTATGTGGAAAAAGTCAGCGCGCTGCTGATTGGCGCGTTTGGTGCGTTTGTTATCTGGCAGACGTTGTACCAGCAGCGACCACGAAAAATAGCCATCAGTACGATCAAACCGCTGCATCAGCACCCGGAACAATGCGGTTGTGGGCATCACGGTGTCGGCGCGGATTTAACCCACGCAGACTGGAAAACCCGCCTCGGCGTGGTGCTGGCGATTGGTGCGCGGCCATGCAGCGGTGCGATTATGATTCTGCTGTTTTCCAATACGCTGGGGATTGTCAGTTGGGGGATCGCCGCTGTGATGACGATGTCATTGGGGACGGCACTGTCCATCCTGGGGTTGTCGCTGGCGGTGCGTTATGCGCGCCATCGTACCGTGACCTTCTTCAGTCGTGACAACGAAAACTATCGCTGGTTGATTCCGGCGGTACGGATCGCGGGCGGTGTGATTATCATCCTTTTTGCCACCGTGCTGTTCCTCACCGTTATCCCGGTCAGCGCCAACGGGGATTATATCGCCGCCGGGTGCTAGCCAAACTCAGCAAGATCCGTCAGGCCAAACGCGCCACCGCTCAGGCATAGTTAATGGCAAGGAGAATGCCATGCCCGTCAACAAAACTGAGGTTTACCATCAGCGCTTTAACAAGGTGTTTGATTATATCGATCAACACCTTGACGATCCGCTGCTGCTGGAACAACTGAGCGAAGTCGCCCATTTTTCGCCCTACCATTTCCACCGGCAATTTACCGGTTACTGCGGTGTCGCGCCGGGGCGCTACATTCAGTTGATGCGTCTGAAACGTGCGTCATACCGGCTGGCATTCAATCCGTCCGAGAAGATTATCGATATTGCGCTGGATGCAGGCTTTCAGCATGCGGAGTCGTTCAGTCGTGCGTTCAAGCAGATTTTTGCGATGACGCCGAGTGAATTTCGTCAGCAGCCCGCCTGGGTCAGTTGGCACCAGCGTATGCCGCAGTTACAGACCAAACGGAGAGAAACGATGCCGGTCACTATCATCAATTTTCCCGCCACCCAGGTGGCGATGTTGTCACATTACGGCCAGCCCGAACGCATTATGGAGACGGCGGCGCGTTTTATCACCTGGCGCAAAACCACCGGCTTATCACCGATTGTCAGCAGCCAGACATTTGGCATTGCCCACCATGACCCGGCCAGCACCCCCGCAGAGATATTCAGCTTTGATATCTGCGGCTCGATAACAGCCCCAATCCCGGAAGACAATGCGTTTGGTGTGGTCAATGCGCTTATCCCCGCCGGTCGCTGTGCGCTGTTGCGTCATCATGGTTCGCACGATGCCATTGCCGCAAGCGCGCGCAGGCTTTATAGCGACTGGCTGCCAGCCAACGGTGAGGAGCTGCGAGATTTTCCACTGTTCTTTCATTATCAGAACTTTATTCACGATGTGCCGGAACACCAACTGATCACTGACATCTATCTGCCATTGAAATAGCAGAAACTCCCGACAGCGTTTGCTGGCGGGAGTTTCTCGACACAGCGCGCCCATATCGTGGCAGAATAGCCGCCCGACCCATCAGAATCGTGCAAGAGAGAGACGATATGTCAGGTGATATCGAGCAGCGCATCTATGAACTTGTCCGTCGTTATGATGGCGTTTATCTGTTTAAGCAAAAAACGCTGTCGCCGCAGATTGATATCGATAGCGATCTCAATTTTGACGCCGATGAAGCGGCCGCGCTGATGGAGGAGTTTTTCTCCGAGTTCAACGTGGCGCGCGGTACCTTTTCTATCGCGGCCTACTATCCTCCTGAACCATCGCTGGGCGCGATCCTCAATCCTTTCAACAAACGCCAGGTACCGGTGGTGCCGGATTTCACGTTGGGTATGTTGATTGAATCGGCTAAGGCCGGGCGCTGGTTGTATGAATAATTAGCGTTTCTGATGCACGCCAAAGCCGCTTTGCCCTGGCGCAATGTCCTCCCTGAGCGTCAGCGCCGGGATGACATAATCACCACCATTTTGCCGCCGAAACGCAATCGGTTCGCAGGTCGCTAAGGTATCCAGTCGGGTAGCCAGCGTATCGCACCAGCTGGCGAAACGCGCGTCCGCCGCTTTCTGCACCTGATACAACACCACCGGTGGCAGCACGCTAAAGCCCGGATAGAACAACATGCCATGCTGGATGGGGAACAACAGATCGTCGATGGGACCATTGATGCCACGCGGGCTGTAATGTGATTCCCAGCCGCCAGTGGTGACCACCAGCATCGCCCGTTTACCCGCCAGGTTACCTTCACCGTAGCGTTCTCCCCAGCGGCTTTCGTTATGTTCACCCACGCCATAAGCGAAGCCACAGGCATAGACGCGGTCAAACCAGCCTTTCATGATGGCGGGCATGGAGAACCACCACAGTGGGAACTGGAAAATCACCGCATCGGCCCAGCGCAATTTTTCCTGTTCTGCGGTGATATCCGCCGCCTGTTGCTGATGTTCATAGGCGAACCGGGAATCCAGCGAAGCGTGAAAATACTCGCCCACCAGCGGAGCCTGCGTATCCGCAGCATCCAGTTGCGCTTTCCAGTTCATGGCATAGAGATCTGACACCTGCACCTGATGCCCGGCGTTTTTTAGCTGCTGTACACTGAAATCTTTTAACGATCCGTTCAGTGAATGGGCTTCCGGGTGAGCGAAGACAATCAATACATTCATGGTGTAATCCTGTGAGAACAAAGTGGATGCAGGCTACGTCATGGCTGGATATAGTAGAAATCAATTACTGATATCTCAGGTATAGACACGGTGAATATCGGAGCGCTGGATTTAAATCTACTCCTCACACTCGATGTGCTGCTGGCCGAACTGAATGTGACGCGAGCGGCACAGCGCCTCAATCTGTCGCAACCCTCGGTGAGTGCGCAACTGGCGCGGCTGCGCAGCATCTTTAACGATCCGCTGTTGCTGCCTGGACCGCGTGGTATGTTGCCGACGTCACGGGCGGAAGCGCTGCGCGAGCCGCTACGGCTGGCGCTGGAGTCGCTGCAACGGGCGATTGCCCCTCCGCAGGCTTTTGAACCTGATAAGGCAAACCTGACCTGGCGTATCGCCGCCACCGATTACATGTCCTCGGCGATCATGCTGCCGGTGATCGGGACGTTGCGGGTCGCAGCACCGGATTGCCGTGTGGCGGTGTTTGGTCTTAATCCGCCGCTGGTGGCGCAGCAACTGGAGAAAGCCGAACTGGATTTGATTTTCCATACTGGCGATCGCGCGCCTGAGACGTTGCATCAGCGCAAATTGTTCAGTGAGCGTTACATGCTGGCCGGACGTATTGGTCATCCGCATTTACATCCGGGCCTGACGCTGGATACGTTCTGTCAGCTGGAACATCTCATCGTCTCGCCGGACGGTGGTGGATTCAGCGCCGCTACCGACAGCGCGCTGGCCAGGATCGGACGCGCGCGGCGCGTGGTGTTATCGGTGCCACATTTTCTTTTTATGCTGGAGGTGCTGGCGAGCAGCGACATGGTCGCGGTGCTGCCGGAGCGGCTGGTACGCCGCTCAACGCAATTGCAGGTTATCGAGCCGCCGCTTGATGTGCCGGGGTTTGATATTTTAATGATGTGGCACGAACGTATGCAGCGCGATCCGGCCCATCAGTGGTTAAGGCAACAGATTATGGCCGCAGTGTAACTTCGTACACTGGCGGATTTTTGGCTGCCATTGCGCCTAATTTCTCGTCGGCAACCTGAAATCCGGGACAGCTCGCCCAAATGTTTTTGCTGCCAATGATATAGACGCGTTTTTGTGCGCGGGTCACCGCGACATTAAGCAGGTTAGGTTTGGCGGAAGCCCATTTAGCGGCTCCCCGGGTACGGGTATCCAGTCCGAGCACGATAATCACATTTTTCTCTTCTTTCCCCTGGAAGGTATGTACCGTTCCCACCCGGTCATCTAACCAGCGTTTAATCCCTTCTACGTGACCAAGTTCGGTACGGAGCAACGACTTCAATTGGTTTTTGACCTGGCGGAAAGGCGAAATGACATACACATCCGGCAGATTGTCATGAGCGTCTAACCATGATGTCACCATTTGCAGCACCCGCTGTCCCTGGGCAGGCACATAGTGTTTTCCCTGAACCTCGCCGCCAATGTCCAGCCAGCGACTGGCTCCCCAAACGCTACTGTCCCTGGGCCAGCGTTGATCGCGGCCATGCAGCATTTTGTTGTTATACGCAATGGTATTCGCAATGCTAAACATCGGTTCATCGCAACGTCGATGGACACGTAACGGGCTGCCAAGCCAGTTATTCTTCGCGATTTGCGCAGTACCATAAGGGTTGACGCGGTCAGCCAGATTTTGCACCGATTGGGTGGTTGGCGACCATTCTAGCCATTCAGCACCAAAGGCGCGTTCGGCGAGGGTTTCGACAAATGCCGGCGGGATAGTAAACACGGGCTCGATTTGCAGTGGATCGCCAACCACCACGGCCCGTCTGGCTCGCCACAGCGCACCAGCAGCCTGTTGTGGCGTAGCCTGTCCTGCTTCATCAATAAATAGCCAGCCAATCTCTGCAAAGCTGAAATGTTTAAACTGTCGATGGACCGAAGCAAAGGTAGATGACACCACCGGCACAATCATAAATAACAGCTGCCAGAGCGCCAGGCTTGCTCGTCGATCGGTGATGCTGCCATTGATTGCATCACTTAACGAGAACAAAACCTCTTTTAAATTGCACTTACGGTAAGACGCTTTCAGCCAGGCCTGATGCAGGTCCAGTGCGCATGCCATCAGCTGGCTGCGCGCGGCATTTAACACTGCACCCTGACCAAACGCGCTGCGCTGCACCTGTTCCGCTTCGATATCGGTATCCGCGCCAGCAAACATCACATCCGGGTACTGCCGCTCTAGCTCGTCGCAATGCTGCTGCGCGGCTTCCAGTTCTGCAAGCAGCTGTTTTGCCCGTTGTTCTTCAAGATTTAGCGTTGCCTGCGTGGCGACCAGGCGACGATGTAATCCCGCACAAATGGCTTTTTCCCGACAAATTTTTTCAATACGTAATGTCCACCAGCCAGGAATACGTAAAGCGCGTTTAGCGATGACGGCCTGAAGTTGGTAAAGACGCAGGTTTAATTTTTCCCGCTTGCGCAGCTGTTGCTGGTGGGCGTTGCGCCGATCATTTTGTGTTTCAAGCAACTGAAGATCGCGCAAAATATCCTGATAGTGCTTTTCGGCATGCTTAAAGGCGAGCTTCGCTTCTGCGAAGGTTGTTATATTGGCACCATTGATGGCAGAGAAAAGATTGCGATATTCATCTGCTGGCGCCGGGGCAATGGCGGATTTATGGCTCTGAGTAAAAGCCCGCTCCTTAAATTGTTCGCGATTTTTCTGTTTCCCCAACGCGACCGCGATAAGTCCCCAGCAATCTTCTTCCGCTGACAGCGGATCAATGGCAAATGTTTTGCCTTGTTGCTTTTCGCCTGGAGTGAGATGGCGCGAGGTTGCTGCAACTTTACGTGCTGAGGGTTTTAAATAATCAACCTCTTTCCAGTCATCGCCGAGGCTTTTAATTTGTGGCAACTCGCGTGAGATATTTTCTACCGCGGTATTGTTACTTGAAACCACCACCATCTCGAAGCCGGTAAGTTCATCACGCAGGCAGGGAATCATGCGGGTTTCATTATTTACTCTTAACGGGATGCTACAGGAAAAGGCATCTTCAACCTGGTGGAGATTCGCCAGCATGCCAGCGCGTTTCACCAGATTATTGGCAATCACATCACGTAATAAAGTGGTTTTCCCGGTGCCCGGCGGCCCATTAACGGAAAAAAGCCCGGTCTCCGTCAGTTCATCTGCAAGCGTATTAATGGCAAATTGCTGCATCAGACTCATATTGTGTTGAGCATCGGACAACCAGCGTCCGGGAGGCAGTTTATTTAACCGGAGATGATCAACCAGCAGCGCTCGCCCTTCCGGTAACAGCAAATCCGCTTTTCGCTGGCGATCTCCCGTCAGATAGCGACCCAGAGGTGAGGCCGCATCCAGCCCATGCTGGCGGATATATGTCATCGCCTGCTCAATATCACGCAGATAAAAACTGTTCAGAATGCTGATGTCACCTGAGCGATCTGCTGCGGATAAGGCATGATGACTGCCAGTTATCAGGGCTTGTTGCGTTATTTGGCTCAGTTCCGGTAGGCGTCGGGGATCGATTGTTTCCCCAGGTTGTTGCTGATTCCTCACTTCTCTTAATTTAATAAATAATGCAGGAACCTGGATTTGCGGCTGGAAAGATGTCCACTCGGCCATTGCCTGCAAAAACTCGATAATCTCAAAGGTCGTCAGAACTTTAGGTAAGTTGTGTTGCTGCTTAATATTATTCGCAACGGTAATAATACTTTTAAAGCGGTCGTGAAGTTTTTTCGTGCTCAGTTCATAGTTTTCAAACCGCAGATTATCCAGGCTGCCTTTTTTTAATTGTCCTAATGCCCAGGTCACGGTAGAAAATTCAAAGCTATCGCTGTCTATAACGCCATGCGGATCAACCACACATTTTATCGAGCAAGTACGCCCGTCATCGCCAATCTTTTCAACATCAATATCGCTGATTGTCGGAAAGGATTGCTGTGCTTGTTGGAATATTTCCTGACGATCAAAAATACCGAAAAAAAGCTCATAGCGATATTTTTTAGTGGGAGAGTAGCGGTGGCCAGCCCGCCTCACTTGCTCAGGATTGATCCACGGGAGGATAGTCAGCGATTGCAGGGCTTCCATCTCAATTTGCAACACGCCATCGGCATTATCTTCAAGATCTTTAATATCTGTCGATTCGAAGAATTCAATTTTGTGCCAATACTCGAGAATATGAATGGCCTGGTGCGTTGCGGAATTTGAGTTATGGCTGTCCATGTTAAGTTGCAGTCCTTATGGAAAAGTACGCAGTTTTGGACATACTACTGCGTTGAATGATACTTGTTCAATGATTAGCAACGTTGCTTAATTTTCTGCGGATTTAGTCGGAAATTCGAAGTCGTTCTCATGGCTATGATTGGACCCATCTTATATCGCTAAAAATTCACTTCTCCCGGCCTGAAAAACTGCGCACACTATCCACCTTTATCATTATGGAGAGATGGTATGACATCCCGAAACCTGCTGGCGATCGCGCTGTTTGCCAGCATGGCCGCGCCGCTGTTGGCTGATGACAGCGGTATTTCCTTCAGCCATAAAGACTGGGAGCTGGCGTGTGATAACACCCTGACCTGTCGGGCGGCAGGCTACAGCACCGAAGAGGGGGCGGGTGGTTCGGTACTGCTGACACGCCAGGCCGGGGCAAATACCCCGGTAAGTGGCGAGGTAGTGCTGGCAGATGCAATGGAGGATGAGCCGAAACCCGTGGCGATGCTGTCGTTATGGATCGATGACAACTCACTGGGTGAGTTGCAGAAAGCCGATAACGACGAATGGCGTTTAACGGAGGCCCAGACACAGGCGGTGATCCGCGCAGTGAAAGGCAATGGCACGGTCGAGTTTCGTGGTGGTGAAGAACCGTTTGAACTGTCGGATAATGGCGCCTTTGCGACCTTGCTAAAAATGGATGATGCGCAGGGGCGTCCCGGCACGCCAGGGGCGCTGGTCAGAAAAGGCGATAAGCCGGAAAGTAGCGTGTTGGTCGCGGTTGCTGCGCCAGTCATTCAGCAGGTTAAAGTGATGCAAGCCCAGCCGCGCGCGCTCACTGCCCAGGAGTTGTCATCGGTTAAACCGCAATTGATTGAGTCTCTTACCGATGATGACAGCTGCGATAATTTGCAACCGTCCGATGACCAGCCAGAAGAGGGGGCTGAGCCAATCACCCTGACGCCCGTGGATAAAACGCATGTGCTGATCTCCGCACTGTGCTGGCGCGGTGCCTACAACGAAGGCTATGGCTTTTGGTTGATGGACAAGCGATTACAGCAAAAACCCGAACTGATTACCGATTCCGCCTCTGACTACCACGACGGCGTGATTTCGCTGGCGCAGAAGGGGCGGGGCATCGGTGATTGCTGGAGTACTGCCGCATGGGTGTGGGATGGCAAAGACTTCCAGCAAACCAGCGAGGCCACCACGGGCATGTGTCGTGCTATCCGGGCAGGTGGCCCCTGGCAATTGCCCACGCTGGTGACCAATGTGAAGCCAGCGCGATGAGATGGTTTTGCCTGATGCGCGATAAATCGCGCCGCGACGCCAGGTATTATTTCATGCAGCACTGCTTATATTTTTTGCCACTGCCGCACGGACAGGGATCGTTACGTCCAATCTTCTCACCGGCAAAATAGGGCACCTGGGGGGCTGGTTCAGGCTGTGACAGGCGCTGCTCCTGCCAGTAATCATGTAGCTGCAAGGCCGCCGGTCGAATCGCTGCGATACTGGCTTCAAACTGTTCCGGGGTGAAGCCGTCCAGTTGGGCAAAATTTTCTTCGCTGCCGTGTAAGGCAATGGCGTCGAGTGCCGGTTGCTGGGCTTCCGGCAGGGCTGACCAGTCATCCTGTGCCACGCCGCGCATATAGCCAAAGCACCACTCTTCCACCACGGTAAACTCCTGACCTTCCATCTCACGAGTGCCGAACAGCGGATCAAACTGGTCCGGGAACTCGCTCAGGCGCTCGGCGATATCGTTCATATGCTGGAAGGTCAGGGTCATAAAGCGATCCATTTCACGTTCGCTCGACCACTTCGGAATGTATTTCTGGCCGCCCCACATCGCCACCAGCCATGCGCTTGGCTCGATATCATTGGGGCCGGAAAGCAGCGCAGTCAGCATGCCATCCAGTTCAGCAACATCCACCACGGAGTGCTCAGTGCCGTATTTCTCCAGCATCTCTTCAAGCCAGTTCAGCTCTTTTTCGGTTAACGGGCCGTGGTTCATACGGTATCTCCTGCGATCGCTGCTCATTGACGGGCACGTTGCCCGACGTCGATAACGCGCGATTATAGCGGGAAGCGGAGGGATTCAGCCATCAATTGCCACTTTTCAGCTATCCATTGCTGAACCTTTCCTAAAAATCATTTCCCATAACATATTTCGCAACATTATTGGCTCTGATTCGCGACCAATGTCAGCGTAAACACTGAACTTGCTGCATTAAGGACGCAAATATCATGAGTGTTGGCACTTTGCCGGTACTGGACTTAGGGCTGCTGGAGTTACCCGGCGCTGCGCAGGCAGAACATCTCACTGAGTTACGCGAAACGGCACGCGATGTCGGTTTCTTTTACCTGGTGAATCACGGCGTCAATGCGCAGCTGCTGCAAAATGTGCAGAGCATCACCCGCGCTTTCTTCGCCCTGCCAGAGGCGGAAAAACAACGGGTGTCGATGATCCATTCACCCCATTTTCGCGGTTACAACCGTGCCGGGGTGGAATATACCCGCGAGCAACGTGACCAGCGTGAACAGTTTGATATCGGTGCCGAGCGTGTCGCGTTAACGCTACAACCTGGCGATCCGGCATGGAAGCGATTGCAGGGACCCAATCTGTGGCCGGAGGCATTGCCGCAGTTGCGTCCGGTGATCCATGCATGGCAGCAGGAGATGACCGGTGTGGCGCTGCGTCTGCTGCGTGCATTTGCCCGCTCGCTGTCTCTGCCTGCTAATGCCTTCGATGCCCTCTACGGCACCCATCCAAACGAACATGTGAAGCTGATTCGCTACCCTGGCCAGGCGGCACATGAGAGCCAGCAGGGTGTCGGGGCGCATAAGGATTCCGGCTTTCTCACCTTTTTGTTGCAGGACGAACAGCGGGGATTGCAGGTAGAGGTCACGCCGGGCAATTGGGTTGATGCGTTACCGAAACCTGGTGCTTTCGTGGTGAATATTGGCGAATTGTTGGAGCTGGCGACCAATGGCTATTTACGTGCCACCGTGCATCGTGTGGTTTCTCCCCCGGCACGTAAAGAACGCATTTCCATCGCCTTTTTTCTTGGCGCGCAACTGGACGCACAAGTGCCGCTCTATCAATTGCCGGCATCACTGGCGGCAGAGGCGGCCGGGCCAACCAGCGATCCGGCAAATCCACTGATTCGTGACGTTGGCTGGAATTACCTGAAAGGACGTTTGCGATCCCATCGTGACGTGGCTCTGCGTTATTACACCGATGCACTCAATACCGTTAAATCATAAGAAAAGGGAAACTCATGGACAAAAAAGTGATAGCAGCACTGGCTTTATTTTCTCTGGCGAGCAGTTACGCTTCCGCGGCCGCACTGCGTGTGGCTGCCGATCCGGTACCGCACAGCGAAATTCTCAATCAAATCAAGCAAACCGATAAAAAGCTCGATTTGCAGGTGATTGAACTGAACGGCAACCTGAATGCCAACGAGCTGCTGGCGCGGGGGGATGTTGATGCTAACTATTTCCAACATGTGCCGTACCTGCGTGACCAGGAAAAGGCGCTGGGCGAGAAGTTCGCCGTGGTGGCAACGGTCCATATCGAGCCATTGGGGATTTATTCGCACAAAATCAAATCCTTGAAAGATGTGCCTCAGGGGGCGCAGGTAGCGGTACCCAATAACGTGACCAATTTGAGTCGTGCGTTGTATCTGTTGCAGGCTAACGGGTTAATCAAACTGAAAAGTGGCAGTGCCGGTTCGTTGGTCACCACTGCGGATATCAGCGATAACCCACATCAGTTGAAAATTATTGAAATCGAAGCACCGCAACTGCCTCGCGCGCTGGATGATGCCACGCTGGCGATTATTAACGGTAACTATGCGTTGCAGGCAGGTCTGGTACCGTCAAAGGATGCGCTGGGACTGGAGCAGGCGAAAGACAACCCGTATGCCAATGTGTTGGTAACAACACCGAAGCTGGCACACGACCCACGTATTCTGGAACTGGCGAAAGATCTTGAGTCAAAGCAAACTGCTGAATTTATTAACCAGCAGTACAAAGGTTCGGTGATCCCGGTGCACCAATAATTCCTGCCACCACCTGTATCTGACGGGTGGTGTTCCCCTCTATCTGTGTTATATTTCGCCGGATATTTCACGGTCTGTTTTGTTCTAATTTATTGATTTAACTTAAATCAGCTGTGGTTCCTTTCTGACATCCGGGGTTTTGTGATGCAACATGGCATCGTCACCTGTTGCTTGCGTCTGTTAACGGTAGCAACGGCGGTTTTTTTGCTCAGTAGCTGTGGCACGCTCTCGCAGACATCGGCCCCGGTCAGTGACAATATTTACCTTTCGCATGCGTCATTCGAGGATAATGTCGATGACATGGTGCGGCATTACATGCAGCAAAAGCAGGTCTCCGGCATCAGCATCGCCATTATTCATCAGCGTGGTGAACCCCAGTTTTACAGCTATGGCGTCACTGATGCTGTGCATCGTTATCCCATCACACCGGATACCTTGTTTGCCCTGGGATCGCTGAGCAAAGGGATCACCGCAGAGGTGATTATCCAGTTAGTCAATCGTGGCGAGCTGCACTGGACGGATACCCTGGCGACGTTGCTGCCCACGTCTGTGCCACTCAGCGCTGATGCCAGGCGCATAACCTTGCTACAACTGGTGACGCACACCTCAGGCCTGCCACGTCAGGACATGGATTTGTCGATGTTTATCAAATTCATGCGCTACCTCTCCAGCGGCGAGAATTTTTACGGCAATTTAGATAGCGATGAGGTGCTGGACTATCTGGCGGATTTCCGTGCACCAGGCAATCCACAGGCACAATATTCCAACCTGGGTTACGCCCTGCTTGGCTATATCCTGCAATATCACTTTCATCAGAGCATCGAAGTCCTGGCCCAACATCATTTATTTATTCCACTGGGCATGACCAGCACCAGCTTTGCTGCCTCTCATCTACGCAATTTCCCTTACCGTGCACTGGGCCATGCTGGCGATCAGCCAAAGTTGATTCCGCGAGGTCAACTGACACCTGACTGGCAATTTCGTCACAATATGGTGGCCGCGGCGAGCCTGTACAGCAACGCGCGGGATCTCATCCGCTATCTCGGTGCGCATCTCAGCGCCACGCCTGATGAGGCCATTAATCAGGCTTTTGCCCAGGTCGGGCAGGGCTATCAGCAGCACGGAAATCAGTCACAAAATATTGCCTGGGTTACCGACAGCTACGGCGATCAGCGCATTACCTGGCAGGTAGGCTATATTGGCGGTTACTCCAGCTTTATCGGGTTTGATCAGGCCAACGGCAATGCCATCGTGGTGCTGCAAAATGCGTTTAACTGGAGTAATTACCTTGGCATTGCGTTATTGAGGGATTGGGTGCGGCAGTAACACGGTTGCTTGCAATTAAGCCTTGCAGAATTGCGTGGCGGCTGTTGTATGCTGTCCGGCGAAATTTGACGCGCAGGACGCGGTGCAAAGCGCACCGGGGAACCTTCTGCGTGCCGCAATTGTCAGTAAATTGAACATTGAATAATTAACCAGAGTGGACATCACCATGCGCAGGACTCACGCCGTACTTCTTTCTGCAGGACTTTTTCTGGGCTCGTTAACCCTGACGCCCGCCGCGCTGGCCGAAGGCGAGCAAACTGATAACGTGCCACCGCCGCCGCAGGTTGAGCAAACCGCGCCAGACGCACAGGCCCAGGCACCGGTAGTGGCAACCCCGGCGCAACCGCAGGATAACGCCGCACAGCCTGTCGCACCGAACAACTACGATCTCACCACTATCGTGATTGATTACAAAGAATATAAAGTCGGCGATGTGGTGCCGGATGAGTATCGCGGTAAATCCTACATCATTAGCGAATGGCAGCCGCGTCACCTGCCAGCACCGCAGGAAGATACCCATTGGGCATATATCAACGCTAACTACATCCTGATCACCAATGACACCGGTAAAATCGTGATGGCGAAATCCGGTGACATCTTCTTTAAAGGTTAGCGATTAATCAGGCGCGCCAACTGCGCCACCGCATTGCTGATTTGACTGGTGCTGGTATTACCGTATCCCAGCACCAGTCCTTGTTGTTTGTGCTCTCCCAGATAAAACCCTGACAGTGCGCCGGGCGCGCAACCTGACTGAATCAGTTGGTCTGCCAACGCGATATCCTGTATTGCGGGTGGGAGCTGTAATACCAAATGCATGCCACATTCCCCACCGAGCAATGAAACCTTTTCACCCAATTGTTGGATGAGTGCGTTGCGCAATGCGGTCTGACGTTGTCGGTACAGGCGACGCATTTTGCTCAGATGACGACTGAAATCGCCATTGCGGAGAAAAGCCGCCAGCGCCTGCTGCTCCAGGCGATTACCGCCGCGCAGCACTTCATGCAGTGCCGGGCGCAGACGCGGTAACAACTGGGGCGGCAACACCATAAAACCCAGACGCAATGCAGGAAACAGGGTTTTGCTGAATGAACCCACGTAAATCACCGGGGCGTGCTGCGCCATCCCCTGCATTGCCGCGATGGGTTCGCCGCTGTAACGAAAATCACTGTCGTAGTCATCTTCAATAATCCACGCCTGATGCTCCCGCGCCGCCGCCAGTAACGCCAGACGGCGTGGCGCACTCATCACCACGCCAGTGGGATACTGATGGGTCGGTGTGGTGTAAATCAACCTTGGTGGACGTTGTTGCCAGTCTTGCGGCTGCGGTGCCAGCCCGTGAGTGTCTACAGCGATAGGCTCGATGTGCAGGTCTCCTGTGCGCATCGCGGCTTTCGCCCCGCGATAGCCCGGTTCTTCCACCCAACCGATGTCACCCGGATTGCTGAGGAGCAACACACATAATGACAGCGCCTGTTGTGCGCCTTCGGTGATGACAATTTGCTCCGGGGTGCAGCGTACCCCGCGTGCCAGAGCAAGATGTTGGGCCAAGGCTTCACGTAATGCACCTTCCCCAAGCGGATCGCCATAGCCCAGCAACTGGTGGGGCTGATGTTGCATCACGCGATTAAATGCGCGTCGCCACTGGGCGAGTGGAAAGTGCGACAGCGCTGGCACGCCTGGCCTCAGCGCCATTTCCTGACTGAACGGACGGTGTGATGAATTTAACTGGGCCACGCGAGTTGCCAGCCGTGGCTCGCTGTCATGTTCTGCCATAGCAGCAGGGGCGGGGAGCTGTGCAACCGGCGTGACGCGGCTACCCTGGCGATCGCTCACCAGAAAACCTTCTGCCTGTAGCTGTGTCCAGACGGCGATCACCGTATTACGCGAAACCTGAAGTTCAAGTGCCAACTGGCGCGTGGCGGGCAGTCGGGTGCCTGCGGGGAGTTTGCCAGCCAGAATCGCCTGCCGGATACGCTGGAACAACTGCTGCTGTAGCGTCAAAGGGTGATGGTTTGCCAGCGGTGCCGTTAGCAGGGTGCTGAGGTCGAAGTCGTTCATGCCGTGCTCGCGTGGATCTAACAATAATCATGATTGTGGCGCTTTTTACAGGGCCAGCAAAGTGGCAAATTACCTCTACCCAATCCAACGGCAGGGAAACACGATGTCTCAGAACACCAATACCTGGGGGCAACCCGTGGGGTTTGCATTACCCGACTGGCAATCGCGTCCACGACCGGAATTTATCCCCTTTACCGGCGACTATTGCTTCCTCGAACCGCTCAGTGCCGAACGTCATGGTCGCGAACTCTATGCTGCCTATGCGCTGGCGGAAGATGGCCGGGACTGGACCTATATGTTTGCGCAACCCTTCAATGATGAAGCGGCCTATCTGGCGTATGCGCGGCAGATTGAGAATGGGCACGATCCCATGCATTTCGCGGTGATTGATAAAGAAAGCCGGCGTGCTGTCGGAACGCTGGCGTTGATGCGCATCGAACCTACGCATGGCGTGATGGAGATTGGACATGTGGCGTTTTCTCCGCTTTTAAAGCAAACGCGCATGGCAACCGAGGCCCATTATCTCCTGATGCGCTATGCCTTCGAACAACTTGGCTACCGCCGCTACGAGTGGAAATGTGACAGCTGCAATCAGCCATCACGTAATGCGGCACTGCGACTGGGGTTCCAGTTGGAAGGGATTTTCCGTCAGGCCATTGTCTACAAAGGCCGCAGCCGTGATACCTGCTGGTTTTCGATTATTGATAGCGAATGGCCGCAGGTAAAACTGGGCTTTGAACGCTGGTTGTCAGCGGATAACTTCGACGCCGGGGGAAGGCAGCGCTACCGACTGGAAGCGCTGCGTCAGGGTTAAGTGAGAAAGATATATTTGCTGGCGGCAAGCACGATGGCGCAGGTTGCTGCCATCATGACCCGCTTCAGCCATTGCAGCTCTTTCTTCATCCCGACAATGTCGAGATTCATGCCACTGATACGGGAATCCGTGTGATCAAAACGCGCTTCAAGTTTTTCGAAGCGCTTATCAACCCGGTCGAAACGTTGATCAACTTGTGCAAAACGCTTATCAACGTGTTCAAAGCGCTCATTCACGTTCTTTTCAAACTGGTCAATCCGATCTTCAAGGCGGTCAACGCGTGTTTGTAGAGCCTGTTGTCCTTTTACCACTCCCTCCATCGCCTGGGATAAATCGGCTTTGGTCAGTGAATGTTCCTGCTGCATTTCGGCGAAGATCTCGACCAGCACTTCTGCCTGGCGTTCGTCCACACCTGCCTGCTGCAACGATTTGTACGCTTTATGGGTATTCATCATCGTCAGTATCATCCCTGTTCTCCCTGAATGGTTTTCTCCTGGGGAGAAACCTGTCTGGGATGTGATAGTTGCGCCATGTGACAGTATGTATTTTGCGCGCTATCTCGAAAAAAATCAATTAGGACAACGAGTAACGAGATTTTCAGGGGCAGGCCGCCTGTGCCGTGGCACAGGCGGGTGGGGGATTAATTATGTGCGTATTTACCGCTAATTTTTTTGCCGGAAGTTGGGGTTTCATCCTCTTCATCGGTGATGGCGGGAACGGACAGGCTGGCTTTTACGCCCCAAAAGTAGCAGACCAGTGAAGCAACGATGGCGAGGATCATATCCAGTGGTGCACCAATCACACCGCTGCCGCCGTAGGTGCCGAGCATGGAAATCACCATAACGGCGATGTAGTAGGCCAGTAGCCACCATGCGCACTGCAAATCCTGACGGAACTGGCTGTTTTTCTTGCCAAAAATGGCATAGCCAATCCAGGCGACGATCAGGATCGGGATGAGGATCTCATTCACTGACCAGCCACTCCAGTAGATCAGCAGAGTACTGGCAACAAAGGCCAGAGGGCTGAGGATCGCGGCAATCGGTAAACGGAACGGGCGCTGCATATCTGGCAAGTGGTTACGGAACGCGCCCAGGGTAATTGGACCGGGCATATAGGTAAACACCGTTGCGGAGGTTACTGCACCAATCAAGCCACCCCATACCTGAAACTCTGATGGCAGCGTCCAGACGATCGCCAGCAGCAATGACAGCCACAATGCGCCACGAGGCACACCGGATTTCGCATCCACTTCACCAAACACCTTGAACAGATGGCCGTTGCGCGCCCACGCGAAAAGTACGCGTGCGGCCCCAGCCAGATAGATGTTACCGGTCCCGGCCGGTGAAATGACGGCGTCGATCAAGATCAGGTTAATTAACCAGGTAAGACCAAGGCTGCGTGCCAGGTCAGCATAGGGTGACTGGAATACCTGCTTCAGACCAGCCCAGCCGTGTTGCGACAGTAAATCTGTCGGCACTGCACCCATAAAGGCGTATTGCAGTGCCAGATAAATAACGAAACTGACGGCGATAGCGATACCAATCGCCAGCGGCACGTTGCGCTGTGGGTTTTTGGCTTCGCTGGCAAAATCCACCGCCTGACGAAAACCGAGGTAGGCAAACACGATCCCTGCGCCGGTCAGTGAACTGAACACGCCATGAGCTCCGCCCGGAGGTGCCGGTGGCACCTCAAGATTTGGCGCATGGAAGTAGAGCAGCAGGGTGACAATGGTCAGCAGCGGCACGATAAATTTAAAGGTGGTGACAATGGTGTTAACGCGGCCAAAGAAACTGACGCTCCAGTAGTTAAGCAGGAAAAACACCACCAGCAGCCCAATCTGCACGGCAAAACCCAGTCCGGTCGGGCTGCCATCAGCATGTCCCAGCGCTGGCCACCAATAAATGGCGTACTGACGCACGGCTTCAACCTCCACCCCGGCCGTGCTGGTGTAGGCGAGCAGTGAACTCACGCCAATAACAAAACCGACGATATTGCCGTGTGAATAGTTGGGGTAGCGCACAAAGCCGCCCGCGCGCGGCAGCGCCGATGAAAGCTCGGCATACACCAGGCCAATCAGCAGCACGATCACTGCCCCTAATACCCACGCCCAGCCAGTATGGCTGCCCGCATAGCCGGAACTATTGAGTGCGGCATATAACCAGCCCGACCCAATCATCGATCCAATGCCAAGTAACGACAGATCGACCAGCCCTAATTTCTGTTTTAGCCCACTTGACGCCATAACATGCCCCTGTCTGATTATTAGATGTTGTGAGAGGGGAATAAAGCATATTGCGTGCCAGTAATATTTTACGGATGTGAAGGTTTAGCGATGAAATAAATATTCTGGCATCACCTGGAGAATGGGCGGTTCAGGTAAATGCCTGACATGGAAATAGGGGATTCAATATATTCGGGAACTATCTGAACCTATGGATTCGCGGTGCAGGACGCACCGCGATGATCCGAAATATACATTATGCATGTAGTTGAAACATTATGTCATCCCTGCAACAGGAATGACATAATTCCCGTTAACCCTGCGGTTGTGGAATAATTTTAATATCCACCATGCCAATACCTAATTTACGGGGGTCCTGGCCGATGATATTTCCCACATTGGAGAGCTGGGGTTCCGGCGGGGCAATAATTAAATTATGGCTGCCGCCGGGATTGGTGAAATGCAGCGTGGTGGTCGATACATCGTCACCCAAGGTTAATTCCTGCTGCTGATCGCCAACGCGAACCGGAATTGGCCGATGCGCATTGGGGCCAAATGCACGGGCGGTGATCACCACATCAAAACTTCCCGGCAGCGGATCGACATATTCGATGTTCACTTCCGGTGCCAGATTGGCGTTGGACCAACGTCCCCACAGCTCCGGGCGCGAAATGCCGGTGAAGCTTTTCACGCTTTGCGGTGCACCGGGCACGTTGAGCATAAAGCTGTCAGCGCTATAGCGAATGGCGTTGTCTTCAATACGGATCTGCTGCTCATTGTGCTGATATTGCGCATCGCTGAGGGTGGTTAGCGGGAAGATCGCTTTTCCCTTCCACACCGGTTTATCAATACGCGTAACCGTTGGCTGACCGCCCATCTGCCCCATTGCGAGACAGAGGTCGCTGGAAAGTGCCAGATCAGGCTGCCACAGGCGCGCCATCTTAAAGCAGCGATCCACCCAGACGAACTTCTCCGCAGCGGTAAAGTCTGCCAGCTGATAACGCAGCGGCGCGGAATACTCACCTTCTGGCAGCGGTTCCACGCGTTTATCGCCCACGCGGAACAGAATCGGCAGCTTGAAGGTGGTACCTGAGAAGCTGAAAGTGTTCTTCTGCTGGTCGATGGTGAAGGCATCGAGCTTGCTGGGGAAATTCCACAGCTGGATGATATCCGGTTTCCATGACAACACCTTCTGCGTCATGTTATCAAACTGCGCGGAAAGCGAAGGGGAACTGAGGCCGCTGCGGCCAAGGCCAATGGCTTTATCGCCACCGAGAATATCCAACACGGTGGCACCGTTATCCAGCGTGCTGCGCTTGCCATCCAGCACCTTCGCTTCAGGCTGATCGCCACGGATCACCATAAACAGGTCATGGCGTGGTTGCTGGATCAGATATTGATGCGCGGTGTTATTCATCGCCAGGTGATCGGACGTCACCACAATGATGGTGTTTTTAAACCACGGCGAGGCTTTAATACGTTCAATCAGTCGCGCCACATGTTCCTGAGAGCAGGCCACCGCACTGAATGACTGATTTGGTTTGCCATCATAGCTGTAGCTTTTATGTTGGCAGGTACGGGAAATAAAACCGTCCGGGTGGTGGGTATCGACGGTGAGGGTAAAGAGCGCAAAGCGTTTCTGCTGCCGCGACAGTTCCTCATACTTCTTAAACACTTCATCCATCACGGTATCATCGTAATAACCCCAGTTGTTGCGATAGTCAGGGTCAGCCACGCGATCTTTCAGTTCCTGCGCACCGTACATATGTGCCGGGTCAAAACCATGCGATTTCAGGAAGGTATCTTTACCGGCAAAGCGCAGGTCGGCACCCTGAATAAACCAGTTCTCGTAGCCGGAATTCTTCAGGATATCGCCGAGACAGATATTTTGTGGGAAGAAGCTGGACAGTGCGGCCGACGCATTGTCCTGGAACGGAGCAAACAGCGGAATCCCACATTGTGAGCCGACCATACCGGCGATGGTGTAATCCGTGCCGGGCAGTTGTTCGGTGTTGCTGAAATCCAGGCTTTGATCTTTTTCACGACTCAGCTCGGGTGCCAGGCCGGGGAACGTTTTTTCGTTAAAGTAGGTTCGCTCCAGACTTTCGCCATAGATATAGACCAGGTTGAGCTTTGGCTCGCTAATCACCGATTTTGGCGTCTTGTAGTAAGTCTCGAAATCGGAATCCGCCAGTCGATTATGGGAAGCAATTAAATCCTTCACCTGACGAAATGCCGGAGTGGTTTGCACTGAGCCCGCAGCACAGGCAATAGCCAACAGACTCCAGCCAAGATGGTGTTTCTGTTTGCGACGACGTAGCAGCCATGTGAGCAGACAGAACAGGAGAAATAAGGCAATGATGATACCGATCGCCGGCACCACGTATTTGCTGACGCCCGCACCGGTCAGGCTGTTAGTCAGGGTATAGAGCACCGCGTCATTAATCCCGTCGCCAGTAAAATAGTTGCTGGCAAACAGCGTGATGTTGAGCACGATGAACAGGGTAAGAAGAAGCAAAATCACACCAAACCAGAACTTATTACGTCCGGCTTTGTGGGAATAGACTGCAATCGCAGCTAAAAAAAGTACAACCGATAATACTTCGGACAAGGTCGGATCCTCAGGCTGATTGAATACGCAATCCGTGCGTAACCACCCTCTTTGGGGGTTTTTGCGTCAATCTATATTGGCTGTCACATGTCTGCAACACGACCAGTCAGATTTGTGCGGCTGATTTGACTTTGTTTAAAGCGGGTTTAGGCAGGCTATGGTTTGCACTGGCAGCAATCAAAGATCGCTGCCAGATAAGGGGGAAGAGAAGAGGATCAGAGTTTGCCGGTCAGGTACTGCGCTTCGCCATCGGCAAAGCTCCAGTCACCTTTATTATTGGTAATAAAACTGATCATCAGGTCATTGCCCTGCACGCCACAGTTTTCCTGTAACTCGCGTGCTAACTCTGCCATGAAGAGCGTTTTCTGTTCTTCACTTCTCGGGCTGGTGTAGACCCGTACCATCACCAGATTGTCACTGCGCTCAAAACCGAGGCCGGTATCCTGAAAAACCATCTGGTATCTTTTGTTTTCGTGAACAATCTGATAACGATCGCGGGGTGGGACTTTAAAAGCAGTCAGAACGGCGCGATGAGCCGCATCCAGCAGAGTACGTAATTCTGATTCAGAACGGCCCTGAATCACGTCAAATTGCAGTAACGGCATAAATAAACCCTCGTTTTTGCTCACATGGAAAGAGTAGGATGTGGTGCTATGCTGCCGTGTACCGTTGCAAAGAAAAAGCGCGCTGCCTGAAATGATTATTTATTATTTTGAACAATCATCATGAAAGAGATTAAAACCGATGCACTTTGGGTGCACCTGCACTGGCTGACCGTACTGGCTGAGTTGGGGAGCTTTACCCGTGCGGCTGAACGGCTGGACGTCAGTAAGGCGGCGATGAGTCAAAAGATTAAAGAGCTGGAAGAGATGGCGGGCGTCGCGCTGGTGCAACGCACCACCCGCAGCGTACGCCTGACATCTGCCGGAGAAAAGCTGGTGGATGAGCTGCGAGATCCCTTTGCGCGTATTGAGCAGAGTTTTTTCAGCGTGCGTGATGAGGCGGGCCCGGTACGCGGCATGGTTCGTGTCAGCGCCCCCGTAGCCTTTGCCCGGCAGCAATTGGTGCCGATTATCGGCGATTTTTTGCGTGAATATCCGCAGGTGCGTATCCAACTGGATGTGACCGACCGCTTAGTCTCGCTCGGCAGTGAGGGTTTTGATTTGGCGATTCGTCACAGCCAGCAGTTGCCGGAAACGCATGTCGCATTGCCGCTGTGTGAAACCCAGACCTTATTGGTGGCGTCCCCCGCTTACCTGGCGGAGCAGGGTACACCACAAACCCCACAGGCATTGCAGCAGCATAATTGCCTGTACTATCCGCGCGGGCTGGAGTCACCACAGTGGCGTTTCCGTCAACTGAACGACGCCAGCGAAACGGTGCTGGTCAGAATCCAGGGGAATTTTGCCACCAACAATAGCGAATCGATTCGCGATGCGGCGTTGCAGGGGCTGGGCATTGCTATGCTGCCAGATTTCAGCGCCAGCGCGGCGCTGGCGGCGGGTACGTTACAACGGGTTTTACCGCAATGGCAGTCGGTGGACGCCTTCGCCGATCGTTTATGGGTGGTGCGCCCTTATGCGGCCCAGGTGCCACGGGCGGTCACCACCTTTATTCACTGGCTACGCGCGCGCTTTGTTGATGGCTGAGGGCGACACCAGCGCAACCGGTGCATGGGGTTGCATCATTTGTCCCAGCAGGCTGGTGCGATTGTAGTTGCCAAGGCGCAGGTTGAAGTCGAGATGCTGACGTTCATTACCGCTTAATTTAATCACCGGTGGCGGGGTGTGCGGGCGCTGCTGAAATAACACCGATTTAGCAAACGCCGCGCTATTCCAGCCGCTCAGGCGTTGATAAAAGTAGGCATTCGCTTCGCCCTTGCGCAGATAGATATTCGCCCGGCGATATTCACGCATCGCCGCCTGTTGCGCCAGGGAGCAAAGTTGCTGCTCTGGCTCGGCAATTTTTTGCGCCAGCAGGGTAAAATCATCGCGCTTATTCAATTCACTGAAGAAACGTTGCGCCCCAAGATGTTTAATCGGCGCGTACTGCTTCTGCCATTCGCGGATAAAAGGATTATTGGGGCTGGCGGCGAGAAACCAGTTTTCCATCACCGGCGACAGGTAATTCATGGTTGAGACTTCGCAATAAAAACCAATCACATCCATAGGACGTTCCTGATGCACACGATGTACCCAGGCGAGATCTTCAAACAGCAGAGTGCTGCAATCAATGGCGATGCCGCCGTAGCGTAATAATAATTCCAACCGAATGGCATCACTTTTTTGTTTCAGCGTTAATTCTGGTGAAGTGAAGATAAAATCGGGCAAGACTTCTTTTACCGTCTGACGATTTAACAAATGCACCTGATGATCGGGATTATCCTGGCGGATTTTTTGAATATTTAACGCCATTGATTTCGGTAAATATTCATCGTCCCAATACATCCAGACTATTTTAGGGATATCTGCCAACTCTTTTTCGGCAGAAATCAACACCACGTTATCCTCTTCGCTCGGATCGTATTCCGGAGCGACAAGGCTATTTTGCTGCTTTTTTTGCAGTAACATCTGGCCGGTAAAAGCAATTTTCTGCCAGTTGTGCCACAGCATACGGGCAGTTTGGAGGCGTTTTTTTGTCATGGTGCACCTGATTATTGTGATTATCGCGGTTGGGGATTCCCTGATGCTGGCGCGTGGGCGCGCTCTTGTTTCCTCACGGCTGTGTGTAAAAGACTACCCTTGCTTAATAAAACATTCCTGCGCGCGAGACCATCATTTTCTTTATCTTTCAGATAAACCGGAAAATGAATGAGCCACTCAAGTTAAAATTATCATTAAATAATTTTGGTAATCGGTGTTTGTTTAATTAAGTATGGATAAGACTATTCCTAATAAAATAGAATTTCGCTGTGGTTTGATGCGGGCAGGATTAAAAAACGTGAGTCAAATGATGGGTTAACCGTACTGGATTTTTCACTGGCCTACCCAACGCTGATCCGCGTTAGCTACGCTTAAAGGACGTTGTTAAAAAAGGAGACGCTATGCAGCCTGATAACCGCGGATTACTGGCAGTCGAT
Organism: Pantoea phytobeneficialis; assembly: GCF_009728735.1. Lineage (NCBI taxonomy): Bacteria > Pseudomonadati > Pseudomonadota > Gammaproteobacteria > Enterobacterales > Erwiniaceae > Pantoea > Pantoea phytobeneficialis. The sequence goes on from NZ_CP024636.1 coordinate 668,877, forward strand.
AAACAGGGCAATCGCGTGTTGTTTCTCAACCCGGACACTTTTGCAGTGCAACAGGAACTGAATGCCTTTCCACCCCGGCCACATGAGTTGTTGATGCTGTCGCAGTGGGAGAAAGCCTATGTCCCGATTTATGGTGATGGCATCCACGGCGATAATCCCCATCCGGGCCACAAAATCGCGGTGATTAATCTGCGTCAGCGGGTGATCAGTGGTTTTATCGATGTTACGCCCTTGCAGGCGCCACACAGCGGGCAACTGGGGCGCGACGGTAAAGTGTATCTCTGCTGCGAAAACAGCGCCACCGTGGCGGTGATTGATCCGCTTACCGATCGGCTGGAGAAAACCATTCCCCTGCCGTCACATAACGCCCACCGGCTGGCACTGTCACCCAGTGGGCGCAAGTTGTTCACTGAAAACGAAGAAGATGCCAGCATTACGGTGGTTGATCTTTGTGAGGCTGAAGGGCGGGTTATCGACACCATTCTGATGCCAGGACCGATTGCCGGTATCGCCGCCTCGCCAAAACATCCTTATCTGGTCGCCAGCGCGGCCGATGCCCCCTTACTTTATGTGGTGGATCGTCAGAGTCATCGCATTCGCCAGCGGTTACGTTTAGCGGGTCATCAGCAACCTTGTCAGGTCGTTCGTTTCAGCGCTGACGGCGAGCGTCTGGTGGCGATTGGCGATCATGAGGCAGTGATTACGCTGTTCGACGATCTTCTCAATCCCTTGGGTGATATCGCCGTGGGTGATAAACCGATGGATGGCTGTTTCAGTGATGACAAACGCACGTTGTTGATTGCCAATGAAGGCGAGGGGTCATTGAGCGTGATCGATTTGGCGCAGTTGAGGGTGGTTGCCACGCCGCAGGTTGGGACGGGTTGTGAGGTGCTGAGTTATTTCACCCTCAAATAAAGGGGCGATGATAAATGGCGCTACTCCAGTGGCGGCTGCTGGCGTGTTTTTCTGCCTGCCAGCCGCGCTTGCGCAGTTCGCGTGCAATCAGTTTGTTCATAATGCCGTGGCCAACCAGCAGCACGGTGCCACGGTTTGATAGCAAAATCAGTTTGTCGGCAGCCTGTTGGGCGCGCTGGCGCGCATGCTGCACCGATTCCACATGCCCGGAATAGCCACATAGCCACAACAGGCGCAGCAGCGCCAACCAGACATTGAGCGGCAAATGTAGCCTTGCGTAGGGCAAGAGCGGCATTGCCACTTCGCTGAAGACTTCATCCACTGCATGTGGCTGTAGCCCCAGGCGTGTCAGTGAGGATCGGGCACGCGGTAACGGGCTGGAGGCGATGACACTGGCCTGGCTGGCGATCGCCATGCTGCGAGGTGGTGGTGAATCACAGATATCCGCCTGGTCGTAACCTTCACACCAGTCAGCCAGCGCTCGCGCCGTAAAGCGCCCGCTCACCGGATGGTTGGGTTTGCCATGTCGCATAAGAATGATGGTCATAACGCCTCGCAATGAATTTCTCCAGTGTAATGCAGCCGGTTGGCAACCTGGGAGAGTGGCAAGATTTCAGACAAATTCTCATCTGTCATCAAAACTTAACTGAATTATGCGACAAGTGGCGCGATGCAGGTTCAATCGCCACTTTGCTAATGATAAGCAGAAATCGTCAGTCTGGTGCATTTTTGACGTTTTTTTGCGCGCTCGCATTGCATTGTAATGTCATGAATTGACGCCATTTTTATCGATAATCCCTGAGAAATAGTAAAGATAAATTAATTGTTTTTACTGAAATCACTTGATTTATCTACGCGCGTAGATAGACTGATTACACAGTGATAGCTCACGGTGCCAAAGACGAAGTTGGCCTTGAGATGACGAAGTTACATTTGCCTTGTTAATGCGATCGGTGAAAAAAACATCGGCGAAGTCTGGCAAATCAGAGAATTCCAACACCAGGGAATCCTTTATTGACCTTGCATCCAGGTTTGCCCACTAAACGTCGCCACCGGGGCGTTCCGCTTGTTGCAAGGGAACCAGACCACGGAAGGGCGTTTGCTCGATCCTCATCTATCAGGGAAATGGTTATGACGGTACATCACTCCGTTTCGCAACAACGCGCACTGTCTTCTTCTTCGGCCGCCGATGCGCGGCTCGAAACTTCCTCTGGCCGCAAAGATTTCTGGCGCGCCACCTTATCCTGCTGGTTGGGTACGGCAATGGAGTATGCGGATTTCGCGCTCTATGGCCTTGCTGCCGGCATCATTTTTGGCGATGTATTCTTCCCCGAAGCCAGTCCGACGATGGCGCTGCTCTCCAGTTTTGCCACCTGGTCGGTAGGGTTTATTGCCCGTCCGATTGGCGCGCTCCTGTTCGGCTGGATTGGCGATCGTAAAGGCCGCAAGGTGGTGATGATCACCACCATCATTTTGATGGGTGCCTCTACCACGCTGATTGGTTTAATCCCCTCCTACGCCAGCATTGGTTTGTGGGCACCCGCCTGCCTGGTCCTGTTGCGCTTTACCCAGGGGTTAGGGGCGGGGGCTGAGTTGTCTGGCGGTACGGTGATGCTGGGCGAGTATGCACCGGTGCAACGTCGTGGCCTGGTCTCGTCGGTGATTGCGCTCGGTTCCAACAGCGGTACGCTGATCGCGTCACTGGTCTGGCTGGCGGTGGTGCAGATGGACCAGCAAAGCCTGCTTGCCTGGGGCTGGCGCATTCCGTTCCTCAGTAGCGTGCTGATTGCGCTGGTGGCGTTGTGGCTTCGTCGCCATCTGCGCGAAACCCCGGTATTCGAACGCCAGCAGGCGGAGCTGAAAGCGGAACGTGACGCGAGCCTCGCCATCCATGCCGCACCCACCGATACCCGCAGTTTCTGGCAGCGTAGCCGTGCCTTCTGGACCATGGTTGGCCTGCGTATTGGCGAAAATGGACCATCGTATCTGGCGCAAGGTTTTATCGTGGGTTATGTGGCGAAAGTGCTGATGGTGGACAAATCGGTGCCCACCACTGCGGTTTTTATCGCCTCGATTCTGGGTTTCCTGATCATTCCTTTGGCCGGCTGGCTCTCTGACCGCTTTGGCCGCCGCATTACCTACCGTGGTTTCTGTCTGTTGCTGATGTTCTACGCCTGGCCTGCGTTCCACCTGCTCGATAGCCGTGACCCGGCCATTGTTATTCCAGTGATGGTGGTGGGGATGGCGCTGGCGTCACTCGGTATCTTTGGCGTACAGGCGGCGTGGGGCGTTGAGTTGTTCGGTGTGAAGCATCGTTACACCAAAATGGCGGTGGCAAAAGAGCTGGGGTCTATCCTTTCAGGAGGTACTGCGCCATTGGTGGCTGCGGCGCTGCTGTCGTTTACCGGCCACTGGTGGGCGATTGCTATCTACTTTAGCGCCATGGCAACCATTGGGTTTCTGACCACCTTTGTGGCACCGGAGACGCGCGGGCGTGACCTCAATCTGCCGGATGATGCGATCTGACGTGCATCTGCCGCTACGGTTGGGTGCCAGGAACAGAATTCGAGGTAAAAGTATTGGCTAAATCGTCGTCCGGAAATGTCACGCGTAGTGACGTCGCCAAAGCCGCAGGCACCTCTGTGGCGGTGGTGAGTTACGTCATCAACAACGGACCTCGCCCGGTGGCAGAAGCTACACGTCAGCGGGTGCTGGAGGCGATCAAACAAACCGGCTACCGGCCAAATGCCGTGGCGCGTGCGCTGGCATCGGGCAGCACCAAAACCTTTGGCTTGATTGTGCCCAATATTGCCAACCCGTTTGTCGCATCGATGGCGCATCTGTTGTTACAGGAGTCGCTAAACCACGGGCACGTCATGTTGCTGGGCGATGCTGGTGATGATCGTCAGCGCGAGCTGGAGTTGATTCAGGGACTGCTGAATCGTCAGGTCGACGGCCTGTTTTATAACAGCGTCGATCGCCACCCTTATATCGATGTGATCAAAGCCAGTGGGACACCGTTTGTCATGCTCGATCGCGTTGAGCCACAACCCGGCGTCAGCATGCTGCGGGTGAATGAGCGCGAAGCGGCACGTCAGGTGACAGCGCATCTGCTCAGTCACGGTTATCAGCAGGTTGGGATGATCAGTGGTCCACTGGAAATGTTGAATACGCAGGATCGTATTCAGGGCTGGCGTGATGCGCAGGCCGAGTATGGCTTGCAGGTGGATGAGGCGTTGATCTTCCCCACCAGTTATACGCGACAGGGCGGCTACGATGCCGCATGGCGGATGATGAACAGCAACCGGGTGCCGCGTGCGCTTTTTGCCAGCAATGAAGGGCAGGCGATTGGCTGCATTCGTGCCTTTGCTGAATCTGGCTTACGCGTGCCGCACGATGTTGCGTTGGTCTGTTTTAACGGTACTGAGCAGTCGGCCTTTCATGTGCCGACGCTGACAACAGTACGCCAGCCGCTGCGTGAAATGGCGCAGCGCGCAATTGCCATGCTAAAAAACTGGGATGGCGAGGCGGAGCTGGCGGAATTTCCTCACCATCTGGAGATCGGTGAGTCCTGTGGTTGCCAACTAACCAGCCGAAAATAAATAACACCATGAAAAGATTGATTATTGATTGTGATCCGGGGAATGGCATTGCCGGTGCAAACACCGACGATGGGTTGGCTTTAGCCTTAGCGCTGGCGTCACCTGCTTTGTCAGTGGAATTGATTACCACCGTCACCGGTAATACCCCTTGTGCGGTGGGAACCCAGGTGGTGAAGGATCTGTTGCAGCGACTGGGCCTGAATATTCCGGTGGTGCAGGGTGCCCAGCAGGCATTACGCGAAGACCCGGCACCGTGGCGCGCGCGTCTTGATGGTGTCGAGGACAAAAAACTGGCCGAACTGTGGCGCGGCGTACGTCAGCCACAGCTGTTGCCAGCCGATGGCAATGATGCCGCAGGCGTGATGGGCCAGCTGATTTGTGACAATCCGGGCGAGTTTACCCTGGTGGCGATCGGTCCACTTACCAATGTGGCACAGGCGCTACAACGTTATCCGCAGATGGCGGAAGCGGTGGCGGAGATTGTCATCATGGGCGGCGTATTTGCGCTGGACGATTATATCAAAGACACCAATTTTGGCCTCGACCCGGAAGCGGCGCATCAGGTGCTGCACAGCGGGGCGACGGTGACGCTGGTGCCAATGGATGTCACCACGCAAACGTTGCTGACGCATCAGGATCTCAGCCGTCTTACCCACCATCAACATACACTCACCCAGTTTGTCCGGGAAACGCTGCGACCGTGGATTGATTACTCCATCCGTACCCGCCATTTGCCGGGCTGTTGGATCCACGATGCTTTGGTGGTCGCCTGGCTGTTGAATCAACGTGTCGCCGACGGCATGGATTATCATGTCGATGTGGAATTACGGCCTGGTGCCACGCGGGGTAAAAGTTGGCGTTATCGCACGCCGCTGCGTCTGGATGTGGGCATTCCGCACGATGCCGGCGCGCTGGTACATGTCCTGCACAGCGTCGATAACCCCTTGTTGCTGGACATCATCGAGCAGGCATTTAACGGCCTGAACAACTAAAAAAAGCCCGGTCATCGCGCTGGCGATGACCGTATTTCACCTGACATGCTTCCTTACACCGGGACGCACTCGCTGACAATTCCGCGTCACAGCCTGCCTTTCTGACATGCTATATACAAATAGTTAACAAAATAGTAACCGATGCAATCATTCGCACGGTAACGTTCACAATAATGTCCGGCCAACGATCCGGGCGCTGTCAGACAGGATACCCCCTATGTTTAACTGGACTGCGACGCAGCGAAATGTGGCTTTTGCCAGTTTCGCCAGCTGGACGCTGGATGCGTTCGACTTTTTTATTCTGGTGTTTGTACTCAGCGATCTTGCCCAGTATTTCCACACCAGCGTTTCTGATGTTTCTATCGCGATTATGCTCACGCTGGCAGTGCGGCCAATTGGTGCGCTGCTGTTTGGTCGTCTCGCGGAAAAATATGGGCGTCGCCCGATTCTGATGCTCAATATTGTGTTGTTCTCGCTGTTTGAGCTGCTGTCAGCCTGGTCACCGAACTTTGCTGCTTTCCTGACGTTCCGCGTGATTTACGGCGTGGCAATGGGGGGCATCTGGGGCGTGGCCTCGTCGCTGGCGATGGAAACCATCCCGGATCGTTCGCGGGGTTTGATGTCCGGAATTTTCCAGGCGGGTTATCCCTGTGGCTACCTGCTGGCGTCGATCATCTTCGGTTTGTTCTTCGAGAGCGTGGGCTGGCGCGGAATGTTTATGATTGGTGCGCTGCCGATTTTGTTGCTGCCCTTTATCTATTTCAAGGTGCCGGAATCCCCGGTGTGGCTGGCGGCGCGACAGCGTAAAGAGAGTACCGCCTTGCTGCCGATTATTCGCCAGCACTGGAAAATCTGTATTTACATGGTGCTGTTGATGGCCTGCTTCAACTTCTTCAGCCACGGTACCCAGGATCTCTATCCCACCTTCCTGAAGGTACAACACCAGTTTGATCCGCACACCGTAAGCATTATTGCGATTAGCTACAATATCGCGGCGATGCTGGGCGGTATCTTTTTCGGTTCGCTGTCGGAGCGTATCGGGCGTAAGAAAGCCATTATGCTGGCGTCGTTTCTGGCGCTGCCGGTGCTGCCGTTGTGGGCGTTTTCCAGCGGTTCCTGGATGATTGGCATCGGTGCGTTTCTGATGCAGTTTATGGTGCAGGGCGCATGGGGTGTGGTACCGACCTATCTCACCGAGCTGGTGCCTGCCAATGCGCGTGCGGTGCTGCCGGGGTTTGTGTACCAGTTGGGGAACCTGATTGCCTCGGTTAACGCCACCTTACAATCGCGTATTGCGGAGGCACACGGCGGTAACTATGGCTTAGGGATGGCGATTGTTGCCGGGACGGTGGCGGTGTTGATATGCGTGTTTGTCGCATTTGGACGGGAAACGCGTGGCATTGAAATATCCGGTGCCGTGGCGCGCGAGTCGCATTAAAACGACTCGCAGACGTCAATCCATTTTGCCGCAGTGAGATCCGCCATACGCTGCGGCGAAATGCGCACCGCATTGTAAATTGAACCCGCCGCAGGCAGCACCTCATCGTAGCTACGCAATGAGACATCGCAATAAACGGTCAGCGGATTTTCCAGGCCGAATGGGCTGACTGCGCGGGCGGGATGGCCTGTCAAATTCACCACCTCATCGACGCACAACATACGTACTTTCCTGCCAAGTGTCGCTTTTAATTTGTCATTATCAAGACGCGCATCACCGCGCGTGACAATCAGCACGATTTTATCTTTTACTTTAAAAGACAGGGTTTTAGCGAGTTGTCCTGGCTCCACGTCATGCAGGCGTAGGGCCAGTTCAGCGTCCGGCATCTCGATGATATCGACATCCGGTGCATGTTCGGCAAAGAAGTGCCGTACCGACTCCAGGCTCATTTTTTTCTCCGGCAAAATCAAGCGCTAAAACTGCCATAAGCCCTCTCAACTGTAAACGAGAATGCAGGAGAATCTGTAACAGAATTTACTGAGCACACACCGCTGTTAATGTGCAGTTACCACAGCGTTCAACGTCGGGAATGCGGTAACGCTGGCAGCAACTACGTCGTTCCATCACGCCATTGCGTGGGATCATAGTGCGGTAAAGCGGGTTATCGCTGCCATCCAGCAGGGTACGGCTGAAGAACAACGCCTGCTCCAGCTGTGACACCACATCTGCGGGCAACAGCGTTTTTAACTCTCCAAGGAACCACCAGAAGGAGAATCCCATGTTGTTCCAGATCAGTTTGGCGTTGATATCACCGTGCTGCGCCATGCCATTTACGGCTGGAATCAGGTAGTACTGGATCAGGCGATCGAGACGCTGCTGTGCGTTGAGGTAACGAGCATCCTCATCCTCCTGCACATCAATCCAGAAAGCGCAGGGATGGCCATTTTCATGGAATTCAACGTGAATCAGATGGGGAGCGCAGTTAAGCGCGCGTGGTTCCAGCAGCAGTGCCAGCATCAACGGTGACAGCAACAGGCCGAAGTACCATTGCGCCCAGAGCGACTGGAGGGGCTTCGCCTCATGCGGGACATCAGGATGATTGCGATACAAATAATCGCTGTAGCGCTGGGTGAGGCGGCGGTAATGCTGGGGTTGGGACCATTCGGTAAGTGTTAAGGTGCCTGATGGCGCAGGCTGGCCGAGGTGTATTGTTTCCAGCATGTAGCTGCGCTGTTCACGCATCAGATCTTCCAGTGCGCTCGCCAGCGTGCGGTCGCTTTGGATAAAGATCAGTGGATGTTCGCTGAAGCGATGATCCTGACGGGTGATAGTAGCCATGCCGGTCCTGAATGAAAACGGGAAGCGAAAAACAAATGATAATCGTTCCCGCTTCAGCTCACAAGACAACCCGGCGTTGGATTCACCGTCATGGCACCCGTGAATCCAACGTTTCAGGCGAGATCTTTGGTATCCAGCGGCGCTTTGGGTAAATCATCCCACGCCAGGATGGTATTACGTCCCTGATTTTTCGCCACATACAGGGCACGGTCAGCATTCGCGACCGCCTGATCAAAATCATCATCAAAAATCGGGGCGATACCTGCACTGATGGTGACGTGGGTCGAAACCTTCTCATTAAAGCGATGGGGAATTTCCAGATCGACCACGTACTGGCGAATGCGCTCGGCCAGTTTCATGGCAATTGAGGCGTTAACGTTCGTCATCAGTACCAGAAACTCTTCACCGCCGTACCGTGTCACCACATCGCGCGAGCGTACGGCATCGCGAATGGCGACCGAAACCCGTGCCAATGCCTGATCGCCCATCGCATGGCCGTAGTTGTCGTTGTAGGCCTTGAAATGGTCGATATCCAGCAGTAAGACGAAGTGGCTGCCTGCGTGATTTTCCAGAATGGTATCCAGACGGTTTTTCAGCCCCCGGCGGTTATACAAACCGGTTAACGGGTCCAGCATGCTTAAGTCGCTGAAACTCTCTTTCTCTTCATATAGCTGCCGCACCAGACGGCGGGTGAAATGATCGAAGCGGCGACGCATCAGATGGTGTAATGAAAAACCAATCAACGGCAAGGTGATGGTAAACAAAATCATCATTAAATGCTGGCCATCATCCAGCAGTAAAACAGTGAATACCGGCGGCGTGATGTGTAAACAGAAAGCAACTAAATAATCACTTAGCGCAATGGCACTGACAAAAAATACGCTCAACAGACTGATTATTAAAAAACTACCATCAAAATAGAAAACCAGATGGTATTTGTGGTTTATGTGCCATGCCCATAATGCACCAAATAACAATGCCACAGGATTTAATAGCGGTAATTTTAGTTTTGGGCTGATTAAACAAAGTGTAAGTAAAGAGATGCTAAAGCCTGCCACCAGTACTGCTGGCAGTGAGTGGATGCTGGATGCCTCCCCTAAAAATGGTAACAAAGAAAATAGTGAAACAGCGACATTCAAAAACAGAAAAAGCATCAGTGAGAGCCGATATTTGCTGTGTTTCAATTCATCGTAAGATTGTAATTTCATTATTATTACTCGTAACAGCCCTGAAATATCAAAGCGCTACCCGACCGGAATATTCTCCCTGCCAGGGTAATGAGCACATTATTGCTGTGTTATCAAAATAGTTATCGGCGGCAATTTAGCATTTTCCAGTAGTACTGTCATCCGCAGGGCTTTTTCGATAAAAAAAATCCGCTGCACAATGAGAAATATTATCATATGATAATACGAATACTTATCATTTGAGGGTTGCGCGATGATCATGGCGATATTGGCTGCCTGCGGCTTATGGGGTGTGAGCTGGATTATGGGTAAACGCCTGGATAGCGGCTGGGGTGTGCTGTTGCCCTGTGCGGCGATGCCGGTCTTCGCACTATGGGAACCCAGTTTCAGCCAGTGGCGGTTGGTGATGATTGTGGCGTTGTTGCTGACAATAGTGATGTTGTTTCATCATCGTCTGCGTCATTACCTGCTGTTGCCTTCCTGCCTGGCGCTGGCGGGCGGATTAGCGGCGGTGTCAGTGAATTTTCATCTGATCTGAACGACAGAAATGACAAAATCACGCATAAGCGTGAGCAGAAGCTGTAAACATGATGGATGAGATAACCGGGAAGGATGACAACGTTGGTGCGAAGAGAGGGACTTGAACCCTCACGTCCGTAAGGACACTAACACCTGAAGCTAGCGCGTCTACCAATTCCGCCACCTTCGCATCGTAGTTGTCTGTTCATATCACCGCATTGGTGCGAAGAGAGGGACTTGAACCCTCACGTCCGTAAGAACACTAACACCTGAAGCTAGCGCGTCTACCAATTCCGCCACCTTCGCATTGTGCAGTGCGATATGAACTACGTGGTTTTTGGTGCGAAGAGAGGGACTTGAACCCTCACGTCCGTAAGGACACTAACACCTGAAGCTAGCGCGTCTACCAATTCCGCCACCTTCGCGTACCTGCAATACCTTAAGTATTGCTAACCACGGAGGCGCATTTTAGAGATTTTACTCAATGCGTCAACACATATTTCGCGGCGGTGAAACGATTGCTGGAAAAAGCAACGTTTCTGCCGCCGCGTCAGCAACATCGCTGAATTAACGTGCTTTCGCGCCGCGGCCGTAAACCGCACGGTAAACTTTAAAGCGTCCGGTTTGCGCCAGCACTTCATGGTTTCCGAAAGTCTCATCCAGCACCTGCGGATAGGGCAGGAAGGCGTTGGCGACGATACGCAGTTCGCCGCCACTGTTGAGATGTTTTGCCGCGCCACGAATCAGCGTATGTGCCGCATCGAGGCTGGTTTGCAGGCCATCATGGAACGGCGGGTTGGAGATGATCAGGTCAAAACGACCGGTGACATCGGAGAAGACGTTGCTGGCAAAGACTTCACCTTCAAGGCCATTAGCCGCCAGCGTGGCTTTACTCGCTGCTACTGCGGCGGCATGCACATCACACAGCCACAGACGGACTTTCGGCGAATGTTGCGCCAGCACGGTTGCCAGTACGCCACTGCCACAGCCAATATCCAGCACCTTACCTTTGGTGTGCGGCGTCAGCGTCGAGAGCAGCAGCGCGCTTCCGGCATCAAGGCCGTCACGGCTGAATACGCCAGGCTGGGTGTGAATGGTCAGGCCATCCAGCATATAACTGTCGTTGAAGGCGTCGGCATCGAAGATGGGCTGCTGTTCCAGTTGCCCGTGGTACAGGCCACAGCGACGTGCGCTGTCGATCTTTTCCAGTTTGGCCCACGACTCCACCATGCCTTCCGCGCTACGGACACCGCTACGGTTTTCGCCTACGACAAAAATATCGCTACCAACCGGCATCAGCGAGAGCAGGTTTTGCAGTTGGAACTGCGCTTCCGGTTTATTCTTCGGCCAGAAGTAAACCAGGGTATCGCAGCCTGCCACATCCGCCGCACTTGCGACCAGGCCATAGACCGCGCGCTCCGCGAGGCGGCGGCTAAGGTTCTGCCAGTGATGATATTGTTGGGTATGCACGCGTGTTGACGCGGTTTCCAGCTGAGCGGGCAGGTCATCCTGCAAATCGCCAGCAAACAAAACATGGCGGGCGGTAAATTCATCACTGTGGCGCAGAATCACTTCACTGGCCGGGGTAAAAGCAGACATGGATGGCTCCTGTTAAATCAGAGCGGGGATTATAGTGCTTTGTTGGCGCATGTTCGATGGGTTTGCTAGCATAGCGTCGCATTCTGGCAGCACAACGGGTAATAGCATGACATCAAGGCGCGACTGGCTTTTACAGCAAATGGGGATTACGCAGTATCAACTGCGGCGTCCACGCGTGTTGCAGGGAGAGATTGCCGTTCGGCTTACGCCAGAGACTCGTCTGGTCTTGGTGGCGGAACACGCCCCGGCGTTGCATGAGCCGTTAGTTCGCGATGTGCTGCGTACCTTAAACCTGCAACCCGCGCAGGTAATGACGCTCACGCCAGAACAGCTCCAGATGCTACCGGAACAGGTGGATTGTGCGGGCTGGTTGCTGGGTGTCGATAGCTCGCATCCTTTTAATGGCGTCACTTTTGCGACCGCCGCTTTCAATGAATTAATCAGTAGCGGTGCGGCGAAACGCGCCCTCTGGCAACAGATGTGTAACCATGACAGCCATCTCTTTAGTCACCCCTGAAGACCAACCACAGCTGCTGGCGATTGAGCGCCGCAGCCATGCGTTTCCCTGGAGCGAACAGACGTTTGCCAGCAATCAGGGGGAACGTTTTTTAAATTTTCGCATTGAGGCGGAAGGCCGTCTGGTCGGTTTTGCCATCACCCAGGTGGTGCTGGATGAAGCTTCGCTGTTCAATATCGCTGTCGATCCTGATTTTCAACGCCGTGGCTATGCCCGCCAGTTATTGCAGCATCTGATTGCTGAACTGGAGAAGTGCGAGGTCATGACGCTGTGGCTGGAAGTTCGTGCCTCCAATCTGGCGGCGATAGCGCTGTATGAACAGCTGGAGTTTCACCAGGTAAGCCGCCGCCCCAATTACTACCCCACTGCCAGCGGAAGAGAAGACGCCATTATCATGGCATTGACGCTGTAGCGTTTTGGCTGAGGAGATCTATGTTAAACGACTGGGACTGCATTATTTTTGATGCGGATGACACGCTATTTCACTTCGACGCCTATGCCGGTTTGCAACGAATGTTTGCCGGTTATGACGTGCAATTCACCGATCAGGATTACGCCGATTACCAGGCGATCAACAAACCGCTGTGGGTCGATTATCAGAACGGAGCGATTTCGGCGTTGCAACTACAGACACGCCGCTTCACCGGTTGGGGCGAAAAACTCAGCGTGGCCCCGGAAGTGCTCAACAGCGGCTTTCTGAACGCAATGGCGGAAATCTGCCTGCCTTTGCCGGGGGCGGCCCGTTTGCTTGACGCGCTGCACGGCAAGGTGAAGATCGCCATCATTACCAACGGCTTTACCGCGTTGCAGCAGGCGCGTCTCGAACGTACCGGCTTCCGTGATTATTTTGATGCGCTGGTGATTTCGGAGCAGGTCGGCGTACCCAAGCCCGATCGTGCCATCTTTGATCACACGCTGGCGCTGCTCGGCAACCCGGCGCGTGAACGGGTATTGATGGTGGGGGATACGCCGGAATCGGATATCCTCGGCGGCATCAATGCCGGATTGAAAACCTGCTGGTTCGATCACGGTACGCGCCCGTTGCCTGAGCACATCATCCCGGACTGGCAGGTCACCTCGCTGTCTGAGTTGGAAAACTTACTGACGCAGCGTTAAAAGTATCTATTCATCATTGAGATGATTATGCGTCTGAAGGCCCGCTGAGCGGGCCTTTTTTCATGCTAGAATCTATTCATAAATCTATTCATCAACGAGGGCGCGATGGCGGATATCACGACACAGCTGTTGGATGGCCCATTAGGTGCGGCAGAGCTGTTGCGCCGTCTTGGCATCAGCCAGGCGACGCTTTCGCGCCAGTTACGTCAACAGGATCAGGTCGTGCGTTGGGGCAAAGCCCGCGCCACGCGCTATGCTCTGCTGCGCCCGTTGCGCGGTGAAAGCCGTTTTCCTCTTTATCGGGTGCTGCCGTCGGGTCAGACGGTACAAGCAGGCTGGCTGGTACGTACCTGGCCGCAGGGCAGTTGTTTGCATCTGGATGAACAGGAGAACGGGACGTTCTACGATGGATTGCCGTGGTTCCTCAGCGATATGCGTCCCCAGGGGTTCCTCGGACGGCTGTGGGGAAGAGAGAATGCGCATGCACTAGGGTTAACCGAGGATCTCCGTGTCTGGAGCGATGAGCAGTGCCTGATGGCATTGACGGTAACGGGCATGGACATGCCGGGCAACTGCCTGCTCGGTGCGACGGCGTATCAGCGCTGGTTGCAGCAATCTGCCCCCGTGCTGCTGAGCGCCGGGCAAAAAATTATGCGCTATCCGCAACTGGCACAACAGGTGCTGAACGGTGATGAGGTGGGGTCATCGGCGGCGGGTGAGCAGCCAAAGTTCCTGTGTTATGCCGAAACCGCCCACGGCGAACATCACTGCCTGGTCAAATTCACGGTGCCGCGTCAGAGCGAAAACAGCCAGCGCTGGCGTGATTTACTGCGGGCGGAACATCTGGCACTACGACAATTGGCCGAGACAGGGCTGGCGGCAGCACGTAGCCAGATTATTGAACAAGGCGGCCAGTTGTTCCTCGAAGTTGAGCGCTTCGATCGTGAAGGCGAACGAGGACGGCGTGGGATGTGTTCGCTGGAAGCGGTTAGCGCGGAATTTTTGGGGCGACAGCAGCACTGGCCGGATGCGTTGCGCGAACTGGCGCGCCAGCAACGGCTGGATGAAGCATCAAAGCAGCGTGGGACGCTGCAATGGGCCTTTGGTCGCCTGATCGCCAACAGCGATATGCACGCCGGGAACCTGTCGTTTTTTACCGACGGGGAACAACTGCAACTGACCCCGGCCTACGACATGCTACCGATGGCGTTGGCACCGAACTCGCTCGGTCATATGCGTGACGAGGTGAATTTAACCCTCGACTTTTCGCTTTCCGGTGAGGTGTGGCGGACGGCCAGCGCAATGGCGAAAAGCTATTGGCAGACCATTGCAGCAGAAGGGGCGTTTAGTGAAGGGTTCCGGTTGATTGCGCGCCAGGCACAGCAGCAACTGGCTGCGCTGGACCTGACGCTGGAAAAGATGACGGAGAAATGAAATACGCTGTAGCGGCGCGATTTATCGCGCGGGTTTTACCGACAGCGTACACGGAAATGCGCGATAAATCGCGCCGCTACGGTTTACCGTTTTCCGCCTCTTCTTCTTTATCCTCTTTCACCGGTGTACTGGCGGTGAGCAGGAACGGCGACTGCTGCCAGCGGGTGCGGCGGTCGCGCAGCAGGGTACGGGTCAGGATGATGCCAATCGCCAGCGCCAGCAGCATCATCAGACGCAGAATGTTGGTGGTGTTATCTACCTGGCGCGATTCGGTGACCAGTACGTGGGTGTCCAGCGTGATACGCAGAAAACCCAGCGGGCCGTCTTTACCATTGAGCGGCTGCACAATCTGATGATTGAAATAGCTACCGGCGCGCTTGCCATCGAGGGCGAGGCGGTCGCGCACATCGATGCTTTCGCCGCTGTGCGCCACCAGGCTGCCATCATCAGCATAGACAGAGGCATCCAGGATGCGGCTGTTCTCCGTGAGCTGATTCAGCACCGCTTCAATTTGCGTGCGATTATCGTCGCTGTTATCCATCAAGGGTTGCAGGCTGAATGCCACCTGTTTGGTCAGGGTGCGGGCCAGCTCCTCCACCTGTTCGGAGCGCGCCATTTGGTGCCCGAGACTAAACCAGGATGCTCCCTGCATCAGCACCACTAACAGGGCCAGCGAGATAAGAACAATCACCGTGCGGTGCAGGCGAAATTTCAGTGCGGTTTTAACCATCAGAAACCCGTGTGACATAACAGCAGAAAGGCTGGCAATTATGTTGCCAGAACCCGCGCAGACAAGGTAGCCTCTTGCGTGGTTTTGTTGTCCCTACAGGAGCTGTAATGCCAAATCGTCTTACCTGGTGCGATCTGCCCGCCGATGTATCCCTTTGGCCGGGTCTACCCCTTTCCCTCAGCGGTGATGAAGTGATGCCGCTGGATTACCGTGCTGGTCGGACTGGCTGGCTGCTGTATGGGCGCGGGCTTGATAAACAAAAGCTGACTGACTATCAGCATCAGCTGGGCGCAGCGATGGTGATCGTCAGCGCCTGGAATGTTGATGAGTACCAGGTGATTCGTCTGGCTGGCTCTCTGACGCCGCGAGCGACCAAACTGGCGCATGATGCCGGTTTTGATGTGGCACCGCTTGGCAAAATTCCCCACCTGAAAACCCCGGGTTTGCTGGTGATGGATATGGACTCCACGGCGATTCAGATCGAATGTATTGATGAAATCGCCAAACTGGCGGGCAGCGGCGAACGCGTGGCGGAAGTGACCGAACGCGCGATGCGTGGCGAACTGGATTTCAAAGCCAGCCTGCGCGAACGAGTCGGCACGCTGGCCGGTGCCGATGCCAATATCCTGAAGCAGGTGCGTGATACGCTGCCTTTGATGCCGGGCCTGACCACGCTGGTGCAGAAATTACAGGCGCTGGGTTGGCAGGTGGCGATCGCCTCTGGCGGCTTTACCTATTACGCTGACTATCTGCGCGACACCTTGCATCTGGCAGCGGCCGTGGCTAACGAACTGGAAATCCGCGACGGCAAACTGACCGGCCAGGTGCTGGGCCAGATTGTCGATGCACAATTTAAAGCCGATACCCTGAATAACCTGGCGCAGCGTTTTGCCATTGCCCCGGAGCAGACCGTGGCGATTGGCGACGGAGCCAATGACCTGCCGATGATTAAAACCGCCGGTCTGGGTATCGCCTATCATGCTAAACCCAAAGTGAATGAGCAGACGGAGGTCATTATCCGTCACGCTGACCTGATGGGGGTGTTCTGCATCCTGAGCGGCAGCCTGATTCACGAAGAACGTTAATTAAGGAACGGATTTGGCCAAAGCGGCAAAACGCGCTTTCGTTTGTAATGAATGCGGAGCTGACTATCCGCGCTGGCAGGGGCAATGCAGCGCCTGCCATGCCTGGAATACCATCACCGAGGTGCGCATTGCCGCCTCGCCAGCCGCTGCGCGCAACGAGCGCCTGAGTGGTTACGCCGGAAGCGCCGGTACCAGCCGGGTGCAGAAGCTGTCGGAGATCAGCCTTGAGGCCCTGCCGCGTTTCTCCACCAGTTTTAAAGAGTTTGACCGTGTGCTCGGCGGCGGCGTGGTGCCGGGCAGCGCGATTCTGATTGGCGGCAACCCCGGTGCCGGGAAATCAACGCTGCTGTTGCAGGTGATGTGTAAGCTGGCGGAGGGGATGAAAACCCTGTACGTCACTGGCGAAGAATCGCTGCAACAGGTGGCCATGCGCGCCCATCGTCTGGGATTACCCACCGAAAATCTGAATATGCTGTCGGAAACCAGCATCGAGCAGATCTGCCTGATCGCCGAGCAGGAACAACCGAAACTGATGGTGATCGACTCGATCCAGGTGATGCATATGGCGGAGATCCAATCTTCGCCGGGTAGCGTAGCGCAGGTGCGTGAAACTGCCGCTTATCTGACGCGTTTCGCAAAAACGCGTGGCGTGGCGATTGTGATGGTGGGACATGTCACCAAAGATGGCTCACTGGCTGGTCCAAAAGTGCTGGAGCATTGCATCGACTGTTCCGTGTTGCTGGATGGTGACGCCGATTCACGTTTCCGTACCCTGCGCAGCCACAAAAACCGTTTTGGCGCGGTGAACGAATTAGGGGTGTTCGCTATGACCGAGCAGGGGATGCGTGAAGTCAGCAATCCCTCGGCCATCTTTCTGTCTCGCGGTGATGAAATCACCTCGGGCAGCTCGGTGATGGTGGTGTGGGAAGGTACACGCCCGCTGCTGGTGGAGATTCAGGCGCTGGTGGACCACTCCATGATGGGCAATCCACGTCGCGTGGCGGTGGGGCTGGAGCAGAATCGCCTGGCGATCCTGTTGGCGGTGCTGCATCGTCACGGAGGATTACAGATGGCGGATCAGGACGTGTTCGTCAACGTGGTGGGTGGCGTAAAAGTCACGGAAACCAGTGCCGACCTCGCGTTGCTGCTGGCGATGGTCTCCAGCTTGCGCGATCGTCCTCTGCCACAGGATCTGGTGATTTTCGGCGAAGTCGGGTTGGCCGGTGAAATTCGCCCGGTGCCCAGTGGTCAGGAACGTATTTCCGAAGCCGCCAAGCATGGTTTCAAGCGCGCGATAGTGCCCGCAGGCAATGCACCGAAGAAACCGATTGAGGGGATGAAGGTTTACAGCGCGAAGAAGCTGGCGGATGCGCTGGCGATTCTGGACGAGCTGTAATGCCTCAGCCTGACTAACATTTTGCACACCTTCCTCTCCCGTCTTGTGGGAGAGGGCCGGGGTGAGGGCAACCAGCCGCACTTTCCATGCAGGAGGCACATCATGTCATCATTTGACTACCTGAAAACCGCCATTCGCCAGCAGGGCCATACGCTGCAACAGGTGGCGGATGCCAGCGGGATGACCAAAGGCTATTTAAGCCAGTTGCTGAATGCCAAAATCAAAAGCCCCAGCGCCGCTAAACTGGAAGCGTTACATCGCTTTCTCGGTCTGGAGTTTCCGCGTCGCGAGAAGACCGTCGGCGTGATATTCGGTAAGTTCTACCCGCTGCACACCGGTCATATTTATCTGATCCAGCGCGCCTGTAGCCAGGTTGATGAACTGCATATCATCATGGGACATGACGATCCGCGCGATCGCGAATTATTTGAAAACAGCGCCATGTCGCAGCAGCCGACGGTCAGCGATCGCCTGCGCTGGCTGCTGCAAACCTTCAAATACCAGAAAAACATCCGTATTCACTCCTTCAACGAAGAAGGCATCGAGCCTTATCCGCACGGCTGGGATGTGTGGAGTGAAGGCGTTAAAGCGTTTCTGGCGCAGCAGGGCATTGAAGCGGATTGCGTCTACACCAGCGAAGCACCGGATGCGCCGATGTATCAGCAGCACCTCGGTATTGAAGCGGTGGTGCTCGATCCCAATCGATCCTTTATGAGCATCAGCGGCGCGCAGATTCGCCAGGATCCGTTTCGCTATTGGGAATATATTCCGACTGAGGTCAAGCCGTTCTTTGTGCGCACCGTGGCGATCCTTGGCGGTGAGTCGAGCGGAAAATCGACGCTGGTCAATAAGCTGGCGAACATCTTCAATACCACCAGCGCGTGGGAATATGGCCGCGATTATGTGTTCTCCCACCTTGGTGGTGACGAGATCGCGCTGCAATATTCGGACTATGACAAAATCGCCCTTGGTCAGGCGCAGTACATCGATTTTGCCGTCAAGTACGCCAACAAAGTGGCCTTTATCGATACCGATTTCATCACCACCCAGGCGTTTTGCCTCAAGTATGAGGGGCGCGAACATCCGTTTGTGCAGGCGCTGATTGATGAATACCGCTTCGACCTGGTGATTCTGCTGGAGAATAACGTGCCGTGGGTGGCGGATGGGTTGCGTAGCCTGGGCAGTTCAGTGGATCGACGCGAGTTTCAGTCGTTGCTGATCACCATGCTGCGTGAGAACAATATCGACTTCGTCCATGTGAAAGAGGACGACTACGACACGCGCTTCCTGCGCTGTGTCGAGTTGGTTAAACAGATGCTGGGGAACGGCGTCCCCCGTTAAACATGCCTCTGGCGTAGCGGCGCGATTTATCGCGCAATGTTTTTGGCGCGTGTAAATCACGCCGCTACGTATTTCCGCCTTAATGCGACGCCAGTGCGCGCAGCGTATTAACCCCTTTCTGCCGTACCAGCAGCGCCAGCAATAGCATTCCCGTCAAAGCCAGTACGCTCGCCAACACAAAGGCGGTGTGATAGCCGCCGCCGTACTGGATAAGGAAGCCAGTAATCCCCGGTGACAGAATGCCCGCCAGATTCGCCAGCAGATGAACAAACCCGCCTGCCGTACCAATTCGTCCTGCCGGAACGATATCCTGCAACAATGACCAGCAGGCTTGCGGCGTCATATAAGCAAACACGCTCGCCAGGGTAATCAGGGTGACGGCCGCAGCCAGGCTCTGGCTCCAGGCGGTCAGCAGCACGCATAACGCGGCGACGGCCAGTCCGACAAAAATCACCAGCTTACGAGACAGCAGGAAATTCTGCGTGCGGCGAAACAGCATGTCGCACACCACGCCACCACCGAGAAAACCAACGGTGGCACCGAGCCACGGCAGAATACCGATGATGCTCATGCTTTTGATATCCAGATGCTGGAAGTCGGTCAGGTAACTCGGTAGCCAGGAGAGGAAGAAATACTGGATGTAGTTGAAGCAGAAGAAGGCGCTGGCGACGCCTAACACCGGCAGTGAGAAGACGTAGCGCCACAGCGAGTGCTGATCCTGCTGCGGGGTGCTGGCGCTCTGGCTGGCCGGACGTTGCTGCATAATCAGCTGACTTTCCTCGCGGCTGACGCGCGGATGCTGCTCTGGCTTATCACGGAACAGCAGCAGCCAACTGGCGACCCAGATAAAGCCCAGCGCGGCAATCACGATGAAAGCAATACGCCAGCCAAAATTCAGCCCAACCAGACCAACAATCGGTGCGGCAATGGCTGCACCCAGCGGCTGTCCGGCATTGGTAAAACCGACTGCCCGGCCAACTTCCTGACGCGGGAACCAGTTAGCAATCGATTTGTTGGTGGTGGTACCCATCGGCCCCTCGCCGATACCAAACAGCATACGCACAATCAACAGATGACCGAAGCCAGTGACCAGCGCGGTGGCACCGCAAAACAGCGACCAGATCGAAGCCGCCCAGGCATAGACACGACGTGGGCCAAAGCGGTCAGCCCCCCAGCCGCCAAGAAAACAAAACAGGCAATAACCAATAAAGAAGCAGCTAAACAGGATGCCCATCTGTGCATCATCAATGCCGAGATCTTTTTTCACCAGTGGCGCCATGACCGACAGTGCGGCGCGATCGAGATAGTTGAGCATCCCGGCGCAGAACAGCAGCAGGGCAATGACCACACGATAATTTTTAAACATGATGCACTCCCTGTTGATCCACCCGTTGATGGGTTATCCGATACTCGCGTAACACCTGCTCGTCGGGCTGATAACCGAGGCCAGGACGATCGCTCAGGGTAAAGTGCACGTCGTGGGGCAGATCGGGGTAAAGATCGACGGCGAAGTCGATCCACGGGATCTCCATTTTGACGCTGTCTGGCAGCAACGCGACCAGATGAGCGGTAGCCAGCATCCCTGCGCCGTAATAGAAGCAGTGCGGCACCACGCGTACGCGATATTGCTGCGCCAGGTCGAAGACATGCAGGGCGGCGGTGATACCGCCGACTTTGGTGACGCTGGGTTGCACCACATCGACCGCGCCACTTTCCAGCAGATTGACGAAACCGAAATCACCATCGACGTTTTCACCGGCGGCCAGCGGTACACCGACGCGACGCAACTGCGCCAGACCGTCAAAATCATCCGGTGGCCAGATCGGCTCCTCCAGCCAGCCCAGCTCCAGCGCACGCAGTTCAAAAGCGTGCTGGCTCGCCTGCGCACGCGTCCACGGACAGTTAACGTCCACCATTAACTGCGCGTCAGCAGGTAGTGCAGCACGGGCAGCAGCGATAGCGGGGCTGGCTGTTTCATGCAGCTTCATGGTGCGGAATCCCTGCTGATAAGCGCGCTGCACCTGGGTGGCGACTTCTTCGGGATCATTGGCGTAGCTTACCAGGCTGGCATAGCGCTCGATCTGATGACGCGTTGCTCCCAATAGTTGCCACAGCGGTTGCTGGTGCTGCTGGCCGAGCAAATCCCACAAGGCGATATCAAGAGCGGAAAGGGCGTAGCGCACCGGGCCACTGCGGCCAAACGCATGCAGAGCCTGCTCGGCGTTCTGCATTAATGACGCGATTGCCGGTTCGCTGTCGGGGAGTGGCTGTTGCAGGAAAAAGGGGGCGACCAGGCTGCACAGTGCCTGCTCCGTGACCGGGTTAGCCAGATGCCCGAAGGCTTCTCCCCAACCCACCAGTCCGTTGTCGCTGGTGACTTTAACCAGCAGGGTTTCCATCCGGCTCAACGACGGCGAGGCCGCGTTAAACGTGGTTTCTTGCTCCGCTGGTGGACGTCGATGAGCATCAAAGGGGATCGCGATGCGCATCACTTCAATCGTAGATATCTTCATGCCATAGACCTCAAAAGGGTGCGCCCGGCGTGAGTAGTTATGAAAAATGCCGGGACGGATAGGGATACATCGGGTCAATAGCGAGTATAAAAAGCAGGCAAAACGGGAACATCGGGCAACAGCCCAGGAGTGAAAGCGGATTCAGGCGGGTTTTTGTGCTGATTAACGGCGCGTGGTGCAGGGGATCACAAATATGATGGAAATATCATAACTGCACGATAAATCGTGCCGCTACGGGTTGGGTAAATATCATCACTGCACGATAAATCGTGCCGCTACGGGTTGGGCAAATATCATCACTGCACGATAAATCGCGCGGCTACGGGATGGGCAAATATCATCACTGCACGATAAATCGTGCCGCTACGGGTTGGGCAAATATCATCACTGCACGATAAATCGTGCCGCTACGGGTTGGGCAAATATCATCACTGCACGATAAATCGTGCCGCTACGGGTTGGGCAAATATCATCACTGCACGATAAATCGTGCCGCTACGGGATGGGCAAATATCATCACTGCACGATAAATCGTGCCGCTACGGGATGGGCAAATATCATCACTGCACGATAAATCGTGCCGCTACGGGTTGGGCAAATATCATCACTGCACGATAAATCGTGCCGCTACGGGTTGGGCAAATATCATCACTGCACGATAAATCGTGCCGCTACGGGTTGGGTAAATATCATCACTGCACGATAAATCGTGCCGCTACGGGTTGGGCAAATATCATCACTGCACGATAAATCGTGCCGCTACGGGTTGGGCAAATATCATCACTGCACGATAAATCGTGCCGCTACGGGTTGGGCAAATATCATCACTGCGCGATAAATCGTGCCGCTACGGGTTGGGCAAATATCATCACTGCGCGATAAATCGTGCCGCTACGGGTTGGGCAAATATCATCACTGCACGATAAATCGTGCCGCTACGGGTTGGGCAAATATCATCACTGCACGATAAATCGCGCGGCTACGGGATGGGCAAATATCATCACTGCACGATAAATCGTGCCGCTACGGGTTGGGCAAATATCATCACTGCACGATAAATCGTGCCGCTACGGGTTGGGCAAATATCATCACTGCACGATAAGTCGTGCCGCTACGGGTTGGGCAAATATCATCACTGCACGATAAATCGTGCCGCTACGGGTTGGGCAAATATCATCACTGCGCGATAAATCGCGCGGCTACGGGATGGGCAAATATCTGTAGCGGCGCGATTTATCGCGCGAGCCGTTTCAGGATTTATCGCGCAAAAAAAAGCGCCGGTTAAGGCGCCTTTTATTATCGCGTTAGCGCAATTACTTCGCCATACGCTTGTACTTGATACGCTTCGGCTCCAGCGCTTCTGCGCCGAGGGTGCGTTTTTTGTACTCTTCGTATTCGGTGAAGTTACCTTCAAAGAACTCCACTTTACCCTCATCCTGGTAATCGATGATGTGGGTAGCGATACGGTCAAGGAACCAACGGTCATGCGAGATAACCATCGCACAGCCAGGGAATTCCAGCAGGGCGTTTTCCAGGGCGCGCAGGGTTTCGATGTCGAGGTCGTTGGTCGGTTCATCGAGCAGCAACAGGTTGCCGCCGACCTGCAACAGTTTCGCCAGGTGCAGACGACCACGCTCACCACCAGACAGCTCGCCCACGCGTTTGCCCTGGTCGGTGCCTTTGAAGTTAAAGCGACCAACGTAAGCGCGGCTTGGCATTTCGGTGTTGCCGATACGCATGATGTCCTGACCGCCGGAAACTTCTTCCCACACGGTTTTGCTGTTATCCATCGCATCACGGAACTGATCGACGGACGCCAGTTTCACGGTTTCGCCCAGCTCGATGGTGCCTGAGTCCGGCTGCTCCTGACCGGACATCATACGGAACAGGGTAGATTTACCCGCGCCGTTCGGTCCGATAATCCCGACAATCGCGCCTTTCGGCAGCGAGAAGGAGAGATCGTCAATCAGCACGCGATCGCCGTAGGATTTACGCAGGTTAGCGACTTCCAACACTTTGTCACCGAGGCGTGCGCCTGGCGGAATAAACAGTTCGTTGGTTTCGTTACGTTTCTGGTATTCGGTGCTGTTCAGTTCTTCGAAGCGAGCCAGACGGGCTTTGCCCTTCGACTGACGGCCTTTCGCGCCCTGACGCACCCATTCCAGCTCTTTCTCAATGGACTTGCGACGTGCCGCTTCGGCAGAGGCTTCCTGCGCCAGACGCTGATCTTTCTGCTCCAGCCAGGAAGAGTAGTTACCTTCCCACGGAATACCCTCGCCACGGTCCAGTTCCAGAATCCAGCCCGCCACGTTATCGAGGAAGTAGCGGTCGTGGGTGATCGCCACGACAGTACCTTCGAAGTCGTGCAGGAAACGCTCCAGCCAGGCCACGGATTCTGCATCCAGGTGGTTGGTGGGTTCGTCGAGCAGCAGCATGTCTGGCTTTTCCAGCAGCAGACGGCACAGCGCAACGCGGCGGCGTTCACCACCGGACAGGTTAGCGATTTTGGCATCCCACTCTGGCAGACGCATGGCATCCGCCGCACGGTTCAGCTGGGTTTCCAGGTTGTGACCATCATGGGCCTGGATCACTTCTTCCAGACGGCCCTGCTCAGCGGCCAGTTTGTCGAAATCGGCATCCGGGTCAGCGTACAGCGCATAAACTTCGTCGAGGCGCTTCAGCGCACCGACCACTTCAGACACCGCTTCTTCTACGGATTCACGCACGGTGTGTTCCGGGTTGAGTTGCGGTTCCTGCGGCAGATAGCCGACTTTGATACCCGGCTGTGGGCGGGCTTCCCCTTCGATATCTTTATCGATGCCCGCCATGATACGCAGCAGGGTTGATTTACCCGCACCGTTCAGGCCGAGGACACCAATTTTGGCTCCAGGGAAAAAGCTGAGAGAGATATTCTTCAGAATATGACGCTTCGGCGGAACCACTTTGCCGACGCGATGCATGCTATAGACGAATTGAGCCACGTTGTAATGAGCCTCTTGGTCTGTGGAGGTGGACGTCAGATGCTGAAGTTTAGCCGTTTTCCCGATCCAATCACAGCGACACAGCGGGGAAACTTCTGGAGCTGGCGCGATAAACGGATAACTGTTTGATTCTCACTCAGCCATCGGACTATGCTGGCTTTTTGCCTTAAAACGGGAGGAGGTGCGATGAGAGTGCTGATTGCTGCGGATGAACAGGCCTGGGGCGGTTTAATCCCGTCGATTCGTCAGATGTTACCCGATGTGGAGTTTGTTGCGTCAGCGGGTCATGCGGCCGAGAGCCTCGCCGGGTTTGATGCATTGGTGCCCGGTATGTGCCGGGTCGATGCGCGGCTACTGGCGACGGCTGATCGCCTGAAGCTGATTCAGCAGGCAGGCGTCGGGCTGGAAGGCGTTGATATCGCTGCGGCCAAGAAGGCCGGCATCATGGTGGCGAATGTCCCCTCTGATCACTCCGGCAACGCCGATTCTGTCGCAGAGCTGGGTATCTGGATGATGATCGGCCTGGCGCGCCGTCAGCAGGAAATCGCGCAGTGCCTGGCGCAGCAGTTGCTCGGACAGCCGATCGGCATGGGGTTGATGGGCAAAACCGTCGGCCTGGTCGGGTTGGGCGGTATCGGTAAAGCGCTGGCAAAACGCCTCGCGCCTTTTGGTATGCGGATGATTGGTGTGAAACGGGAAGCGGATGAAGCCTTTGCCCGTGAGCATCAGCTCGACTGGGTAGGCAGTATCAGCCAGTTGCCGCAACTTTTGGCCGAGTCTGATTTTGTGGTGTTAAGTCTGCCGCACAGCGCGGAAACCCATCAGATTATTGATGCGGCGGCACTGGCGCAGATGAAGTCCACCGCTTTCCTGGTAAACCTTGGGCGTGGCGGGCTGATCGACAAAGCGGCGTTTCTCTCCGCGCTAGAGAATCAAACGCTGGCCGGTGCCGGTTTAGATGTGTTCTGGCAGGAGCCGCCTGATCCCAACGATGCGGTGTTTCAGCATAACGTGATTGCCACACCGCATATTGGCGGCGTCACCGATATCTCGCTGGCAGGGAATATCAAAGGCGTGTGCGATAACCTGCGCCGTCTGCGTGACGGCGAGGCGGTGATTGATCGCTGGGCCTAACCGCAGCACAGCTTAACCCCGGCCACCTGCATCACCTTCAACAACGCAGGTGGCGGCGGGCTGTCGCTCAGCAGAATATCGAATAACGAGAAATCGCCGATCCGGGCGGGCAGCACCTTGCCATATTTGCTGCTGTCGCCCACCACGATACATGTCTGCGCCCGTTGCAACGCCAGATGTTTAATCGGTAACTCATTCAGGTTGTAGCAGGTGGCACCCTGACGTACATCCATTCCGGCGGCAGAGATAAAGGCCTTGGTCGGACAAAGCGCGTCCAGTACCGTCACTTGTTCCAGTGGCGTGAATACCGCGTTGTCGGCATGAAACTCCCCACCCGATAAAATCACCCGGCAGTTAGGCTTCTCTTTCAACGCCAGAAAGGTATTGATGGCGCTGCAAATGGCGGTGAATGGCAGCTCGTCATCAATGGCATCAATCACCAGCGGCAGCGTGGTGCCACAGTCAAAAAAAACCGTGTCGTTGGCCTCAATCAGGGCCGCCGCATGCTGTGCCAGCTGCTGTTTTTTGCTGACGTTGAGATTTTGCTGGTCGCTGACAAAGTAATGCGCGATGTTCTGACGCGGATCGCGCATGATGTAGCCGCCCAGCAGCACCACGCCGTTTGCCGGTTCGGTCAGATCGCGGCGGATGGTCATCTCGGACACGCCCAGCAGCTGTGCCGCTTCCTTCAGATGCAGTTTATCGGTGCGTTTCAGCGCCAGCGCCAGGCGGGTGATACGATCAAAGCGGCGGGTTTCCATCTCTCGGTTTTTCCTGGAAAAAACATGCGCCATGTTAACCAGAAATCACCTCAGATCGCCACCAGTCCACGCACCCCATCCGCTTCCATTGTTTCCCCACGGCCACGCTGCACGATTTCACCGCGTGACATGACGAGGTAGTTGTCGGCCAGCTCAGCGGCGAAGTCGTAAAATTGCTCCACCAGCAGGATCGCCATATCACCGCGTTGTGCCAACTGACGGATCACCGCGCCGATCTCTTTGATCACCGACGGCTGGATCCCTTCGGTGGGTTCATCAAGGATCAGCAGTTGTGGTTTGGCGGCGAGGGCGCGGCCAATCGCCAATTGTTGCTGCTGTCCTCCGGAAAGATCGCCGCCGCGTCGCGCTTTCATCTCCTTCAGTACCGGGAACAATTGATAAATCTCCTCCGGCACCGCTTTGGCCTGTGCACCTGAGAAGCGCGCCAGTCCCATTAACAGATTCTCTTCTACCGTCAGACGCGGAAAAATTTCCCGTCCCTGGGGAACGTAGGCGATGCCAGATTGCACCCGCTGATGCGGTTTGCGCTGGTTGATCACCTTATCTTGCCAGCGGATCTCGCCGGACTTAGCTGGTATCAATCCCATCAGGCACTTCAGCAGCGTGGTTTTGCCTACGCCGTTACGTCCCAGCAGGCAGGTGATTTCGCCGGGTTTGGTTTCAAACGACAAGCCGCGCAGAATGTGGCTGCCGCCATAATATTGATTCAGATCCGATACCTGTAACATCTCAGCGCCCCAGATAAACGTCGATTACCCGATCGTCGGCCTGTACTTCGCGCAACGATCCCTCGGCCAACACCTGGCCCTGATGCAATACCGTCACATGGTCGGCAATGGTTTCGACAAACCCCATATCGTGTTCCACCACCATCAACGAATGCTGACCGGCGAGGCTGCGGAACAATTCTGCGGTGTACTCGGTTTCCGCATCGGTCATGCCCGCTGCCGGTTCATCCAGCAACAACAGGTGCGGGTCCTGCACCAGCAACATGCCAATCTCCAGAAACTGTTTTTGTCCGTGTGACAGCAGACCGGCTTTGCGCTGACGTTCGCCGCCCAAACGCAGCAGCTTCAGCACCTCGTCGATGCGATCCTGCTGCTCACCGTTGAGACGGGCGCGCAGGCTGGCCCACACCGATTTGTCATTTTTTAGGGCGATCTCGAGATTTTCGAACACCGTCAGCGCTTCAAATACTGTCGGCTTCTGAAATTTACGGCCAATCCCGGCGCGGGCGATCTCCACCGGAGACAGGGCGGTCAGGTCGGTGTCCTGATCGTAAATCACTCGTCCATTATCGGGTCGTGTTTTACCGGTGATCACATCCATCAGCGTGGTTTTACCCGCGCCGTTAGGGCCGATGACGCAACGCAATTCGCCAACGCCGATCTGTAACGACAGGTCGGTCAGCGCGCGAAAACCGTCAAACGACACATTAATATTTTCCAGCAGCAGCACCGGATCACGTTGATCGCGATGGCGATCCGCCGGATGCGGTTGGGTAAACAGTTGTTCAGTCAT
This sequence comes from Pantoea phytobeneficialis, assembly GCF_009728735.1. Taxonomy (NCBI): domain Bacteria; kingdom Pseudomonadati; phylum Pseudomonadota; class Gammaproteobacteria; order Enterobacterales; family Erwiniaceae; genus Pantoea; species Pantoea phytobeneficialis. The sequence continues at coordinate 697,017 of NZ_CP024636.1, forward strand.
CTTTCCTCCGGCGCAGCAGGCCAATCACGCCACGCGGCAGGAACAGCGTAACGAGGATAAACATCAGTCCCAGGAAGAACAGCCAGTACTCCGGGAAGGCGACGGTGAACCAGCTTTTCGCGCCGTTGACAATCGCCGCGCCGAGCAAGGGACCAATCAGGGTGCCACGCCCACCCAGCGCCACCCAGATAGCGGCTTCGATGGAGTTGGTGGGGGACATTTCGCTTGGGTTGATGATGCCGACCTGCGGGACGTAGAGCGCACCCGCCAGCCCACACAGCACGGCGGAGAGGGTCCAGACGAACAACTTAAAACCACGCGGATCGTAGCCGATGAACATCAGGCGGTTTTCTGCATCGCGCACCGCCGTCAGCACCCGACCAAACTTGCTGCGCGCCAGGGCAAAACCGACGCCGATGCTGGCCAGCAACAACAACACGGTGGCGACAAACAATCCGATGCGCGTACCGGTGGCGGTGACGTTAAAGCCGAGCAGGGTGGTGAAGCCGGTGAAGCCGTTGTTGCCGCCAAAGCCGGTTTCGTTGCGGAAAAACAGCAGCATGCCTGCGTAGGTCAGCGCCTGCGTCATGATCGAGAAATAGACACCTTTGATCTTCGAGCGGAAGGCGAAGAAACCGAACACCAGCGCCAACAGGCCTGGCACCAGCACGATCAGGCATAGTGCCCAGGCGAAGTGTTGTGTCCCGGCCCAGAACCACGGCAATTCATTCCACGACAGGAACGACATAAACGCAGGCAGGCCATCGCCGGACGCCTGACGCATCAAATACATCCCCATCGCATAACCGCCGAGGGCGAAAAACAGGCCGTGGCCGAGCGACAGCAGCCCGGCATAACCCCACACCAGGTCAAGCGCCACCGCGACAATGGCATAGCAGAGGATCTTGCCGACCAGCGTCAGCGTATAGGTCGAGAGCGCCAGCGGATGGCTGGCGGGCAGCAGCGCAAAGAACGGCATGATCAACAGCAGCAGCGCGATAAGCACGCCCAGGCTGAGGGTCAGACGCGGCGCTTTGCGCGCGGCGGTTAAGGTCAGTGGCTGGCTCATCAGTCAATCACCCTCCCTTTAAAGGCAAACAGGCCCTGGGGACGTTTCTGAATAAACAGAACGATCAACACCAGAATCAGGATCTTACCGAGCACCGCACCAATCTGCGGTTCCAGCACCTTGTTGAGAATGCCCAGCCCGAACGCGGCCACCACGGTGCCTGCCAACTGGCCGACGCCACCCAGCACCACCACGAGGAAGGAGTCGATAATGTAACCCTGACCGAGTTCAGGGCCGACGTTACCCAGTTGCGACAACGCCACGCCGCCCAGCCCGGCGATACCGGAACCCAGGCCAAACGCCAGCATATCGATGCGCCCGGTAGGAACGCCGCAGCAATCTGCCATCGCCCGGTTTTGCGTCACGGCACGCACGCTGAGGCCGAGGCGGGTTTTGTTCAGCAGCAGCCAGGTCAAACCCAGCACGGCGAACACGAACACGATGACCGCGATACGGTTATACGGCAGCACCAGGTTTGGCAGCAGCTGCATCCCGCCGGAGAGCCAGTCCGGGTTGGCGACTTCCAGGTTCTGCGCGCCGAACAGCATCCGCACCAGTTGAATCAACATCAGGCTGATGCCCCAGGTGGCGAGCAGGGTTTCCAGCGGGCGACCGTACAGATGACGGATAATGGTACGTTCCAGCACCATCCCCATCACAGCGGTGGCCAGGAAGGCGACTGGCAGCGCCAGCAGCGGATACCACGCCAGCCATTGCGGCGCGAACTGCTGAAACAGGCTTTGTACCAGCCAGGTGGCGTAAGCACCCAGCATCAGCATTTCACCGTGCGCCATATTGATCACGCCGAGCAGGCCATAAGTGATCGCCAGGCCGAGCGCCGCCAGCAGCAGGATCGAACCGAGCGACAGGCCGGTAAAGGCCTGGCCGAGCAGGTCGCCCCACATCAGGCGATGCTTGATTTGTTGCAGGCTGTCGCTGGCGGCGGCCCGTACCTGCGCATCGGGTTCGTTCGCCGCTTGCGTCAGCTGTTGCAGGCTGGCCTGCATATTAGGATCGCTGGATTCTCCCAACAGTTTTACCGCTTTCAGGCGTACCTGCGCATCGGGGCTGGTGAGTTGCAGGTTGGCGGCAGCCATCGCCAGGGTGGCGTGCACCTTGCTGTCTTTTTCGCTGACGAGACGTTGTTCAATCAGCGGTAATTGGTCGGCAGCGCCGTCGTTTTGCAGTTGCTGCGCGGCGCGCAGGCGAATGGCGGGGTCGGCACTGACCAGCTGATGTGCGGCGAGCGCACTGGCGATCAACACGCGCAGCCGGTTGTTCATAAAGAGTTTTTTGGTTTCGCCACTCGGCTGTTGTGCGCTGTCGAGCGGCTGGAATTTATCGTCCTGTTTACTGAACGGTTGTTTGTGTTCATCAATGACCACGGTTTCATTGCGCAGTGCCTCCAGCAGCGGCAGGCGACTGGCCTGTGGCGCGGCGGCCCATTGCTGGAGCAGCGTGGCCTGCTGCGTACGACTGGCGGCAGCGAAATCTGCGCCATCGCCCGCCTGGGCCAGCCAGGGCAGGAGCAACAGCAGACAGCAGAGATAGCGGCGAATTGTCATGGTTCTGGCCCTGTGGTTGGGGTGGGTAATGGGGGGAAGGTGCGTGCTGTTACCCTCACCCCGGCCCTCTCCCATAAGGGAGAGGGAGGTGTGCTACATGCAAACGCTTGCTCGATCTGTCCCCTCTCCCTAAGGGAGAGGGAGGTTTGTGAACTCGATCTGTCCCCTCTCCCGCTTGCGGGAGAGGGTTAGGGTGAGGGCCCAGGCCGCACCTTACTGCGTTGATTTCACCGGATAATCAGGCTTCTTATCGTTACCGGCGATATACGGGCTCCACGGCTGGGCGCGAACCGGTTTGTCGGTCTGCCACACCACGTTGAACTGACCGTTCTCTTCGACTTCACCGATCATCACCGGCTTATGCAGATGGTGGTTGGTTTTGTCCATGGTCAGGGTGAAACCGTCCGGCGCTTTAAAGGTTTGTCCGGCCATGGCGGCACGTACTTTATCCACATCGGTGGTACCGGCTTTCTCTACCGCCTGCGCCCACATATGGATGCCGACATAGGTCGCTTCCATCGGGTCGTTGGTCACTACGGTGTTGGCGTTCGGCAGGTTATGCGCTTTGGCATAGGCTTTGTAATCGGCGACAAACTTCGCGTTGGTCGGGTTATCGACTGACTCAAAGTAGTTCCACGCCGCTAACTGACCCACCAGCGGTTTGGTATCGATACCGCGCAGTTCTTCCTCGCCCACCGAGAAGGCGATCACCGGAATATCGGTGGCTTTGATGCCCTGGTTCGCCAGCTCTTTGTAGAACGGCACGTTGGAGTCGCCGTTGATGGTGGAGATCACCGCAGTTTTGCCACCCGCAGAGAATTTCTTAATGTTGGAGACGATGGTCTGGTAATCGCTGTAACCAAACGGCGTATACACTTCCTGGATATCTTTGTCCTGTACCCCTTTCGAATGCAGGAAGGCGCGCAGGATCTTGTTGGTGGTGCGCGGGTAGACGTAGTCGGTGCCCAGCAGGAAGAAGCGTTTAGCGCTGCCGCCGTCTTCGCTCATCAGATATTCCACCGCCGGAATCGCCTGTTGGTTCGGTGCCGCACCGGTGTAGAACACGTTCGGCGACATCTCTTCCCCTTCGTATTGCACCGGATAGAACAGCAGGCCGTTCAACTCTTCAAACACCGGCAGCACCGATTTACGCGATACCGAGGTCCAGCAGCCAAACACCACCGCGACTTTGTCCTGCGTCAGCAGCTGACGGGCTTTCTCGGCAAACAGCGGCCAGTTGGAGGCCGGGTCAACTACCACCGGTTCCAGCTTTTTGCCCAGCACGCCACCTTTGGCGTTAATTTCATCAATGGTCATCAGCGCAACATCTTTCAGCGGTGTCTCCGAAATGGCCATGGTGCCGGAGAGCGAGTGCATAATCCCCACTTTGATGGTATCGGCAGCCTGGGCACCAAAGGCAAAGCCCATGCTGACAACGGTAGCGGAGAGAGCGAAAGCCTTAAGCAACGAACGTCTTTTCATCGTTTAAACCCCTAAATGTGTAATGTGTTGTTATTCAATGGGTTGAAGCCGGGCCTGCTGTAACATGTGTAAAGTGATTTTTCTGACCTCTGCTTTGCTGACGGCGATATGGTCGGTCAGAATGCGCTGTGCCTCCTCGGTATGTTGCTGAAATATCGCCCGTAAAATCTGAGCGTGCTCGCGGTACGTGGCATCGACCCGGTCGTCGCGCGTGAAGTCGAGACGACGGATGATGCGAATTTTTTCGGTCAGTTCGGCGTGCACACGGGCCATTTCCCGGTTGCCAGTGGCGCTGACCAGCGCCATATGAAAGGCTTCGTCGTGCAGTGACACGGTTTTGCCATCTTCCAGACGCGGGTTATCGATCCAGAAAATTTTCAGCTCGGTCAGGGTTTCCGCGCACTGCAACGGCGGCAGCGAGCAGAGACGGCGCACCGCTTCGCGTTCCAGCACGGTGCGGAAATCGTATAGCTCCTCGAAGTATTCAAAGTTGAACGGCTTAACCTGCCAGCCGCTGCGGAACCACACCTCGACATAACCTTCCCGCTCCAGCCAGAAAAGCGCCTGACGCACCGGCGTGCGGCTGACCTCCATCCGTTCGGCGATTTCGCTTTCGCTAAAGCGGTCGCCGGGCATCAGGCGAAACTCGAAAATATCGTTCTTCAGCGCCTGGTAGACTTTCTCTGCCAGCGCTTCCGGACGGCCTTTGCTGCGTTGCGGGCTGGTACTCATGGGCATTCCTTATTCCAGCCACAGCAGGGTGTCGCCCGGACTCACCGGACGCCCCGCCTGGCAGGCGATACGTTTCACGCGACCCGCCTCGGGTGCGACAATAGCCAGCTCCATTTTCATCGCCTCGACGATGATCAGCGTCTGACCGGCGGCCACTTCATCACCCGGCTGCACCAGCACTTTCCAGATGTTGCCGTTCATATCGGCGCTCACCGCCAGTGCGGAGTCGTCCTCTTCCGCCACCACCAGCGTCTCTTCACTGGTCAGCGGTGCGTTCTGCTCCTCCTGCGCCCACAGCGTCACTTCCTGTTCAAAGGCGGCGGCCTGGCGGGCACGGAACTCAGCGATCGAGTCGGCGTGCTCAACCAGGAATTGCTGATGGGCGGCGAAGTCGAACAGCGTCTCCTCGATGCGGATACGTGCGCGACCTTCGCGGAAGTCGTCGCGTAACTGTGTCAGTTCTGCTTCGCTTACCGGGTAGAAACGCACCTGATCGAAGAAGTGCAGCAGCCAGGGTTCGTCGGCCGCGAACTGATCGTTTTTCAGGAATTTATTCCAGATGGGCAGCGTGCGGCCGACCAACTGGTAGCCACCGGGGGAGTCCATGCCGTAGATACACATGTACATGCCGCCAATGCCTACGGTGCCTTCAGCGGTGAAGGTACGCGCCGGGCTATATTTGGAACTCAGCAGGCGATGACGCGGATCGACCGGCACCGCGCAGGGCGCGCCGAGATAGACATCGCCCAGACCGAGGATCAGGTAGCTGGCATCGAAAATGGTATCGCGCACCGCTTCACGGCTCTCCAGGCCATTAATACGCTGAATAAAGTCGACGTTGTTCGGCAGCCACGGGGCAGTGGCGCGCACGGTTTCTTTGTAGCGTTCCACCGCGCCGAGCGTGGCGCTATCTTCAAATGCCATCGGCATCCAGACAATGCGCGACGGTACTTTCAACTGGCTGACATCACCCAGTCCGGCTTCCAGTTCCAGCAGCAACGCCATCAGTTGCGGCTGGCTGAGGATCAGGCTGTCGTAGCGCACCTGCAACGAACGCACGCCGGGTGACAACTCTTCCACACCAGGCACGGCGCGATCCCGCAGTGCTTGCATCAACAGATGCACGCGCAGGCGCAGTGCCAGATCCAGCACGTTGTCGCCGTACTCAATCAGCACGTATTTATCACCGGCCTGGCGATATACCACTGCCGGGGTGCTGGTGGTGGCGGGTAATGCCGCCAGCAGCGTCGCCGAGCCGATGTCGCTGGCCGCCAGTGACGGTACGTCAAACGCAGGTGCATGGGCAGAACGCAGGGTCGCGACGCTATGGGCCTGGGCTTTCTCCAGCGCCACCGCTTCGTCGGCGCTGATGGGGTGGAATCGGATACGATCACCCGGCTTCACCTGACCAACTTTCCACAGCTCGGCTTTGGCGATGGTGACCGGGCAGACGAAGCCGCCGAGGCTTGGGCCGTCATGGGTAAGGATCACCGGGAAGTCACCGGTGAAGTTCACCGCGCCGATGGCATATTCACAGTCGTGCACGTTGGAAGGATGCAACCCGGCTTCGCCACCGTTGGCACGCGTCCAGCTCGGTTTCGGACCTACCAGACGCACACCAAGACGGTTGGAGTTGTAATGTACCTGCCAGTCGCTGGCGAAGAATTCATCGATAGCGGCCTGGGTGAAGAAATCCGGTGCGCCGTGCGGTCCGTAGAGTACGCCGATACGCCATTCGCTGCCGTAGTGCGGCACCAGAGCGTGATCGAGCGCCTGGGGTTCGCTGACTGGCGCAGGCGTGGTGCAGGCCGCAAGCAGAGGTTGGGAGATCGGCAGCATATCGGCGACGCGTAGCGTACGTCCGGCATGGCCGCCAAACTGGCCGAGTGAGAAGGTTGAACGGCTGCCGAGATACTCCGGCACATCAAAACCGTTACGCACGGCCAGATAAGTGCGACAACCGCTGTGGGCGCGGCCCAGTGTCAGTGTCTGTCCTGCCGTGACCTTGACCGGTTGCCAGTAGCTAACCGGCTCACCGTCGAGATCGGCCGGGCAATCGGCACCGGTCAGGGCAATCAGCGCGTCGCTGTGAAAACGCAGCGTCGGGCCTTGCAGGGTGAATTCCAGACCGGCAGCGGCTTCGTGGTTGCCAACAATGCGGTTGGCAAGACGGAAGGCAAAATCATCCATCGGGCCAGATGGCGGCACGCCGATATCCCAATAGCCGAGGCGACCCGGAAAATCCTGAATGCTGCTGAAGGTGCCGGGTTGCAGCACTTCAATCACGCTGGCCGCCGGGGTGAAGCTGTCGAGGTAACGTGTCCAGACCTTGCCGCTGCGGAACGCCTCGGTGGCAACGATCTGACGCAGATAATCCAGGTTACTGGCGATACCGTGCAGTTGGGTGGCCCCCAGCGCTTGCTGTATTTTCGCCAGCGCGGCATCACGGGTGTCGGCATGGACGATCAGCTTGGCGACCATCGGATCGTAATACGCGGAGACTTCGGTGCCGGTATCGATCCAGCCATCAACGCGCACATCGTCCGGGAAGCTGACGCCGGTCAGCACGCCAGGGCTGGGCTGGAAGTTTTTCAGCGGATCTTCCGCGTACAGGCGCACTTCAATGGAGGCGCCTTGCGGTGCCTGCTGCATTCGCGCCCAGTCGAGGCTGTCGCCCGCCGCCACTTGCAACATGCACTCCACCAGATCAAGACCGGTGACGCACTCGGTGACCGGATGTTCTACCTGGAGGCGGGTGTTGACTTCGAGGAAATAGAACGCGTCCTGTTCGGCGTCGTAGATATATTCCACGGTGCCTGCGCTACGGTAGCTGACCAGCTCGCCGAGACGCACCGCTGAGGCCAGCAGCGCTTCACGCGTGGCCTGCGGTAGGTTTGGCGCTGGAGTTTCTTCCACCACTTTCTGATTACGACGTTGCAGCGAGCAGTCGCGTTCGCCCAGAGCAATTACTTTGCCGCTGCCGTCGCCAAAAATCTGTACTTCAACATGGCGGGCGCGATCGATGCAGCGCTCAAGAAACACGCCTGCGTCACTGAAAAATTGTTCGCCGAGACGACGCACGCTCTCCCAGGCGTTGCGCAGCGCATCGGCGTCGGCGCAACGCGTCAGGCCGATACCACCACCACCGGCGGTGCTTTTCAGCATCACCGGATAACCGATGCGATCGGCAGCGCTCAGGGCTTCTTCCAGCGAGGTCAGCAACGCGGTGCCCGGCGTCATCGGCACGCCAGCACTGGCTGCCAGTTCTCGGGCGCGGTGCTTGAGGCCAAACTCGCCAATCTGCTGCGCGGTTGGGCCAACAAAGGCGATACCGGCTTCTTCGCAGGCGGCGGCAAACGGCAGGCTCTCAGAAAGGAAACCGTAGCCCGGCCAGATGGCTTCTGCGCCGGTTTCTTTAGCGGCAGCAAGGATTTTTTCGATTCTCAGGTAGCTGTCGCTGGCTTTGTCGCCGCCAAGGGCAATCGCCACATCAGCCTCTTTCACATGGCGTGCGTTGCGGTCAGCGTCGGAATATACCGCCACACTTTTCACGCCAAGACGTTTCAGGGTGCGGATAGCGCGGCAGGCAATTTCGCCACGGTTAGCAATCAGAACGGTACTGAACATGATTATTTACTCCCCAGGGATGTCAGCCAGTTGCGCCAGCCGCCAAATTCGGTGATCTCCAGTGCCTGTTTCAGCACCATCGGTTCACAGATGAAACCTTTCACCACCCGGCCATCGGCCAGCGTCAGCGAGCCAATTCCCAGCGGCGGCGGGATTTCCGCCACAAACTCGCCAAAGCGTGCCAGCGGGATATCCCACAGCTCGACGGTGATCGCTGCCCCTTGTTCATCGCGCAGCAGGCCCGGTTTTTTGATCGGCCCATCCAGCAGCGCAAACAGGCGGTAATGGCTGGCGGTGGTGGTTTCCTCCACCAACACCGCCTGGCGGGTGGTGAGTTGGAAGTTGAGCGGCATACCGGTGAGGTGAGCACCCACGACTGCGACGCGCACATGATCGGCGGAAGGCGGCAGTGCGCGATGCTGCGTCGGCTGCGCTTTGCCGGTGGCACCGAGCGGCAATGCCAACTGCTGCTGCCAGCGCAGGCCGAATTCCACCAGGGCACGATCATGCCAGGCGGGGGCGATCAGGGTGATGCCCGCCGGCAGGCCATCGGCACGGAACGGTGCCGGTAGCGCCAGCGCGCTGAGGTCGGCCAGATTGGTGAAGTTGGTGTAGGTGCCGAACTGCGAGTTGTAGCGCACCGGCTCCTGCTTCATCTCTTCAACGGTGTGGATGGTGGGGGAGGTCGGCACCACCAGCGCATCGAACTGCGCCAGCGTTTGCTGAATTTGGCGCGTCAGTTCCGCGCGCAGATATTCGGCTTTGAAGGCATCGACCGCGCTGTAATCCAGACCGCTTTTCACGATGCCATAGACCACCGGGTCCATCTCTTCCGGGCGGTTGATCATCTCGCCCACCGCCACGGTGCGCTCCGTTACCCACGGGCCGTAGTACAGCTGCTCGGCCAGTTGCTGGAATGGGGTAAAGTCGATGGGGTGCAGCGTAGCACCGCTGGCGAGCAGGCGTTCCAGTGCACTGTCCCAGGCGGCTTCTGCTTGCTTGTCATCAAAGAATTCCGGGTTGGCCGGAATGGCAAAGTCGGGGTGTGCCTTGATGCTGGCGGGCGCAGTATGCGGATTGCTGCGCGAATAGGCATCGGCCGCGTCATAACCGCCAGCGGCGCTGGCGACGGCAAAGGCATCTTCCACCGTCAAGGCAAATACTGAAATGGTGTCGTTCAGGCGGCAGGCGGGCAGCAAACCACTGGCCGAGAACCAGCCTTTGGTCGGTTTCAGGCCCACCACATTATTGAAGCCAGCCGGTACGCGACCGGAACCGGCGGTATCGGTGCCGAGCGAGAAGCCTACCAGACCGCGTGCCAGTACCGACGCCGAGCCGGAACTGGAGCCGCCGCTGACGTAGTCGGCATTAAAGGTATTACGCACCGCACCATAAGGGGAACGGGTGCCGACCAGACCGGTGGCATATTGGTCGAGGTTGGTTTTGCCAATGACCACCGCGCCGGCGGCTTTCAGTTGGGCGACGACAAAGGCATCTGCGCTGGCGGTATAAGTCAGCGCCGGGCAAGCGGCGGTCGTCGGCCAGCCCGCGACATCGATATTGTCTTTGACGGCAAAAGGTACGCCAAACAACGGCAGTGCCGCCGGGTTGCGCAGATAGCTGGCTAACAGCGGTTCAATTTGTGCCTGAAGTTGTGCCGGGGTGGCGAGATACAACCACGCATTATCCTGGTTATCGATAGCTGCGAGGTGTGCTTCCAGCAGGGCGGTGATCTGCTGCGGTTCCTGTTGGTAACGCTGTTGCCAATCCTGAAGCGTGTAGCCAAAAGTCGATGCCATGAGTGAATTCCAACTGGTATACAAGATGGAATTCAACAGAGCAAAGGCCGTGCCATATTTGTAACAGAATGATTATGCGAAATTAGTTCCAGTACGATAAGTTTTTGTGATGAATAAGTGCACAATGGCGGCGCAGCATCTGGTCGATAGCGGTGCGTGATCGTAAATTTTATGAAGAACATGGCAAGAGCGTGTTGGCCTGGTTAGCATGAAGAAAGTCTGGCATGCAGCTGGATCGCAGCACAAAGAGGAGAGTGAAGTGGATAAGTGGCGTAACTGGATTATAGGGATCTGCCTGGTCAGTGCGGCCAGCAGCGTGTGGGCCGATTCGCTAGACCAGCAACGACAGCGTTATGCCCAGATAAAACAAGCCTGGGATAACAAGCAGATGGACACCGTGGCACAGTTGATGCCAACGCTACAGGATTACCCGCTCTATCCTTATCTGCAATACCGTATGCTGGCGCAGGATCTCGATCAGGAAACGCCGCTGGCGGTGAAGAATTTTATTCAACAATACCCGACGTTACCGCCTGCGCGTGCGCTCTCCACCCGTTTTGTCAATGTGCTGGCACACCGTCAGGCATGGCAGGAATTGCTGAATTTCAGCCCGGAAGCACCGCAACCGGTACAGGCGCGTTGTAACTGGTATTACGCCAAGTGGGCCACCGGCCAGCAGCAGGTGGCATTTGATGGCGCGAAAGATATCTGGCTGCGCGGGACATCGCTGCCTAATGATTGCGACCAGTTGTTCTCAGTGTGGCAATCTGCCGGGCAACTCTCGCCGATCACCATCCTTGAGCGTATTCGCCTGGCGATGAAAGAGGGTAACGATAGCCTGGTCAATTATCTGGCGAAGATGTTGCCAGCGGATTATCAAACCATCGCCACGGCAGTGATGACGTTGCAGCAGAACCCGCAAACCGTCACCAGCTTTGCCAGCAGCGTTGGGCCGACGGATTTTACCCGCCAGGCCACCAACTTTGCTTTCGCCCGTGTGGCACGGCAGGACGCAGAAAATGCGCGCCTGATGATTCCGGGACTGGTGCAGTCGCAGAAGATGGGACCGGCAGATGAGCAGGCGCTGAAAGAGATCGTCGCGTGGCGTCTCATGGGCAACGATGTGACTTCTGAGCAGGCGCGCTGGCGCGATAACGTGGTGATGAACAGCGAATCCACCACGTTGATTGAGCGCCGGGTGCGACTGGCGCTGGGTAATAACGACCGGCGTGGACTGAATACCTGGATTGCTCGCCTGCCGGTAGAGGCCAAAGAGAAAGATGAGTGGCAATACTGGCAGGCCGATCTGCTGATTGAGCAGGGACGTAAAGATGAAGCCGACGAAATCCTGCGCAAGTTGATGCAGGGACGGGGTTTCTATCCGATGGTGGCGGCCCAGCGGTTGGGCGTCGACTACCCGTTGCAGGTGAATCCGGCTCCGGCACCGGAGAGCAATCTGGTGCAGGGGGCGGAGCTGGCACGGGTGCGCGAGCTGATGTACTGGGGGCTGGATAACCTGGCGCGCAGCGAATGGGCTAACCTGATTTCCAGCAAAACCCGTGAGCAGCAGCAGATGCTGGCGCGCTACGCCAATGAGCAGGACTGGTGGGATCTGAGCGTGCAGGCCACCATTACCGCCAAAATGTGGGACAGCCTGAAAGAACGCTTCCCGCTGGCATGGCGCAATCTGTATCAGCAATACACCAGCGGCAAAGCGATTCCGCAAAGTTATGCCATGGCGATTTCGCGTCAGGAGAGTGCGTGGAACCCGAAAGCGCGTTCGCCGGTGGGGGCCAGTGGGCTGATGCAGGTGATGCCCGCGACCGCCACGCATACCGTGAAGATGTATAACATTCCCGGTTATGTGAACAGCGGCCAATTGCTTGATCCACAAACCAATATCCAGATTGGTACGCAATATCTGGATTATGTCTATCAGCAGTTTGAGCAGAACCGTATCTTTGCCTCGGCAGCTTACAACGCCGGACCGTCGCGAGTGCGTAGCTGGCTGAACAACAGTGGTGGGCGTCTGGATGCGGTGGCGTTTATTGAAACCATTCCCTTCTCGGAAACCCGTGGCTACGTGAAGAACGTGCTGGCGTATGATGCCTACTATCGTTACTTCATGGGACAACCCGATAAGATTCTGGCAGATAGCGAGTGGAATCGCCGCTACTGACTGTGCTATGCTTCCGTACTCGTTAATGAGTACGGAAGCCCTTCATGAGCCAACCCCTTTCTTCCCAGCCTGTTGAAGATAACTGGCTGCGTTTTGTTGACCTGATGCAAAATGCCTTCGCCGATGGCGTCGCCTTACCGTTGCTGCAATTGATGATGACCCCGGATGAGCGGGAATCTTTTGGCACGCGTCTGCGCATCATTGAAGAGTTGATGAACGGAGAGATGAGCCAGCGTGAGCTGAAGAATGAGCTGGGCGTTGGCATTGCCACCATCACCCGTGGCTCCAACAGCCTGAAAGAAGCTCCGCCGGAGCTGAAACGTTGGCTGGAAGCGCGTCTGGGACGCGCCTGATCACTGTTGGTACAACGGATGGGTGAACGGGCAAAGCGCCAGAATCAGCGCCTGATGGTAGACGCTGGAACGCGTCAGCAGCCCGTGGGTAAAGGCACCAATCGCCCCGCCTTTCTGTTTGATATTTTCCACGCCGGTTAAGCGCGCCATTTCATCACCCAGCTCATGACCGGCGCTCAAACCTGCCATCACTACTGCTGGCAGCGTAAAGCTGGCGGAGCGTGATTCACCGCGCTGCTGCGCATTTTCCACCACCATCCACGCGAAGGCGCTGTCGCCTTCAATTCCGGCTTCAATGGCCACCCAAAAGTCCGCATCCGCTTTTTTGGCGCGTGCGTTGGCAACACGCTGACGTGCGCCAGTTCGCGTTTCGACATCCGTCAGCGGCTGGGCTGCAACGCCGCTCTCGACCTCGACCCCTTCAATATGGCAGGATCCTTCGCCGAAAACGTCGTTGAACGCTTGTGCAATCGCGCGGATTTTTGCCGGATTGATGGTGGCTGCGACAACATGGTACATAATTGTTTGAACCCTCAAGGCAAATTTGTCGCAGTATAACGGAAATTAAGCATGCTACAGGTCTATCTTGTTCGTCACGGTGAAACGGTTTGGAATGCGGCCCGACGCATTCAGGGGCAGTCCGACAGTCCGCTGACGGAAAAAGGTGAGCAACAAGCCCATCAGGTGGGTGAGCGCGTTAAATCGCTGGGGATTACCCATGTGATTGCCAGCGATTTAGGACGTACTCGTCGCACTGCGGAAATTATCGCGGATGCCTGCGGTTGTGGGGTAACGCTTGATGCGCGCCTGCGCGAACTCAATATGGGGGTGCTGGAACAGCGCCCAATCGAAGGGTTGACGGCGGAAGAAGAGAGCTGGCGGAAAACTCTGGTGGATGGCACCGAAAACGGTCGCATTCCTGGCGGTGAGTCGATGGCGGAGATGGCGGCGCGGATGCACGCGGCGTTAAATGATTGTCTCGGATTACCGGCAGGCAGTCGTCCGCTGATTGTCAGCCACGGTATGGCACTTGGCGTGCTGGTCAGTACCATTCTTGGTTTACCGGCACATGCCGAACGCCGTTTGCGTCTGCGTAACTGCTCCATCTCTCGCGTTGACCATCAGCAGAGCGCCTGGCTGGCAGCAGGTTGGGTGGTGGAGACGGCCGGGGATGTGTCACATCTTGATGCACCAGCGCTGGATGAATTGCAACGCTGAAGCGCAATATGAAAATGCCGTCATGACGACGGCATTTTGCTGTTAGCGTTCCTGCATCGGACGGATCGGAATCAGATACTCGCAGCGAATCTCGGTAGGTGGCTCACTACGCTTCTTGCCACCGTGGGTGAAGAAACGTTCGATATCTTGCCCCTGACGACGTACCAGGCCCAGCGTGGGCATGCAAGTCCCGTACAGCAGCAGAATAAATTCCTGCAACGCGGTACGCGGTCCGTTATAGGTGAACTGCACATAATCACCCGCTTCCAGAATCACACTCTGATTGGATTGCATGCTTTTTGCCAGTTGATCGGCAGGCACCGCGGTGGTGTAGAGAATCTCCTGCTCATCATCCTTTTCATGGCTGGCGCGTACCTGATGCAAGCCATACAGCACCGGCGGCACGGTATCGGTTTCCAGCAGGAACTGTTTCCAGAAATGCACACGCATTTCGTCGCGATAGCTGGAGATCTGCTCCAGCGTGCAGCTGTAGCTTTGGGTTTGACCCACCAACACCGTTTCCGGCAGCGTGACAAACTGCGGCTCAGGCATGTGGTTATCTTCCAGACGAATCGGCGGGCGGATACCGAAGGAGTTCCAGTCTGACGAACGACGATACCAGGCGGGCGTCTGATTAAACTGCTTTTTGAACGCACGGGTAAAGGTCTGCTGGGAATCGAAACGGTATTGCAGGGCGATGTCGAGTATCGGGCGGCTGGTGAGGCGTAACGCCACCGCGGCCTTAGACAGCCGGCGAGCGCGGATATAAGCGCCGATCGCGTGGCCTGTCACGTCCTTAAACATGCGCTGCAGATGCCATTTGGAATAGCCCGCTTTCAGGGCGACATTATCCAGTGAAAGGGGTTGATCCAGATGGCTCTCCAGCCAGACAAGCAAATCGCGAATGATACCGGCTTGGTCCATAAAACATCCTCATAACTCTCTGGTGGCGCAACTTATGAAGTCGTCGAATAATAGCACGAAATGCAAAAAGGCGAGAGGGCGGTTTTGTAAGTCGACTGTGCTACATCAATGCGGGTTGTTACCCATTTGGTTTGGTTCTGTTATCGATTGCCAGTACATTACATTCTCATCTATTCCGTTTGCAATGGTAACTCCATGACAATAGCTCGCCTTCTTATAGTCACCCTGGCAACATATGCCTTCGCGGGATCCCTCCAGGCAGAGGAGATCGGCTCAGTTGACACGGTTTTCAAGATGTTTGGCCCCGATCATAAGATCGTGGTGGAAGCCTTTGATGACCCCGATGTAAAAAATGTAACCTGTTATATCAGCCGGGCGAAAACCGGTGGGATCAAAGGCGGATTAGGTCTGGCCGAGGACACTTCCGATGCGGCGATTTCCTGCCAGCAGGTAGGGCCGGTTACGCTGAGCGATAAAATTGCGCAAGGTAAAGCGCAGGGGGATGTGGTGTTCCAGAAGCGCACATCGCTGGTTTTTAAGAAGCTACAGGTTGTACGCTTTTATGATCAAAAGCGCAACGCGCTGGTCTACCTGGCCTACTCAGATAAAGTGGTGGAAGGCTCGCCAAAAAACGCGCTGAGCGCTGTGCCGATTATGCCCTGGCATTAACAACAGGCTGGCACCTATTCGTAGCGGCGCGATTTATCGCGCCGCTACAGAACAGATATGTGCAGATTAGTCCTGCAACTCACCGCAGAAGCGATAACCTTCGCCATGAATGGTGGCGATGATTTCTGGGGTATCCGGCGTAGATTCGAAATGCTTACGGATACGGCGGATGGTGACATCCACGGTGCGGTCATGCGGCTTCAGCTCGCGACCGGTCATCTTTTTCAGCAGGTCAGCACGGGTCTGAATTTTGCCTGGGTTTTCGCAGAAGTGCAGCATGGCGCGGAATTCACTGCGCGGCAGCTTGTACTGCTCGCCGTTCGGGCTGATCAGTGAGCGGCTGTTGATATCCAGCTCCCAACCGTTGAAACGATAGCTTTCCACCTGACGACGCTCCTCATTGGGCATCGCCAGATTCATGGTACGCGACAACAGGTTACGCGCACGGATGGTCAGCTCACGCGGATTAAATGGCTTGGTGATGTAATCATCCGCGCCAATTTCCAGACCAAGGATTTTGTCCACTTCATTATCACGGCCGGTGAGGAACATCAGCGCTACGTTCGCCTGCTCACGCAGTTCACGCGCCAGCAACAAGCCGTTTTTGCCCGGCAGGTTGATGTCCATAATCACCAGATTGACGTCGTTTTCCGTCAGAACCTGATGCATTTCGGCGCCGTCGGTGGCTTCATAGACCATGTAACCTTCAGCCTCAAAAATGCTTTTGAGGGTGTTACGCGTGACCAGTTCGTCTTCAACGATAAGAATGTGCGGGGTCTGCATGTTTCGCTACCTAAAATTTGCCAACAAATCGAAAACAGGGCGTACGGCGGTTGCACTTACTGTTAATCGTAACAGCATGCCGTTCGCAACCGGTGTACGAAATAATCTTCGGAATACACCATCCATCTACGTCAACTTCAGTGTTAGCTCAGCCAGTCAGGATGAATATTTGCGTGCCCCGTGGGTATCGGACTGGCGCTTATCCTAACCGTATTAACAGCAACCTAACAGCACCAACAACAACCGATAAGCATAAAAACAACGCTTCGTTGACTTATATCAAATGCAAGTGTAGCACGTTAACACTTTTATGAAAAACTTCTCCAGGAATGCCAGCTTAGCTCACAAAAAGCAGCATTTTTGCTACATTCCGGCTGCATAATAGCAAAACAAAAACTTGCCGGAAATTATATTTCAATAAGATGATATCTAATGCTTTTATAATAAAATGGCACGGAAATTTAGCTTTAATACGTTAATTTATGCTACCTCGCGGTTTTATTCTGTTTTAACATCCTTAACATCTTATTTTCTTATATCCGCATGGTTGGTATTTTCCGGTGTGCATGCCAACATACGCTGAGTTGTTAACAGTTCGATGGAAAAATCATGCATTTCCCCCTCATTCTTGTCTCTCCCGCCCGACCAGAAAATATCGGTGCCGCCGCCCGTGCCATGAAAACCATGGGTTTTAGCGAGTTGCGTATTGTCGCCAGCGATGCCTGGCAGGATCCGGCGGCCCGACGCGTGGCGCACGGCGCAGGCGAAATCCTTGATAGCGTAAAAACTTATGACACGCTTAGTGACGCACTTCAGGACGTGGACTTCTCTGTCGCGACCACGGCGCGCAGCCGGGCGAAGTTCCGTTACTACGCCACACCCGCACAAGTGGAAACCATTTTGCAGGAGAAACGCCAGTGGCTGAGCCGGATAGCGCTGGTGTTTGGCCGCGAGGATAGCGGATTGACCAATGAGGAGCTGGAACAGGTAGACCTGCTCACCGGCATTCCGATGGCAAACGACTATCCCTCGCTCAATCTCGGTCAGGCAGTGATGGTGTATTGCTACCAACTTTCTGCGCTGAATCAGGTGGCGGCCCAGCCCGCAGCGATGGCGGATGCGCAGCAGTTGCAGGCGTTGCGGGTGCGTTTCCAGCAATTGTTGGTTCGTCTGGCAGTGGACGACGATGCCAAGATGGTGGACTGGATCGATCAACGTATCGGTTTGCTGGAACAACGTGACAGCGCCATGCTGCACCGTCTGCTGCACGACGTAGAAAAAAAAACTTATAGATAATAACTCGGGTAAATCCTGACTTTGCAGTGACAGATCGGGGGTTGTGGCTATTTGCTGAACGATCCCGATGGCATTTTCCGGGCAAAGCGCAGCACTGCGTAGTGGCGAAAAATCCGGCTTAGGACAAATTCGTTGACTTAACGTGCGCTTTGCTTTAATTCTGGAAGGCAGACGGACAATCAAGACAGACAGAAAAAAATCTCAATGCGTACAAACAGCCTGAACACCACCATTATTATTACCACCACCATTACCACAGGTAACGGTGCGGGCTGACGCATACAGGAAAAACAAAAAAGAAGCCCGCACCTAACCAGTGCGGGCTTTTTTTTCGGCATAAATTCAGGAGAGCTTTAACCATGCGAGTGCTGAAATTCGGCGGGACCTCGGTAGCCAATGCGGAACGTTTTCTCCGCGTGGCAGACATTCTGGAAAGCAATGCGCAACAGGGACAGGTTGCAACCGTACTCTCTGCGCCAGCGAAAATTACCAATCATCTGGTGGCGATGATTGAGAAAACCATTAGCGGGCAGGATGCGTTGCCGAATATCAGCGATGCCGAACGTATTTTTGCCGAGCTGTTGCAGGGGTTGGCCGATGCACAGCCGGGCTTCGATTATGATGGATTGAAGACTCGCGTTGACCTCGAATTTGCTCAACTTAAGCAGGTGCTGCATGGCATCAGCCTGCTGGGACAGTGCCCGGATGCGGTCAATGCTGCCATCATCTGCCGGGGTGAGAAGCTGTCCATCGCCATTATGGAAGCGCTGCTCCAGGCGCGCGGCTACAAAGTGACGGTCATCGACCCGGTGGAAAAACTGCTGGCCGTCGGCCACTACCTTGAATCTACCGTGGATATCAATGAATCCACCCGCCGTATCGCCGCCAGCCAGATCCCTGCCGATCATATGATCCTGATGGCCGGTTTCACCGCCGGAAACGAGCGTGGCGAACTGGTGGTGCTGGGCCGTAACGGTTCTGACTATTCGGCAGCGGTACTGGCGGCCTGTCTGCGTGCTGACTGTTGTGAAATCTGGACTGACGTCGATGGCGTCTATACCTGTGACCCGCGTCAGGTGCCGGATGCGCGCCTGCTGAAGTCCATGTCCTATCAGGAGGCAATGGAGCTGTCGTACTTTGGTGCCAAAGTGCTGCACCCCCGCACCATCGCCCCGATTGCCCAGTTCCAGATTCCCTGCCTGATTAAAAACACCGCTAACCCGCAAGCACCCGGCACCTTAATTGGTGGCGAAGGTGAGCATGATGAAAACCCGGTAAAAGGCATCACTAATCTCAACAACATGGCGATGTTTAACGTCTCCGGACCGGGGATGAAAGGCATGGTTGGCATGGCGGCACGCGTGTTTGCTGCGATGTCGCGCACCGGTATCTCGGTGGTGTTGATTACCCAATCCTCTTCCGAGTACAGCATCAGCTTCTGCGTGCCGCAGAACGAGCTGGCGCGCGCGCGCCGCGTGCTGGAAGATGAATTCTACCTCGAATTGAAAGACGGCTTGCTGGACCCGCTGGAAGTGGTCGAGCAACTGGCGATTATCTCGGTGGTCGGTGACGGCATGCGTACCCTGCGTGGCATCTCTGCCAAGTTCTTCTCCGCGCTGGCGCGAGCCAATATCAATATCGTGGCCATTGCCCAGGGTTCCTCGGAGCGTTCCATCTCTGCCGTGGTGAGCAACGATGAAGTCACTACTGGCGTGCGTGTGGTGCACCAGATGCTGTTTGCCACCGATCAGGTGATTGAAGTGTTCGTGGTCGGTGTCGGCGGCGTCGGCGCGGCGTTGCTGGAGCAGCTACATCGTCAGCAGGCGTGGCTGAAGCAAAAGCATATCGATTTGCGGGTGTGTGGCATCGCTAACTCGCGCGCGTTGCTGACCAACGTGCACGGCATCGATCTCAGTAACTGGAAAGGGGCGCTGGCGGAAGCCAAAGAACCGTTCAATCTTGGTCGTCTGATCCGTCTGGTGAAAGAGTATCACCTGCTGAACCCGGTGATTGTCGATTGTACTTCGAGCCAGGCGGTGGCCGATCAGTACGCGGATTTCCTCGCGGATGGTTTCCATGTCGTGACGCCGAACAAAAAGGCCAACACCTCTTCATGGAATTATTACCAGCAGATGCGTGCGGCAGCGGAGAAATCGCGCCGTAAGTTCCTGTATGACACCAACGTGGGGGCGGGTTTGCCGGTGATCGAGAACCTGCAAAATCTGCTGAATGCCGGTGATGAGCTGATCAAATTCTCCGGTATTCTTTCCGGCTCGCTGTCGTTTATTTTCGGCAAGCTGGATGAGGGCGTTTCCCTGTCTGAAGCGACCAAAATGGCGCGAGACATGGGCTTCACCGAACCGGATCCGCGTGATGACCTGTCGGGCACCGATGTGGCGCGTAAGCTGCTGATTCTGGCGCGTGAAGCGGGACATCAACTGGAGCTGAGCGATATCGAGATCGAACCGCTGCTGCCTGCCAGTCTGACGGAGATTGCTGACGTTGAGCAATTCATGCAGCGTTTGCCGGAACTGGACAACGCCTTTGCGGCGCGCGTTGCCAAAGCGCGTGATGAAGGTAAAGTGTTACGCTTCGTCGGTGCCATCGAAGAGGGTGGTGCTTGCAAAGTGAAAATTGATGCAGTGGACAGTAACGATCCGCTGTTTAAAGTCAAAAATGGCGAAAACGCCCTGGCGTTCTATAGCCGTTATTATCAGCCGATCCCGCTGGTTCTGCGTGGATACGGTGCCGGGAATGATGTGACCGCAGCCGGTGTGTTTGCCGATCTGCTGCGCACGCTGTCGTGGAAGTTGGGAGTTTGATGATGGTAAAAATTTATGCACCGGCCTCGATAGGTAACGTCAGCGTCGGCTTTGATGTGCTTGGCGCGGCGGTTTCGCCGGTGGATGGCACCCTGCTGGGTGATTGTGTGTCGGTCGAGGCGGCCGACCGCTTTAGCCTGGTAAACAAAGGGCGCTTCGTCAGCAAACTGCCGGACAATCCACAGGAAAACATTGTTTATCAGTGCTGGCAGCGTTTTTGTGAAGCGATTGGTAAAGATGTGCCGGTGGCGATGACGCTGGAAAAAAACATGCCGATCGGCTCGGGTCTTGGCTCCAGCGCCTGCTCGGTCGTGGCTGGCCTGATGGCGATGAACGAATTTTGCGGCAAACCGTTGAATGACACCGAACTGCTGGCATTGATGGGCGAGCTGGAAGGACGTATCTCCGGTAGCGTGCATTACGACAACGTTGCGCCGTGCTTCCTCGGCGGCGTGCAGTTGATGATTGAAGAGAACGGCATTATCAGCCAGTCAGTGCCGTCGTTTGACGAGTGGCTGTGGGTGATGGCCTATCCGGGCATCAAAGTCTCCACCGCTGAAGCGCGTGCGATTCTACCGGCGCAGTATCGTAAACAGGACATCATCAAACACGGTCGTTTACTGGGCGGTTTCATCCATGCCTGTCATACTCAGCAGCCAGAACTGGCCGCGAAGCTGATGCAGGATGTGGTGGCGGAGCCGTATCGCACCAAACTGCTGCCGGGCTTTGCGGAAGCACGCCAGGCAGCAGCCGATATTGGCGCGCTGGCCTGCGGTATTTCGGGTTCCGGCCCGACACTTTTCGCCGTTTGCAACGAGATGGCAACGGCACAGCGGATGGCAGACTGGCTGAGCCAGCACTATCTGCAAAATGAAGAAGGTTTCGTCCATATCTGCCGTCTTGATACGGCTGGCGCACGTAAATTGGGATAACGCATGAAACTCTACAACCTTAAGGATCATAACGAGCAGGTGAGCTTCGCTCAGGCCGTGAAGCAGGGCCTTGGCTCGCAGCAGGGGCTGTTTTTTCCGCTCGAACTGCCGGAATTTGAACTGACCGACATCGATGCGATGCTGGAGATGGATTTTGTTACCCGCAGCAGCAAAATCCTCTCGGCTTACATCGGTGACGAAATTGCCGCACATCAGTTGGCTGAGCGCGTGAAAAACGCGTTTGCGTTCCCGGCCCCGGTGGCAAAAGTGAGCGACGATGTCGCCTGCCTCGAACTGTTTCATGGCCCGACGCTGGCGTTCAAAGACTTCGGCGGCCGTTTTATGGCGCAGATGCTTTCGTATGTCAGCGGTGCCGATGAAAAAATCACCATTCTGACCGCCACGTCTGGCGATACCGGCGCAGCAGTAGCCCATGCGTTTTACGGCATGGAAAACGTGCGCGTGGTGATCCTCTATCCGCAGGGCAAAATCAGCCCGTTGCAGGAAAAATTGTTCTGCACCCTGGGGGGGAACATCGAAACCATCGCCATCGACGGCGATTTCGATGCCTGCCAGGCGCTGGTGAAACAAGCCTTTGATGATGAAGAACTGAAAAAGGCGATCGGCCTGAACTCAGCCAACTCCATCAACATCAGCCGTCTGCTGGCGCAGATTTGCTACTACTTTGAAGCTGTGGCGCAACTGCCGCAGGAAAAACGCAATCAGCTGGTGGTGTCGGTGCCAAGTGGTAACTTTGGTGACCTGACCGCAGGCCTGCTGGCGAAATCACTCGGTCTGCCGATCAAACGCTTTATCGCTGCCACCAATGCCAACGATACTGTGCCGCGCTTCCTCGCCAATGGCGAATGGACGCCGCATGCCACCGTTGCCACGCTGTCCAACGCTATGGATGTGAGCCAGCCGAACAACTGGCCGCGCGTGGAAGAGTTGTTCCGCCGCAAAACCTGGCGTCTGGGCGATCTGGCCTATGGTGCGGTGAGCGACGAAACCACCAAAGCGACCATGCGTGAGCTGGCAGAAATCGGTTATCTGTCTGAACCGCATGCGGCGATTGCTTATCGTCTGCTGCGCGATCAGTTGCAGGAAGGTGAGTACGGCCTGTTCCTTGGCACTGCGCATCCGGCGAAGTTCAAGGAGAGCGTGGAAGCGATTCTGGAGCAGACGCTGCCGCTGCCGGAAGCACTGGCTGAGCGTGCCGACCTGCCGCTGCTGTCGCATAATTTGAAAGCAGATTTCGCCGCGCTGCGCGCGTTCTTGCTGAAATAACATAAGAATGGCTGGCAAATGCCAGCCATTCTTTTATCTGTCGTAGCGGCGCGATTTATCGCGCAATTCCGTGCACGGTGTCGGAAAAAACCGCGCGATAAATCGCGCCGTTACGGGTTATTGCTGCTCGTGGCGTTTAAACACCAGCTCGTTTTCGCTGCTTTCAGCCGCAGCAAAAAAATAACCATCCACATCGAATTTCTTCAATTGCTCCGGTTTGGTCAGGCGGTGCTGAATCACATAACGGCTCATCAGGCCACGCGCTTTCTTGGCGTAGAAGCTGATCACCTTAAACTTGCCGTTCTTCTCATCCAGGAACACCGGCTTAATCAGTCGCCCGGCCAGTTTTTTCGGCTTGATAGCTTTGAAATATTCATCTGACGCCAGGTTAATCAACACGTCATCGCCTTGTTCCGCCAGCGCCGCATTCAGCCTTTCCGTCAGCAAATCACCCCAGAAACCATAGAGATCTTTCGCCGCCGGGTTCGTCAGTTTGATCCCCATTTCCAGCCGGTAGGGCTGCATTAAGTCGAGCGGGCGCAGCAAACCATACAAACCCGACAGCATACGCAGATGCTGCTGGGCGAAAGCAAAATCTTTTTCGCTAAAGGTTTCAGCCTGCAAACCGGTGTAGACATCCCCTTTGAACGCCAGAATCGCCTGACGCGCATTCTCCAGCGTGAAGGGGGGCTGCCATTCGTTAAAACGTTCTGCGTTCAGATGGGCCAGTTTGTCGCTGATGCCCATCAGCGAGGCGATTTGCGCCGGTGACAAATCACGGGCGACATCAATCAGCTGTTGTGACTTTTCTAACAGCGCTGGTTGAGTGAAGGTTTGCGTCGCAAGCGGGCTTTCATAATCCAGCGTCTTGGCTGGCGAGATGACCATCAGCATCGTGTTATCCTCGGTTGACCCGCAGGTTTATCAGGGTATTAACGGAAAATTTGTTCGGCGAGTGTAGCAAAAAAGCGTGACGGATCGGCAAATCGTTCCCATTTGTCCGTGCTATCGGAAAGGGCACGCCGCGACCTTGCACCGTGGTTACCGCGTGATATTATCGCAACAGCCTTTTTCACCCTGACAGTCAACCTAAGAGAAAAGAGAACCATGACGGACAAACTTACTTCCTTGCGTCAGCTGACTACTGTGGTCGCCGACACCGGTGATATCGCGGCAATGAAGCTGTATCAACCGCAAGATGCCACCACCAACCCTTCTTTGATCCTCAATGCCGCTCAAATTCCTGAATACCGTAAACTGATTGACGAAGCCATTAGCTGGGCACGTCAGCAGAGCAGCAACAAAGAAGAGCAGTTACAGCTGGTTTCTGACAAGCTGGCCGTCAACATTGGTCTGGAAATTCTCAAACTGATCCCGGGTCGTATCTCGACTGAAGTCGATGCGCGTCTGTCTTATGACACCGAAGCGAGCATCGCCAAAGCGCGTAGCCTGATCAAACTGTACAACGATGCAGGTATCAGCAACGATCGCATCCTGATCAAACTGGCTTCAACCTGGCAGGGTATCCGTGCCGCTGAGCAGCTGGAAAAAGAAGGTATCAACTGTAACCTGACCCTGCTGTTCTCCTTCGCTCAGGCGCGTGCTTGTGCTGAAGCGGGCGTGTTCCTGATCTCTCCGTTCGTAGGTCGTATCCTCGACTGGTACAAAGCGAACACCGACAAGAAAGAGTACGCAGCGCACGAAGATCCGGGCGTGGTTTCTGTTTCTGAGATCTACAACTATTACAAGCAACACGGTTATGAAACCGTGGTAATGGGTGCCAGCTTCCGTAACGTCGGTGAAATCATCGAGCTGGCCGGTTGCGACCGTCTGACCATCTCCCCGAACCTGCTGAAAGAGCTGGCTGAGAGCGAAGGCGCTGTTGAGCGTAAACTGAGCTACAGCGGCGAAGTGAAAGCGCGTCCGGCGAAAATGACCGAAGCCGAGTTCCTGTGGCAGCACAACCAGGACCCGATGGCCGTCACCAAACTGGCGGAAGGCATCCGCAACTTTGCCATCGACCAGGGCAAACTTGAGAAGATGATCGCTGAACTGCTGTAAGTGATGACACCGTGGCGGCACTGCCCGCCACGGTTTTAAGCTTTTCTCTCCCTTTTGCTTTGTATTATTCTTCTTTTTATCCCCCTCATGCACCACAGCGATAACTCTATGGATACATTACGTATTGGATTAATTTCTGTTTCCGATCGCGCGGCGAACGGCATTTATCAGGATCAGGGCATTCCGGCGCTGGAAAGCTGGCTTGGCAGCGCATTAACGACGCCCTTTGAGATCGAAACCCGGCTGGTGCCGGATGAACAACCGATGATCGAACAGGCGATTTGCGAGCTGGTGGATGAATTGTTCTGCCATCTGGTACTGACCACGGGCGGTACGGGACCCGCGCGCCGTGATGTGACACCTGATGCGACCCTTGCGGTTGCCGATCGTGAGATGCCGGGTTTTGGCGAGCAGATGCGCCAGATCAGCCTGCAATTTGTCCCGACGGCGATCCTGTCACGCCAGGTGGGGGTGATCCGTAAGCAGTCGCTGATCCTCAATTTGCCGGGGCAACCGAAATCGATCAAAGAAACGCTGGAAGGACTGAAAGGAGATGACGGCGTGGTGAAAGTGCCGGGTATCTTCGCGGCTGTACCGTATTGTTTACAGTTGCTTGACGGGCCTTATGTCGAGACTGATCCGGTAGTGGTAGCAGCATTTCGGCCAAAAAGCGCGAGGCGTGAGACAAACGTCTGAATATCGCCGTTTTCAGGCATAAAATTCAGACGTACTGGTGTGGCAAAAAATTGACGGTATAGTAAGCCTAACTTTACAACTAGATTTTTTGCCTCTGGATACCGCTACGTTATGGATTCGCTCGCAACTCGTCCCCTCAACCGACAGGATTATAAAACCCTGTCGCTGGCCGCCCTTGGCGGGGCGCTGGAATTTTACGACTTCATCATCTTTGTGTTCTTTGCTGCGGTGATCGGCCAACTCTTCTTCCCGGCAGATATGCCGGAATGGCTGCGTCAGGTGCAGACCTTTGCCATCTTTGCCGCAGGTTATCTGGCGCGCCCGCTTGGTGGCATCATCATGGCGCACTTTGGTGACAAAGTTGGCCGTAAGAAGATGTTTAGTCTGAGTATCCTGCTGATGGCTCTGCCGACGTTGGCAATGGGGGCGTTGCCGACTTACGACAGCATTGGTATCGCTGCTCCGCTGTTGATGCTGCTGTTGCGCGTGTTACAGGGGGCCGCGATTGGTGGCGAAGTGCCGGGCGCATGGGTGTTTGTCGCGGAGCATGTGCCAGAAAAACGCGTGGGTTTTGCCTGTGGCACCTTAACCGCCGGTTTAACCGCCGGGATTTTGCTCGGTTCGCTGGTGGCAACCATCATCAATACTTCGCTCTCTCCGACGGCAATTGCCGCGCATGGCTGGCGTATCCCGTTCTTTCTCGGTGGCGTGTTTGGTTTGCTGGCGATGTATTTGCGCCGCTGGCTGCATGAAACGCCAGTGTTTCAGCAAATGCAGCAGCGCAAGGCGCTGGCGGATAAGCTGCCATTGCAAACTATTCTGGCCCAACACAAACGCGGCATCGTGATTTCCATGCTGCTGACCTGGTTGCTCTCCGCCTGCATCGTAGTAGTGATTCTGATGGCTCCGACGCTGATGCAAAAACAACACGCGATTCCGGCGGCGCTGAGCTTACAGGCCAATAGCCTGGCTACGGTGATGTTGCTGTTTGGCTGCGTGATTGCGGGTTGGCTGGTGGACCGTATCGGAGCGGCGCGCACCTTGATGATCGGTTCGTTGCTGTTGGCGATCGGTAGCTGGAACTTCTTCCATCAATTAGGAAGTGCGCCGGAGATGTTGTTTGTCTGGTATGGTCTGGCGGGGTTGAGCGTTGGCGTGGTGGGGGTTGTACCGTTTGTGATGGTTCGGTCCTTCCCGGCAGCGGTGCGCTTCACCGGTATCTCCTTCTCCTATAACGTCGCCTACGCCATTTTTGGCGGCCTGACGCCGATTAGCGTGACCTTGATTATGCGTCTGACACCGATGGCACCGGCATGGTACGTGTTGGCGTTGGCGGTAATTGGATTTGCAGTAGGGGTGTGGCTGTTACGTGATAACCGGCAGGAAAGCGTGCAGTTTGAGACATCCATTCATTCTTCATAAATGATTACGCGGAGCCTCCAGGCTCCGCGTTGCGATTCAGCGTGGTTGACCAATCGGCAGCACGGTGCGGCCCCATTGTTCATTCAGCACTTCACCCATCGCCAGATAGATGGCGCTACCACCACAGATCAGACCAACCCAACCGGCAATGCGCACCAGCAGCGCGTTATCCAGCAGATGCCCAATCGCCAACAAGGCAAACAGCACCGTCAGGCTGGCAAACACAAATTGCAGCATAGTCGGGCCGGTGAGGGTGCCAAAGAATAAAAACAGCGTGAACACGCCCCATAGGCCAAGGTAAGCCCCGAGGAAATGACTGTCAGCGGCTTCCGACAGCCCCATTTTCGGCAGCAGCAGAATCGCGACCAGCGTCAGCCAGAAGCTGCCGTAAGAGGCAAATGCCGTCAGGCCGAAGGTGTTACCTTTCTTAAATTCCAGCAGGCCGGCAAAAATTTGCGCGAGGCCGCCATAAAAAATGCCCATCGCCAGGATGATGGTATCCATCGCGAAGAGTCCGGTGTTGTGCAGATTGAGCAGAATGGTGGTCATACCAAAGCCCATTAAGCCCAGTGGCGCAGGGTTCGCCAGAGTGATGTTACGCATAGTTCCTCAAAGGTAATTATTAATATCTGAATGTTGTCTTATCCCGTTAGTCAGACGGGGCGCAGCATAATAATCAGCCAGCTACCCGGCATCTTTGATCTGAGTGGGGAGAGATAATTAAAATTTTTTTAGTTTTAACCCTTGATGCGCTTCGAAGCGGCCCCATCTAGTTGTCATCGAGAGTTGTGGTGCAGGAAAAAAAGCCTGCTCAGGCAGTTGAAAGCGGCGAAACATGCCCGCATCTCTGCTTCACAACCCAATTTGGCAAAGAATTTAAGTGGGAGACGTTTAGATGGGTAAGATTATTGGTATTGACCTGGGTACAACCAACTCTTGTGTTGCGATTATGGACGGCACCAAAGCACGCGTGCTGGAAAATGCCGAAGGTGATCGTACCACGCCTTCAATTATTGCTTATACACAGGATGGCGAAACTCTGGTCGGTCAACCGGCTAAACGTCAGGCGGTGACTAACCCGCAGAACACCCTGTTCGCGATTAAGCGCCTGATCGGCCGTCGTTTCCAGGACGAAGAAGTGCAGCGTGATATCAAAATCATGCCGTACAAAATCGCCGCAGCAGACAACGGTGATGCCTGGCTGGAAGTGAAAGG
Source organism: Pantoea phytobeneficialis (assembly GCF_009728735.1). Lineage (NCBI taxonomy): Bacteria > Pseudomonadati > Pseudomonadota > Gammaproteobacteria > Enterobacterales > Erwiniaceae > Pantoea > Pantoea phytobeneficialis. The sequence goes on from NZ_CP024636.1 coordinate 725,148, forward strand.
CCAGAAAATGGCTCCGCCGCAGATCTCTGCTGAAGTGCTGAAAAAAATGAAGAAAACCGCGGAAGATTTCCTCGGTGAGCCAGTGACTGAAGCGGTTATCACCGTACCGGCGTACTTCAACGATGCACAGCGTCAGGCAACCAAAGATGCCGGCCGTATCGCGGGTCTGGAAGTGAAACGTATTATTAACGAACCGACTGCGGCGGCGCTGGCTTACGGCCTCGACAAAGGTCAGGGCAACCGCACCATCGCGGTATACGACCTGGGCGGCGGTACCTTCGATATCTCTATCATCGAAATCGATGAAGTTGATGGCGAGAAAACCTTTGAAGTTCTGGCAACCAATGGTGATACCCACCTGGGTGGTGAAGACTTCGACAGCCGTCTGATCAACTACCTCGTTGCGGAGTTCAAGAAAGATCAGGGCATCGATCTGCACAACGATCCGCTGGCGATGCAGCGTCTGAAAGAAGCGGCTGAGAAAGCGAAAATCGAGCTGTCTTCTGCTCAGCAGACTGACGTTAACCTGCCGTACATCACTGCTGATGCGACCGGTCCTAAGCACCTGAACATCAAAGTGACCCGTGCGAAGCTGGAATCGCTGGTCGAAGATCTGGTTGCGCGTTCTATCGAGCCGCTGAAAGTCGCTCTGCAAGATGCTGGCCTGTCGGTTTCTGACATCAACGACGTGATCCTCGTCGGTGGTCAGACCCGTATGCCGCTGGTTCAGGCTAAAGTGACAGAATTCTTTGGCAAAGAGCCGCGTAAAGACGTGAACCCGGATGAAGCCGTTGCCGTAGGTGCTGCGGTACAGGGTGGCGTGCTGGGTGGTGACGTGAAAGACGTCCTGCTGCTCGACGTAACCCCGCTGTCACTGGGTATCGAAACTATGGGTAGCGTGATGACTTCGCTGATCAGCAAGAACACCACCATCCCGACCAAACACAGCCAGGTGTTCTCAACTGCTGAAGATAACCAGTCTGCCGTGACCATTCATGTGTTGCAGGGTGAGCGTAAACGTGCCAGCGATAACAAATCACTGGGCCAGTTTAACCTCGACGGTATCCAGCCTGCACCGCGCGGTATGCCGCAGATTGAAGTGACTTTCGACATCGATGCGGACGGTATCCTGCACGTATCAGCGAAAGACAAAAACAGCGGTAAAGAGCAGAAGATCACCATCAAAGCGTCTTCTGGTCTGAACGAAGAAGAGATCGCGAAAATGGTACGTGACGCTGAAGCGAACGCCGAAGCCGACCGTAAATTTGAAGAGCTGGTGCAGACGCGTAACCAGGGCGACCAGATTGCGCACAGCACCCGTAAACAGCTGGATGAAGCGGGTGACAAACTGTCTGCCGATGACAAAGCCCCGATTGAATCTGCGCTGAACGATCTGAACACTGCGCTGAAAGGCGAAGACAAAGCTGACATCGAAGCGAAGATGCAGGCTCTGATGCAGGTTTCCAGCAAGCTGATGGAAATGGCACAGCAGCAGGCTCAGGCTGGCGCAGCAGACGCTGGCGACGCTTCCGCGAAGAAAGATGACGACGTTGTCGACGCTGAATTCGAAGAAGTTAAAGATAAAAAATAATTGCCCCTGACCGGGCGCGACGGCTGGCCTGACAGCCGTTGAAACCAGCACGGGCGTAGGAGATCTCTCCACGCCCGTGCGATCATGTTAAGGGCAGAAGATGGCGAAGAGTGATTTTTACGAGATCTTAGGCGTCTCTAAATCGGCAGATGAGCGCGAAATCAAAAAGGCGTATAAGCGCCTGGCGATGAAATATCACCCGGACCGTAACCCGGGCGATAAAGAAGCCGAAGCGAAATTCAAAGAGGTTAAAGAAGCCTACGAAATTCTGACCGACGCGCAGAAGCGTGCGGCCTACGATCAGTACGGTCATGCGGCCTTCGAACAGGGCGGCATGGGTGGCGGTGGATTTGGCGGCGGCGGCTTCGGTGGCGGTGCTGACTTCAGCGATATCTTTGGCGACGTATTTGGCGATATCTTTGGTGGTGGTCGCCGTCAGCGCGCTGCCCGTGGCGCCGATTTACGCTACAACATGGACCTGACGCTGGAAGAAGCGGTACGCGGCGTGACCAAAGAGATCCGCATTCCAACCCTGGAAGAGTGTGATGTTTGCCACGGCAGCGGGGCGAAAGCCGGGACTCAACCGCAAACCTGTCCAACCTGTCATGGTGCAGGCCAGGTGCAGATGCGTCAGGGCTTCTTTACCGTACAGCAGGCGTGTCCGACCTGTCATGGCCGTGGCTCGGTGATCAAAGATCCGTGCAACGCCTGTCATGGCCACGGTCGTGTTGAACGCTCGAAAACCTTGTCAGTGAAAATCCCGGCAGGTGTTGATACCGGCGATCGTATCCGTCTGAGCGGCGAAGGGGAAGCGGGCGAGCATGGCGCACCGGCGGGCGATCTGTACGTTCAGGTGTCAGTGAAAAAACACCCGATCTTCGAGCGTGAAGATAACAACCTGTACTGTGAAGTACCGATCAACTTTGCGATGGCTGCACTGGGTGGCGAGATTGAAGTGCCGACTCTGGATGGTCGTGTGAAGCTGAAAGTACCGTCAGAAACGCAAACCGGCAAGCTGTTCCGCATGCGTGGTAAAGGCGTGAAATCAGTGCGTGGTGGTGCCGTGGGCGATCTGCTGTGCCGCGTGGTGGTGGAAACCCCGGTTAGCCTGAACGACAAACAGAAAGCGCTGTTGCGTGAACTGGAAGAGAGTTTTGGCGGCCCAACCGGTGAGAAAAACAGCCCGCGTTCGAAGAGTTTCTTCGATGGCGTGAAGAAGTTTTTTGATGATTTAACCCGCTAAGTCTGCGCGACTTACCTGAAAGCCAGCGCTGCGTCGCTGGCTTTTTTATTTCCTGATCGCCACGATCATTCGGTTTTTTCGAACCCGACCTAATAAATAATCTGTTTTTTTCGATCTAATATTGTCGCTAAGCTAACCGCCTTTTCATTATTCGCTCTGCGACAAGGAACCTGGACGTGAATATCCGATTGAAAAAACTCCTGAATAGTGACGCCACCAGCGGGGTGGTGCTCATCATCGCCGCAGCCATTGCCATGTTGCTGGCCAACAGCGCCAGCACCCAGCAGGGCTATCTTGACCTGCTTGAAATCCCGGTGGAGTTTCGTTTTGGCTCACTGGATATCAGTAAAAACCTGTTGCTGTGGATCAACGATGCGCTGATGGCGGTGTTCTTCCTGATGGTCGGTCTGGAAGTGAAGCGCGAAATGGTCATGGGGGCACTGGCACGCCGCGACCAGGCGATTTTCCCGTTGATTGCTGCCGTTGGCGGCATGCTGGTACCGGGACTGCTGTTCCTGTTGTTTAACGCCGGGGATGCGGCCACGCGCAGCGGTTGGGCGATCCCGACGGCGACCGATATCGCTTTTGCCCTGGGTATTCTGGCGCTGCTGGGTAGCCGTGTGCCGCCAGCGTTGAAGATCTTCCTCATGGCGCTGGCGATCATTGACGATCTGGGCGCTATCGTGATTATTGCGCTGTTCTACACCAGCGATCTGTCGATGGTATCGTTGGGGGTAGCGGCTGGCGCGATTGCGGTGCTCGGCATCATGAATTTGCTGAACGTACGTAATACCGGCCTCTATCTGCTGGTTGGGCTGGTGTTGTGGACGGCGGTATTGAAATCCGGTGTGCATGCCACGCTGGCGGGCGTGGTGGTGGGCTTCCTGATCCCACTGGAGAAGAAAAATGGTCACTCCCCGGCAATCCACCTGGAACACGCGCTGCATCCGTGGGTACGCTGGCTGATTCTGCCGTTGTTTGCCTTTGCTAACGCAGGGGTATCGCTGGCCGGGGTGACACCAGGCAGCCTGTTCTCGTTGCTGCCGCTTGGCATCATGCTCGGCCTGTTTGTCGGTAAACCGCTCGGCATTACCTTATTCTGCTGGCTCAGCGTTAAAACCGGGTTGGCAAAATTGCCGGATAACACCTCGCTACGTGATATCGCGGCTGTCGGCGTGTTGTGTGGCATTGGCTTTACCATGTCGATCTTTATCGCCTCGCTGGCATACGGTGAAGCCGCGCCTGAGCTGATTACGCTGGCGAAGTTGGGCATTTTACTGGGTTCGATAATCTCGGCGGTGGTCGGTTACTTGCTGCTGTGGCGGCGTCTGCCGCGTCAGGCGGCGTAACCCAATACAAGGCGGTAGCCAGATGTCACATATCAACTACAACCATCTGTATTACTTCTGGCATGTGTGCCGTGAGGGATCGATTGTCGGAGCGGCAGAGGCACTGTTCCTCACGCCACAAACCATCACCGGGCAGATCAAGGCGCTGGAGGAGCGTCTGCAAGGCAAATTGTTTCGTCGGCAGGGCCGCGGTCTGGTGCCGACGGAGCTGGGGCAACTGGTGTTCCGCTATGCCGACCGAATGTTTATGCTCAGCCAGGAGATGCTCGATATCGTCAACTATCGCAAAGAGTCAAACCTGCTGTTTGATGTGGGTATTGCGGATGCGCTCTCCAAGCAACTGGTGAGTCAGGTGCTGGAGGCGGCAGTGGTCGCGGATGAGAAGATTCATCTGCGCTGCTTTGAATCGACACATGAGATGCTGCTGGAGCAATTAAGCCAGCATAAGCTGGATATGATTGTCTCGGACTGCCCGATTGATTCAACGCAGCAGGAGGGGTTGTTTTCGGTGAAGCTGGGGGAATGCCCGGTGAGCTTCTGGTGTTATGCCCCGTGGCCGGAACAGACTTTTCCCGCCAGCCTTGAACAGCGGCGTTTGCTGATCCCCGGTCGTCGTTCGATGTTGGGACGTAAGCTACTCAACTGGATTCACAGCCAGGGATTACAGGTCGAAATTCTGGGTGAATTTGATGATGCGGCGCTGATGAAAGCGTTTGGTGCGCAGCACAACGCGATTTTCGTGGCCCCCACGTTGTATGGTGAAGCGGTCTACCGCGATGAGGCTATTCAGGAAATTGGTCGTCTGGATGTGGTGATGGAGGAGTATCATGTGATTTTTGCCGAGCGCATGATCCAGCATCCGGCGGTACAACGCATCTGCCATCGCGACTTCAGCGCGTTGTTTAGCGGCAAATCGCAGGCATAAAAAAACCGGCTTAACGCCGGTTCTTTCACAAAGCGATTAACAGACAGGCGATTAAGCCAGTTTGTTGATCTGTGCAGTCAGGTTTGCTTTATGACGTGCAGCTTTGTTTTTGTGGATCAGACCTTTAGCAGCCTGACGGTCCACGATCGGTTGCATTTCGTTGAATGCGTTCTGCGCAGCAGCTTTGTCGCCTGTTGCGATAGCCGCGTATACTTTCTTGATGAAAGTACGCATCATAGAACGGTTGCTCGCGTTATGCTTGCGACGTTTCTCAGATGTTACGGCGCGTTTCTTAGCTGATTTGATATTAGCCAAGGTCCAACTCCCAAATGTGTTCTATATGGACAAATCAAAGGCCGAGGACTATGCCTTTTGTGCCTTCTTTTGTCAATGGATTTGTGCAAATAAGCGCCGTTTTACAAACGACACCCGGTTACGTAATTGATGGCGCAAGATTCTACCAGCAACACCGCGCTGAATACAGTATTTCACAACAAAATTCTTCAGATCGCCGCTAAGCTACTGCCTGCACGCGGAATAAGCGGCAACAGAAGCAGGAAAGGCACGCAGACGGGTTAACCTGAACGCTATTCGAGGGTATAATCCGCCGATTTCCACCGGTTTGAGTCAGCCATGAAGTTTATCCGCGGTATTTACAATCTCACTCAGCAGCATCGCGGCTGCGTCCTGACCATTGGTAATTTTGACGGTTTTCATCGTGGCCATCAGGCATTGATGGCGGAGCTGGTCGAAGAGGGACGTAAGCGTCAGCTGCCGGTGATCGTGATGCTGTTCGAACCGCAGCCGCTGGAGCTGTTTGCGGGCGATAAAGCCCCGGCTCGTCTGATGCGTCTGCGTGAAAAGCTGAGGTATCTTAAGCAGGCCGGCGTCGATGCGGTGTTATGTGTTCGTTTCGATCGTCGTTTTGCTGCCCATTCAGCACAGGTTTTCATCTCTGAACTGCTGGTGGAGAAACTGAACGTTAAATTTCTCGCTGTTGGTGATGATTTCCGCTTTGGTGCTGGTCGCCAGGGGGATTTCCTGTTATTACAGAAAGCCGGTGTGGAATATGACTTTGATGTCATCAGCACCCAGACATTTTGTGATGGCGGCAAACGCATCAGCAGTACTGCGGTGCGTCAGGCGCTGGCGCAGGATGATTTTTTCCAGGCGCAGGCGTTGTTAGGCCATCCCTTCAGCATTTCAGGCCGCGTGGTGCATGGTGATGCCCTGGGCCGTACCATTGGTTTTCCCACCGCCAATCTCCCTTTACGCCGCACAGTAACGCCGGTGAAAGGCGTATTTGCGGTTGAAGTACTGGGCCTGGGTGAACACCCGATCCCCGGCGTTGCCAACATTGGTACGCGTCCGACGGTAAAAGGTCTGCGTCAGCAGCTTGAAGTTCACCTGCTTGACACACATATGAATCTCTATGGACGCCACATTGATGTGGTACTGAAACAGAAGATTCGCGACGAACAGCGTTTCGCCTCGCTGGACGCGTTGAAAGAACAAATAGCGAAAGATGTGGTGACGGCCCGACAATTTTTTGGGCTAAAAACACCGGTTTAATGACCGAAATACGGAACCGAGAATCTGATGAGTGACTATAAATCTACCCTGAATTTGCCGGAAACGGGGTTCCCGATGCGTGGCGATCTGGCCAAACGCGAACCGGGAATGCTGCAACGTTGGTATGATGACAACCTGTACGGCATCATCCGCGAAGCCAAAAAAGGGAAAAAAACCTTTATTCTGCACGATGGCCCTCCCTACGCGAACGGCAGCATTCATATTGGTCACTCCGTTAACAAGATTCTGAAAGACATTATCGTTAAATCGAAAGGCATGGCGGGCTTTGATTCGCCTTACGTTCCGGGCTGGGACTGCCACGGTCTGCCGATTGAACACAAAGTTGAGCAGATGATTGGTAAGCCGGGCGAGAAAGTCAGCGCGGCTGAATTCCGCGAAGCTTGTCGCAAGTACGCGGCGGAGCAGGTGGAAGGGCAGAAAAAAGACTTTATCCGTCTTGGCGTGCTGGGCGACTGGGATCGTCCCTACCTGACCATGAATTTCCAGACCGAAGCCAACATCATCCGTGCGCTGGGTAAAATCATCGGCAACGGCCACCTGCACAAGGGCGCGAAGCCGGTGCACTGGTGTCTGGACTGCCGCTCAGCACTGGCGGAAGCGGAAGTCGAATATTACGACAAAACCTCCCCCTCCATCGATGTGATGTTTAACGCGTTAGATGCCGATGCGGTGCGCGCCAAATTTGGCGTATCTGCTTCTGAAGGCCCGGTTTCTCTGGTGATCTGGACCACTACCCCGTGGACCATGCCCGCTAACCGTGCCATCTCGTTGCACCCGGAATTCGACTACCAACTGTTGCAGATCGAAGGCCGCAGCCTGATCCTTGCCAAAGATCTGGTGGAAAGCGTGATGAAACGCGCGGGTATCAGCGACTGGCGTGTGCTGGGCGAATGCAAAGGCGCGGCGCTTGAGCTGCAACTATTCCAGCATCCGTTCCTGGAGCAGATCCAGTCGAAAGTGGTGCTGGGCGAGCACGTCACCCTTGAAGCGGGTACGGGTGCAGTGCATACCGCGCCTGGCCACGGTCCGGACGACTACGTTATCGGTCAGAAATACGGTATCGAAACGGCTAACCCGGTTGGCCCGGATGGCACCTACCTGCCAGGTACCTATCCGACGCTGGATGGCGTTAACGTGTTTAAAGCCAACGATATGATCGTTGAGCTGCTGAAAGAGAAAGGCGCGCTGCTGCATGTGGAAAAACTGCTGCACAGCTACCCGCACTGCTGGCGTCATAAAACGCCGATCATCTTCCGTGCCACCCCACAGTGGTTTATCAGCATGGATCAGAAAGGTCTGCGTGCGCAGTCGCTGAAAGAGATCAAAGGCGTGCAGTGGATCCCGGATTGGGGCCAGGCGCGTATCGAAGCGATGGTCGCCAACCGCCCGGACTGGTGTATCTCCCGTCAGCGCACCTGGGGTGTGCCGATGGCGCTGTTCGTGCACAACGAAACCGAGCAGCTGCACCCGGATACGCTGGAGCTGATGGAAAAAGTGGCGCAGCGTGTCGAGCAGGACGGAATTCAGGCGTGGTGGGATCTGGACCCGCGCGATCTGATGGGCGATGACGCCGACAACTACACCAAAGTGCCGGATACGCTGGATGTCTGGTTCGATTCAGGGTCAACCAGCTATGCCGTCGTTGATGCGCGCCCGGAATTTGAAGGCCATAGCCCGGATATGTATCTGGAAGGCTCGGATCAGCATCGCGGCTGGTTTATGTCTTCACTGATGATCTCCACGGCGATGAAGGGCAAAGCACCGTACCGCCAGGTACTGACGCACGGTTTCACCGTGGATGGTCAGGGCCGCAAGATGTCGAAATCTATCGGCAACACCGTGGCACCGCAGGACGTGATGGATAAGCTGGGTGCTGACATTCTGCGTCTGTGGGTGGCATCAACCGACTACTCTGGCGAAATGGCGGTGTCCGATGAAATTCTGAAGCGTTCCGCAGATGCCTATCGTCGTATCCGTAACACTGCGCGCTTCCTGCTGGCGAACCTGAACGGCTTTAATCCGGCGACCGATAAAGTCAGCCCGGAAGAGATGGTAGTGTTGGATCGTTGGGCCGTTGGCCGTGCGCTGGACGCGCAGAAAGATATCGTCGCGTCATACGCCAATTACGATTTCCATGAAGTGATCCAGCGTCTGATGCAGTTCTGCTCAATTGAGATGGGGTCGTTCTATCTCGACATCATCAAAGACCGTCAGTACACCGCTAAAGGCGACAGCCTGGCGCGTCGCAGCTGCCAGACGGCACTGTGGCATATCGTGGAAGCGCTGGTGCGCTGGATGGCACCGATCATGTCTTTCACCGCTGACGAAATTTGGGGCTACCTGCCGGGCGATCGTGCGCAATACGTCTTCACCGAAGAGTGGTACGACGGTCTGTTTGGTCTGGCTGATGATGAAACCCTCAACGATGCCTACTGGGCTGAGCTGCTGAAAGTGCGCGGCGAAGTCAACAAGGTGATTGAGCAGGCGCGTAGCGACAAACGTATCGGTGGTGCGCTGGAAGCAACGGTGACGTTATACGCAGATGCAGAGCTGGCGGCGAAATTGCAGGCGCTGGGTAACGAACTGCGCTTTGTCCTGCTGACTTCCGGCGCGACCGTGGCAGATTACGCCACCGCGAGTGATGAAGCGCAGCAGAGCGAATTGCTGAAAGGTCTGAAAATCGCGCTGCATAAAGCAGAAGGCGAGAAATGTCCGCGCTGCTGGCATTACACTACCGACGTCGGTCAGAACCCGGAACATGCGGCGGTCTGCGGACGTTGTTATACCAACGTAGCCGGTAACGGCGAAGAGCGTAAGTTTGCCTGATGAGTAAAGCGATTTTCTCAACCGGATTGCGCTGGCTGTGGCTGGTGCTGGTGGTGATTGTGGTCGATTTCGCCAGTAAGCAGTGGGTCATGAACAACATGATGCTGCACGAAACGCGACCGCTGATGCCGTTCCTGAATCTGTTCTACGCGCACAACTATGGCGCGGCGTTCAGTTTCCTGGCGGATAAAGGCGGTTGGCAGCGCTGGTTCTTTGCCGGTATCGCCATCGCGATTGTGGTGTCGTTGCTGGTGATGATGTATCGCAACCCGGCTCGTAACAAATTAACCAACATTGCCTATGCGCTGATTATCGGCGGGGCATTAGGTAACCTGTTTGATCGCGCATATCACGGTTTTGTGGTCGATTTTATCGACTTCTATATCGGTGACTGGCATTTCGCGACCTTTAATATCGCTGACTGCGGCATCTGTATCGGTGCCGCGTTGGTGGTGCTGGAGGGCTTCTTAAGCCCAAAAGGCAAACAGGTTAAAGATTAAGGGTAAATGATGACAGACTCTGTACAGCGCGATAGCGCGTTGCTGGTGCATTTTACGCTGAAGCTGGAAGATGGTTCGACAGCGGAATCGACGCGCGCCAATGGCAAACCCGCGCTGTTTCGTCTCGGTGATGGCAGCCTGTCGGCGGCGCTGGAGCAGGAGTTGCTGGGACGTAAAGTGGGCGACAAGCACAGCTTTACCCTGGCACCGGAAGATGCCTTTGGTGGCATCAGTCCGGACCTGATCCAATACTTTTCGCGTCGTGATTTTATCGATGCAGGCGAGCCGGAAGTCGGTGCCATCATGCTGTTCAGCGGCATGGGCGGCAGCGAAATGCCGGGGGTGATCCGTGAAGTCTCCGGTGATTCCATCACCGTAGACTTCAATCACCCGCTGGCGGGTCAGCGCATTCAGTTTGAGATTGAAGTGTTGGAGATTGATCCGGTCCTGGAGGCAAGCGATGCAAATCCTGTTAGCTAACCCGCGTGGTTTCTGTGCGGGCGTGGATCGCGCCATTAGCATCGTTGAGCGCGCGCTGGAGATGTACGGCGCGCCAATCTATGTACGTCATGAAGTGGTACATAACCGCTATGTGGTAAGCAGCCTGCGCGAACGCGGTGCCATCTTTATCGAAGAGATCAGCGAAGTGCCGGATGACGCTATCCTGATCTTCTCCGCGCATGGGGTATCTCAGGCGGTACGTGCTGAGGCGAAGGCGCGTAATCTGACCATGCTGTTTGATGCCACCTGTCCGTTGGTGACCAAAGTGCATATGGAAGTGGCGCGCGCCAGCCGTAAAGGCGTCGAAGCCATTCTGATTGGACATGCAGGCCATCCGGAAGTGGAAGGCACGATGGGGCAATACAGCAACCCCAACGGCGGCATGTATCTGGTGGAATCACCGGAAGACGTGTTCAAATTGCAGGTCAAAGATGAAAGCAACCTGTGCTTTATGACCCAGACGACGTTGTCCGTTGATGATACGTCGGACGTGATTGACGCGCTGCGTCAGCGCTTCCCGGCGATCATCGGGCCACGCAAAGATGATATCTGCTATGCCACCACTAACCGCCAGGAAGCGGTGCGTGTGCTGGCGCGTGATGCAGAAGTGGTGCTGGTGGTCGGTTCGAAAAACTCCTCCAACTCCAATCGTCTGGCGGAACTGGCACAGCGCGCCGGTAAGCTGGCGAAGCTGATCGACTCTGCCGATGATATTCAGGAAGAGTGGGTAAAGGGCGTGACCACCATAGGTGTGACCGCTGGGGCTTCCGCGCCGGATGTTCTGGTGCAGCAGGTGATTCAGCGCCTGCGCGATCTGGGTGGTGAAGCAGCGATTGAGCTGATTGGCCGCGAAGAAAACATCGTGTTTGAAGTACCGAAAGAATTGCGTGTAGAAGTGCGCAACGTGCAGTAACCCCTTCCCCGTAGCGGCGGCGATTTATCGCGCTTTTTTCGACCAGGCAAAAAGACGCGCGATAAATCGGGCCGCTACACCAACCCGCGCAAGCCGATTTCCACCTGGTGAGATTGCTTTTACTGATAATCTGACGCGGCTGGCATAAAATTCTTATTATCCCTTTTTTATTGTGGCGTGACTGTTATCTGACCGTTAACCTGTTTGCGCTTTGCATGCATAGATTTGTATCAGGAATGAATAAATATGAGTGAAATCCGCATTGCTATTGTTGGTGCGCCGGGTCGCATGGGACGCAATTTGATTCAGGCCGCGCAGCAGGCGGAAGGCGTCGTGCTAGGTGCTGCGCTGGCGCGTGCCGGTTCGTCATTGATCGGTAGTGACGCCGGTGAGTTGGCAGGTATTGGCAAGACCGGGGTGATCATCACTGCGGATTTGCAGCAGGTGGTCAACGACTTCGACGTGTTGATCGACTTCACTCGCCCGGAAGGTACGCTGGAATACCTGGCTTTTTGCCGCCAGCACCAAAAAGCGATGGTGATTGGTACCACCGGTTTTGATGAGGCAGGTAAAGCGGCGATTCGTGCCGCGGCAGAAGAGATTGGCATCGTGTTTGCGGCCAACTTCAGCGTTGGTGTGAACCTGGTGCTGGAACTGCTGAAACAAGCCGCAAAAGTGATGGGCGATTATGCCGATATTGAAATCGTAGAAGCGCATCACCGTCATAAAGTTGATGCACCATCAGGCACAGCGCTGGCGATGGGTGAAGCCATTGCTGAAGCAATGGACTGGAAACTGGACGAGCACGCCGTCTACGCGCGTGAAGGCCATACCGGTGAGCGTAAAGCGCAAACCATCGGTTTCGCTACCGTTCGCGCCGGTGATATCGTCGGTGAACATACCGCGATGTTTGCAGATATCGGGGAGCGCGTTGAGATTACCCACAAGGCTTCCAGCCGCATGACCTTTGCAAATGGAGCCGTAAAAGCCGCTTATTGGCTTAAAGACAAGAAATCTGGCCTTTATGACATGCGTGATGTGCTGGATTTATCGATGTTGTGAGTGTTGTGAACCATCGTGATGTGGTTATTTCAATCGGTAAGACATTGATTGAATAGGGCAATAATATTATTGCCCTTTATTTTGTCTGTAAAAAATGGTTTTCGTTATTTTTTAATGCTAAGTCTCCTGTTTTTCGTTGTTTATGATCGTTTTTCATCCTTAAAAACGTCATTTTTGACCATTTGGTCAAAATTATCATCCCGGTAGCACGACTTTCAGATTATTTCCGCCTCGCAACCGTTTATTTTTCCAGGTTGTCTCGCTCTTTTGTCGGTTTCTGTTGCTTTTAACATTCAGTTGCCCGAAAAAAACAAAAAAATAACGTCTCAGGGTAGACAAGGTGCGGGTCGATCATTAGAATGCGCGCAATTTGCCAAAAATCGACCGGTCAGGCGGTTTTTGCATTGATTCAGGACAGTATTTTGAATTAATATGCAAATATTGTGACTGTTTATTCCCTGGAGGATGTTTTGATTAAGTCAGCGCTCTTGGTTCTGGAAGACGGAACCCAATTCCACGGTCGGGCCATCGGGGCAACGGGATCGGCAGTGGGGGAGGTCGTTTTCAATACGTCAATGACCGGTTATCAAGAAATCCTCACTGATCCCTCCTATTCCCGCCAGATCGTCACCCTCACTTATCCCCATATCGGCAATGTTGGCGCTAATGCCGCCGACGCAGAGTCCAGCCAAATTCATGCTCAGGGCCTTGTTATCCGCGACCTGCCGCTGATTACCAGCAACTTCCGTAGTGAAGAGAGCTTGTCAGCCTATTTGCAGCGCAACAACATCGTCGCCATTGCCGATATCGATACCCGTAAGCTGACGCGTCTGCTGCGTGAAAAAGGGGCACAGAACGGCTGTATCATCGCCGGTGACAATCCAGACGCCGCTCTGGCATTGCAGAAGGCACAAGCCTTCCCGGGCCTGAAAGGCATGGACCTGGCAAAAGAAGTGACGACGGCGGAAACCTATCCGTGGCAGCAAGGTAGCTGGACGCTGAAAGACGATCTGCCGGAGCAGAAGTCAGCGGCAGAGCTGCCATTCCATGTAGTTGCCTACGATTTTGGTGCCAAGCGCAATATCCTGCGTATGCTGGTAGACCGTGGCTGTCGCCTGACGGTGGTGCCGGCGCAGACGTCTGCTGAAGACGTTCTGAAGTTGAACCCGGATGGTATTTTCCTCTCCAACGGCCCTGGCGACCCGGAGCCGTGCGATTATGCCATCAGCGCGATTCAGTCTTTCCTTAATACCGATATCCCGGTATTCGGTATCTGCCTGGGTCATCAGCTGCTGGCGCTGGCAAGCGGTGCGAAAACCATCAAAATGAAGCTGGGCCATCATGGCGGCAACCATCCGGTAAAAGATCTCGACAACAACACCGTGATGATCACCGCACAGAACCACGGTTTCGCCGTTGATGACAGCAACTTACCGGCAAATTTACGCGTGACCCATGTTTCGCTGTTCGACCAGACCGTGCAGGGCATTCACCGTACCGATAAACCGGCTTTCAGCTTCCAGGGACATCCGGAAGCCAGCCCAGGCCCGCACGATGCGGCGCCGCTGTTCGATCACTTTATCGAACTGATTGAAGCCTACCGTTCTAACGCGAAGTAATCAGGAGCTAACGATGCCAAAACGTACAGACATAAAATCCATCCTGATCCTTGGCGCAGGTCCGATCGTTATCGGCCAGGCATGTGAATTTGACTACTCGGGTGCGCAGGCGTGTAAAGCGCTGCGTGAAGAGGGCTACCGCGTCATTCTGGTGAACTCGAACCCGGCCACCATCATGACTGACCCGGAGATGGCTGATGCAACCTACATCGAGCCAATCCACTGGGAAGTGGTGCGTAAAATCATTGAAAAAGAGCGCCCGGATGCCGTGCTGCCTACTATGGGCGGCCAGACGGCGCTGAACTGCGCACTGGAGCTGGAGCGTCAGGGCGTGCTGGAAGAATTCGGCGTGACCATGATTGGTGCGACTGCCGACGCGATCGATAAAGCTGAAGACCGTCGCCGTTTTGACGTGGCGATGAAAAGCATCGGTCTGGACACCGCACGTTCCGGTATCGCGCATACCATGGAAGAGGCGCTGGCGGTGGCTGAAGATGTTGGCTTCCCGTGCATCATCCGTCCTTCCTTTACCATGGGCGGCACCGGTGGCGGCATCGCCTATAACCGCGAAGAGTTTGAAGAGATTTGTGAACGCGGTCTGGACCTGTCGCCGACCAATGAGCTGCTGATTGACGAGTCGCTGATTGGCTGGAAAGAGTACGAGATGGAAGTGGTGCGTGATAAAAACGACAACTGCATCATCGTCTGCTCGATCGAAAACTTCGATGCGATGGGTATCCACACCGGTGACTCCATCACCGTGGCCCCGGCGCAAACCCTGACCGATAAAGAGTATCAAATCATGCGTAACGCCTCACTGGCGGTACTGCGTGAAATCGGGGTTGAGACGGGCGGTTCCAACGTGCAGTTCTCGGTGAATCCGAAAGATGGTCGTCTGATCGTTATCGAGATGAACCCGCGTGTATCACGTTCTTCAGCGTTGGCCTCTAAAGCCACCGGTTTCCCGATTGCTAAAGTGGCGGCGAAACTGGCGGTGGGCTTCACCCTCGACGAACTGATGAACGATATCACGGGTGGTCGTACCCCGGCATCGTTCGAGCCGTCTATCGACTACGTTGTGACCAAGATTCCACGTTTCAACTTCGAGAAATTCGCCGGTGCTAACGATCGCCTGACCACGCAGATGAAATCTGTCGGCGAAGTGATGGCGATTGGCCGTACTTTCCAGGAATCGATGCAGAAAGCGCTGCGCGGCCTGGAAGTGGGTGCCAATGGTTTTGACCCGAAAGTGAATCTGGACGACGCCGAAGCGCTGACCCGCATTCGCCGCGAACTGAAAGATGCTGGCTCTGACCGTATCTGGTACATCGCCGATGCTTTCCGTGCTGGCATGTCAGTTGATGGCGTGTTCAATCTGACCAACATCGACCGCTGGTTCCTGGTACAGATTGAAGAACTGGTGCGCCTGGAAGAACAAGTGGCGCGTGAAGGCGTGAAGGCGCTGGACTTTGCCTTCCTGCGTAACCTGAAGCGTAAAGGTTTTGCGGATGCGCGTCTGGCAACGCTGGCTGGCGTGGCTGAAGGTGAAATCCGCAAACTGCGTCAGCAGTTCAACCTGCATCCGGTCTACAAACGCGTTGATACCTGTGCGGCAGAGTTCGCGACCGACACCGCGTATATGTACTCAACCTATGAAGAAGAGTGCGAGGCTAATCCAAACCAGGACCGCGATAAGATCATGGTACTGGGTGGCGGTCCAAACCGTATCGGACAGGGTATCGAGTTTGACTACTGCTGCGTTCACGCCGCATTGGCGCTGCGCGAAGATGGTTTCGAGACCATCATGGTTAACTGTAACCCGGAAACCGTCTCTACCGACTACGACACCTCCGACCGTCTTTACTTCGAGCCAGTTACGCTGGAAGACGTGCTGGAAATCGTGCGTATTGAACAGCCAAAAGGCGTCATCGTGCAGTACGGCGGCCAGACTCCGCTGAAACTGGCGCGCGCGTTGGAAGCCGCCGGTGTACCGGTTATCGGTACCAGCCCGGATGCGATTGACCGTGCCGAAGACCGTGAGCGTTTCCAGCAGGCGGTTGAACGTCTGAACCTGAAACAACCGGCTAACGCCACCGTGACCACGCTGGAGCAGGCGGTGGAGAAAGCGGTAGGTATCGGTTATCCGCTGGTGGTGCGTCCGTCTTACGTATTGGGTGGTCGTGCGATGGAAATCGTTTACGACGAAATCGACCTGAAGCGCTACTTCCAGACGGCGGTATCCGTTTCCAACGATGCGCCTGTGTTGCTGGACCGTTTCCTGGATGACGCGGTTGAAGTGGACGTGGATGCGATTTGCGACGGCGAGCGCGTGCTGATTGGCGGCATCATGGAACATATCGAGCAGGCGGGTGTTCACTCCGGCGACTCGGCGTGTTCTCTGCCAGCCTACACCCTGAATGCAGAGATTCAGGATGTGATGCGTCAGCAGGTAGAAAAACTGGCATTCGAACTGAATGTCCGTGGTCTGATGAACGTGCAGTTCGCGGTGAAAGACAATGAAGTCTACCTGATTGAAGTGAACCCGCGTGCGGCACGTACCGTGCCATTCGTCTCCAAGGCGACCGGTGTACCGTTGGCGAAAGTGGCGGCGCGCGTGATGGCAGGCAAAACGCTGGCTGAGCAGGGCGTCACGAAAGAGGTGATTCCGCCGTACTACTCGGTGAAAGAAGTGGTGCTGCCGTTCAACAAGTTCCAGGGTGTTGACCCGATTCTCGGACCAGAAATGCGCTCTACCGGTGAGGTGATGGGCGTGGGTCGTACCTTCGCGGAAGCCTTCGCGAAAGCGATGTTGGGTGCGCAGAGCAACATGAAGAAATCAGGTCGTGCGTTGTTGTCAGTACGTGAAGGCGATAAGAAACGTATCGTTGACCTGGCGGCGAAGTTGCAGAAGTTTGGCTTTGAGCTGGATGCTACCCACGGCACCGCCGTGGTGTTGGGTGAAGCCGGTATCAATCCGCGTCTGGTGAACAAAGTGCATGAAGGTCGCCCGCACATTCAGGACCGCCTGAAGAACGGCGAATACACCTACATCGTCAACACCACCGCAGGACGTCAGGCGATTGAGGACTCCAAGCTGATTCGCCGCAGTGCGCTGCAATATAAAGTGCATTACGACACCACGCTGAACGGTGGTTTCGCTACGGCGATGGCACTGAATGCGGACCCAACCGAAAAAGTGATTTCTGTGCAGGAAATGCATCAGCAAATTACCGGTTAAATCTTCTGATTAAATAATAAACAACGGCTCCTCAGGGGGCCGTTTTTTTATTTATCTGTCTGGTTAATAAGTTAACTTATATGAAACATATTGATTTGACTTAGTTTTTAGCGCTTAGTGCGGATTTAATTTTTCACATCATTATTAGCACAATTTTATAAATATAAAGCGATGCTGCTCCCCTTAGTATGTTAATCGCTCATTTTTTCGAGCATAACTGGGATATTTATAAAAAATGAAAATGCGTGCTTTCACTCTCACCGCCATTGCTGCGCTGGTCGCAGCGGCACCCCTTGCCAGCCAGGCTGAAGTTACTCTTCTTAAAGCAGACCCACAGGCTAACGATCCGCTGAGCCGTCTCGACTTTAAAGTTGGCGGTAGTATCCGCCCGCAGTTCATGCATCAGAACGGCGTGAACGACAAGTCTTATAAGCGTAATGGCTATGACGGCGGTTCACGTTTCCGCTTCACCGCCAATTATTACCTGTTTGATGACGTAAGCTGGGTAGGTTACTACGAGCTGGGCGTTAACTTCCCGGCGTGGTGGGGTTGGGATAACCACTATGCCGATGGCGCGAACAACACCACGCGTCGTCAACTGTACACCGGCTTCAAAAGTGCGACCCTCGGTGAACTCTACTTCGGTCAGCAAAACAGCGTTTACTATGATGTGGTCGGTGCGAAGACCGATATCTGGGACTACGACATGCTGGCCCAGGCACCGGGTAACGGTATCAACGGCGACTACGATGGTTCCTACCGTTCACGTAAGCAGCTGAAATACAAAAACACCTTCGGTGACGTTGATGTCTATGCATCTTACCTGTTTGAAGATAACGACTATCTGCCAGGTAAAGGGATGCGTTACAAACGTAAAGGCGGCGGCTCTCTGGGTGTGAACTATCACATCACCAAAGATCTGGCGTGGGGTACCGCGTGGAACTACACCCGTGCTGATATCCACCAGCCGTCAACTGGCGATAGCAAAACCTATGACCAGAATATCTACGGTACAGCGCTGAGCTGGACGCCGGGTCACTGGACGCTCTCTGCCGGTGGCGGTTACTACCAGAATTTCCTGTCTACCAAAACATCTCAGGTACACAACTACTTTGCTGATGATGCCTGGGGCCTGGAATACTTTGCTGGCTACAAATTCCCGATTGGTCAATATGCGGTTAAATCCATCCAGCCGTACTTTATGGGTGACCGTCTGGAATACCTGAATGGTCGTAACTACAAACGTATCGACAACGGCCTGGGCGTGAGCTTCCAGCTCGACTACGGTTTCCGTGTTGATTACGAATACGTGATTACCTCCAGCACCGACAAATCACTGGGTAACGTTAACCTGGTGCGTCTGCGCTACGATTTCTAATCGCTATCCACGGCTCCTGCGGGAGCCGTTTTCATTTGTGTCAGTCAGTGCGCATTTCTTTACACGGCTGTACAGGCGACATCCCCTTTTCACGCTGCCTTGTGCCGTTTCCACGCGAAAATATGGCGCCTCTCTCGGATATTGCTGAGAAAGGCGGTGTAAAACTCTGTCCAATAACAAAAATGTGGTGGCAAAGGAGCTTTACGTAAATAGCGAGTCCCTCCTATCGACGAAAGTTTCGCCTTTACGTATGATGGCGCCAATTTTTTTCCTGTAGGTCATTAAACATGATTAGTCTGATCGCAGCTCTGGCAGCGGATCGCATCATCGGTATGGAAAACGCCATGCCCTGGAACCTGCCTGCCGACCTGGCATGGTTCAAACGTAATACCCTGAACAAGCCCGTGATTATGGGGCGTCTGACCTTTGAATCGATTGGCCGTCCGTTACCGGGCCGTCTGAATATTGTGGTCAGCAGCAAACCGGGTGACCATGACGGCGTGACCTGGGTGACATCGCTGGAAGATGCGGTGAATGCAGCGGGTGATGCGGAAGAAGTGATGGTGATTGGTGGTGGTCGTATTTACGAACAGATGCTGCCGCGTGCCGATCGTCTCTATCTGACCCATATCGATGCGGAAGTTGAGGGTGACACCCAATTCCCGGACTACGAGCCCGATGAGTGGCAATCCACCTTCAGTGAATTCCACGACGCCGATGCGCAGAATTCGCACAGCTACTGTTTCGAAATCCTCGAACGCCGCCGTTAATTAACGGATATATTGTACACCTCCTTCTCCCGCTTGCGGGAGAAGGTCGGGATGAGGGGGCTGGTCGCACGGGACTTTCCGTCGCTACGCGCCCTATCATTCCTGATGGCTGAGCGGTGGATGTGGGTGGGGTGCGCTCTGCGCCATCGCCTGCTCACGGTTGGAGTGCTGGACATAATATTGTTGTGTTTCCCAATGCAGCATCGTTAGTGTGCCACCCCAGCAGCAACCCGTATCCAGCCCGATGATGCCCTCCGGTGTTCCTTTCCCTTCCAGTGATGCCCAATGCCCGAAGATTAACGTGTAATCATGCGCTACCGGACTCGGGATCATAAACCAGGGTTTCAGCGGTGGTGGAGCGGATTCCGGGGTTTCTTTACAGATCATATCCAACTGACCATTCGGGAAACAGAACCGCATCCGCGTTAGCGCGTTAGTACTGAAGCGCAAACGCGCCAGACCGCTGAGTTCCGGCGTCCAGTTATTCGGCATATCGCCATACATCGCGTCGAGAAAGAGCGGATAGCTGTCACTGGACAGCACGGCTTCGACTTCACGCGCACAAAGTTTTGCCGTGTCGAGATCCCATTGCGGTGTGATGCCAGCATGAGCCATGACCAGTTTTTTTTCTTCATCCACCTGTAATAACGGCTGACGACGCAGCCAGTTAATCAGTTCATCCGCATCGGCAGCTTCCAGTAGCGGCGTCAGGCGATCTTTGGGTTTGTTGCGGCTGATACCGGCATATACCGCCAGCAAATGAAGATCGTGATTGCCCAACACCAATCGTACGCAGTCTCCCAGTGACTTCACGTAGCGCAACACGTCAAGCGAGCCGGGACCACGGGCCACCAGGTCGCCGGTCAGCCACAGGACATCCTGCTGCGGATCGAAGTTAACCTGTGCCAGGAGGGCACGCAGTTCATCATAACAGCCGTGAACATCGCCAATCAGATATGTACTCATTACATCAGTCCGGTTAAAACGCATCGCCCGGACAGGCCGGGCGAGGAAGGATTAGTGGATGTGGGTTTGCACCGCGAGTCGGAACACAGGAATGTCGACAAAAAACTCTTCTCCCTCTTCGTCGATCATCACGTAGTGGCCCTGCATGGTGCCCATCGGCGTTTCGAGGATCGCGCCGCTGGTGTATTGGAATTCGCTGCCGGGTGCGATATGGGGTTGTTCACCGACCACACCTTCGCCCTGAACTTCGGTTTCGCGACCGTTACCGTTGGTGATCAACCAGTAACGACCGCGCAGCTGGACGCTGCTGCGCCCCAAATTGCGGATGGTGATGGTGTAGGCAAACACGTAGCGCTCCTCGTCGGGCGACGATTGCGACTCCACATACAGGCTTTGTACCTGGATACAGACGCGGGCCATTTCACTCATGCACTCAGTTCTCCGGATTCTCTGCCTGATGGTTGCCAAGCCAGTTGGCCAGCTGACAATACTGAGCTACCGTGACGTTCTCTGCACGCAGGGTGGCATCAATATTCAGTTCATCCAGCGCGCCGGCAGCAAACAGATGACCGAGGCTATTACGCAGCGTTTTACGGCGCTGGCCGAACGCCTCGGTTGTGATGCGGCTTAACAGACGCACATCGCTGACCGGATGTTGCGGCTGGGCATAAGGCACCAGGCGTACCACCGCGGAGTCCACTTTAGGCGGTGGCGTGAATGATTGTGGCGGCACTTCCAGCACCGGAATCACCTGACAATAATATTGCGCCATCACGCTGAGTCGACCGTAGGCTTTACTGCCCGGTCCGGCCACCAAACGGTTGACCACCTCTTTTTGCAGCATGAAGTGCATGTCTTTAATCGAACCAGTATAGCTGAAAAGGTGGAACATCAGCGGGGTGGAGATATTGTACGGCAAGTTACCAAACACACGCAGCGGCTGGCCTTTCTCACGCGCCAATGCGGAGAAATCAAAGGTCATTGCATCCTGCTGGAAGATGGTCAGCTTGGGGCCAAGAAACGGGTGAGTTTGTAAACGCGCGGCAAGGTCGCGGTCCAGTTCTACCACGGTCAGCGCATCCAGACGCTCGCCCACTGGCTCCGTCAATGCGCCGAGGCCGGGACCGATCTCCACCACGGCTTCACCCTTCTGCGGATGAATAGCGGAGACGATGCTGTCGATAATATACTGATCGTTCAGGAAGTTCTGCCCGAAACGTTTACGGGCGTAATGCCCCTGATGGACGCGATTATTCATTACTGCTCTTGATCATAGTGATGGCGAGGTTAAGCGCCGTAATAAAGCTGCCCGGCTCCGCCTGACCCAGACCGGCCAGTTCCAGCGCGGTGCCGTGGTCAACCGAGGTACGGATAAAGGGCAGGCCCAGCGTGATATTCACCGCCCGGCCAAACCCCTGAAATTTTAGTACAGGTAAGCCCTGGTCGTGATACATCGCCAGCACCGCATCTGCATGTTGCAGGTATTTGGGCTGGAACAGGGTATCAGCGGGCAGGGGACCGGTCAGCTGAATGCCCTGCTGACGCAATTCGTCCAGGGCCGGAATGATAGTATCGATCTCTTCACGGCCCATATGGCCGCTTTCGCCAGCGTGCGGATTCAGGCCGCAGACGAAAATATGAGGGTTCGGCAGGCCGAACTTTTGCTGCATATCACGATGCAAAATGGTGATCACTTCATGCAGGCTGTCACGGGTGATTGCCGCCGACACATCTTTAAGTGGCAGATGGGTCGTAGCCAATGCTACCCGTAGCTCTTCGGTAGCCAGCATCATGACCACGCGGTCGCCGCCAGCGCGATCGGCGAAAAACTCAGTATGCCCGGTAAAGGGGATGCCGGCATCATTGATCACGCCTTTGTGAACCGGGCCGGTAATCAGCGCGGCAAATTCACCGTTAAGGCAGCCATCACAGGCGCGCGCCAGCGTTTCCAGCACGTAGTGGCTGTTAGCCACCGCCAGTTCACCCGGTATGACCGCTTGCGCAGTATCAATCTGGAGCAACGTCAGCGAGCCAGCCTGTTGCGGTTGCGCCGCAACACCGGGCTGGTAATCACGCAGCGTCAGCGGTAAACCAAGCTGAGCTGCGCGATGACGCAGCAGTTCACCATCAGCGCACACCACCAGCTCAACCGGCCAGTCACGCTGGGCCAGTTGAACGGTTAAGTCAGGACCAATCCCGGCGGGTTCGCCGGGAGTGATAACTACACGATAATTACTGACCATTGTTGTCCAGAATTTTCACGTAAGCACTGGCGCGTTGTTCCTGCATCCAGGTCTGTGCTTCTTCCGCGAATTTACGGTTAAACAGCAAGCGATAGGCACGTTCTTTCTGCGCCGCATCCGTCTTATCAACCTGACGGGTATCCAGCAACTGAATCAGATGCCAGCCGAAAGAGGAGTGAACCGGCTGGCTGGTCTGGCCTTTCTGCAAGCGCATCAGCGCATCACGGAAGGCAGGATCGAACACCTCCGGCGAGGTCCAACCCAGATCGCCGCCCTGATTCGCAGACCCCGGATCGTCTGAATACTGTTTAGCGGCGGCGGCAAAGGTAATTTTCCCGCTGCGAATATCCGCAGCAATCTCTTCCAGCTTAGCGCGTGCCTGATCGTCAGTGAGGATCGGCGACGGTTTCAGCAGGATATGACGTGCGTGCACTTCGGTGACGGAGATATTTTTGCTCTCACCACGCAGATCGTTCACTTTCAGGATATGGAAGCCCACGCCTGAACGGATCGGACCGACGACATCGCCTTTCTGCGCGGTGGCCAGCGCCTGGGAGAACAGGGTCGGCAGTTCTTCAATTTTGCTCCAACCCATGTTGCCGCCTTTCAGCGCCTGCGGATCAGCAGAATAGGTCACAGCCAGCTTGCCAAAATCGGCCCCTTTTTTCAGTTCACCCACTAACTGACGGGCCAGCGCTTCCTGATCGTCAACTTGCTGCTGGGTCGGGTTTTCCGGCAGTGGCAGCAGGATCTGACTGACGTTCAGCTCAGTACCCTGGGTGTTCTGCGAACCAATCTGCTTCGCCAGGGTATCCACTTCCTGCGGCAGAATGGTCACGCGGCGGCGCACTTCATTGTTACGCACTTCAGAGATCATCATCTCTTTGCGGATCTGCGCACGGTATTCGTTGTAGTTAATACCGTCGTAGGCAATGCGGCTGCGCAGTTGATCAAGGGTCATATGGTTCTGACCGGCGATATTCTGGATAGCTTCATCCAGCTGTTGATCGCTTATCTGCAAACCTGCTTTTTCACCCATCTGTAAAACAATGCTATCCATGATCTGGCGCTCAAGGATCTGATGACGCAGGGTATTGTCATCAGGCAGTTGCTGATGGGCCTGCTGTGCCTGTGCTTTCACCGTGCGCAGCATGCTATCAACGTCACTTTCCAGCACCACGCCGTTATTCACGACGGCGGCAACTTTATCTACCATTTGCGGGGCTGCGAACGCAGTGTTAGCGGCAATCGCCACACCAAGAATCAGCATTCTCCAGTTCTTCATACTTTATCCATTGTTGTTTCCGCACTGCGGGATAGCCTGTCAAACATCACAACATCAGAAAGCCTGCTGGTAAGGGATGATGCCCTGACGCAGCATGTCATGGGTGCCTAAGCCATAGTTGGAGCTCAGGCCACGCAGCTCAATGTTGAATGAGATTTGGTTGTCATACTTACTATTGTTGTTTTCCCAACCGTTGATTTTGCGCTCGTAACCGACACGGATTGCATAGCAGCAGGAGCTGTATTGCAGACCCACCAACTGGTCAGCCGGTTTGCTGTTGCGGGTGTCGTAGTAATACGCACCGACCAGCGACCAGGCGTCAGCAATCGGCCAACTGGCGGTTGCTCCGACCTGAGAGATCCCGTTTTTGTAGATCGGGTTAGTCAGCAGGCTGGAGTCATTCAGTGCTTGTGCGACGTATTCCGGGCTGCTGTAGCGATAACTCAGCTGCACCATACGATCGGCATCCTGACGATACTCGAGTACCGCATTGCCCTGAGCGATGTTATCGAGACGGGTATCATATTGCAGCCCGCCACGCACGGCCCAGCGATCGCTCACTTTCCAGTAAGTGTCACCGGCCCAGATCAGGCTACCGGTGTCATCTTCATCGTCGATCTGCTCAACGCCAGTCCGCGATGGGGTAAACGAGTAGATTTGACCAACAGAAACGTTAAAACGTTCAACCAGATCGTTATCATAAATTCGCGTGGTAACACCGGTTGCGACCTGATTGGCTGAGGCGATGCGATCGAGGCCGCTGTAGGTGCGGTCACGGAACAAGCCGGTATAGTCAGTTTGCAGCAATGTTGAATCGTACGGATAGATAGCGCTCTGGTCGCGGTACGGGATGTAGAGATACTGGACACGCGGTTCCAGCGTCTGGGTATAGCCCTCAGCCCAATCCATATCGCGGTCAAATACCAGACGACCATCGACCTTAAACTGCGGCAGCGTACGGTTAACGGAGTCTTTCAGCAGGCCGCTGGAGGTCCGGGTGTAGCTTGAGCTGTTGTAATAATCGAGGCTATCCTGCTGATAATGGGTAGCAAGGAACTTGGCTTCGGTATCCAGGCTGGCCCAGCCGTTTGACAGCGGCAGATCCAGCGTCGGTTCAATATGCAGACGCGTTGCTTCCGGCATCCGGCTATTTACGTTGGTAAACTTCACCGCCTGCGCGAAAATACGGCCATCAAACGGCCCGATATCGTTCTGATAGTAATTCAGATCGAGCTGCGGCATCGCGCGATAGACGTTGCTGTTGCTGGTGGTGCCAAACACCTGGAAATCTTTGGTTGAGAGTGTGGCATCCCAGTTGGTATCGGCATAGCCAACGCTGAATTTCTGCGTGGCGTAACCATCAGTCGAACTGTAATACTTTGACGTTAAGTCGTTGAAGTAATAGGGATCGCTGACTTTGGTATAGTCG
This sequence comes from Pantoea phytobeneficialis, assembly GCF_009728735.1. Taxonomy (NCBI): domain Bacteria; kingdom Pseudomonadati; phylum Pseudomonadota; class Gammaproteobacteria; order Enterobacterales; family Erwiniaceae; genus Pantoea; species Pantoea phytobeneficialis. The sequence continues at coordinate 750,579 of NZ_CP024636.1, forward strand.
GCATTGAAACGCCAGTGCTGATCGTACACCCCAGCGTGGCGCCAGTAGAACAACCAGCGATCGGAGCTGGCATCCTGCGCAATACCACGCACCGCTTTGTCTTTATCGTACTGATTATCGGATGGCAGATAATCCAGCTCCATCAAACCCGCACCAAACTGGGTCAGATAACGGAATTCATTCTGCAATTGCAGGCCACGATTGCTCATATAGTGCGGCGTAATGGTGGCATCGGCCTGCGGTGCGATGTTCCAGTAGTACGGCAGCATGAACTCGAAACCATTCGTGCTGCTGTATTTTGCATTCGGGATCAGGAAGCCAGAGCGGCGACGATCGCCAATCGGCAGTTGCAGGTAGGGGCTATAGAAAACCGGCACATTGCCAAGTTTAAAGCGCGCATTCCAGATCTCCGCCACTTCCTCCTGGCGGTCCTGAATGATTTCTGTACCCACCACACTCCAGCTGTTGCTACCGGGCAAACAGGAGGTAAAGCTGCCGTTTTCGAGGATGGTATAACGATTGTTGCCACGCAGTTTCATCTGATCGGCATCACCACGTCCCTGACGGCCTACCATCAGATAGTTACCGTTCCAGACGTTGGTATCTTTGGTATTCAGATTCGACCAGGCTTTCGGACCTTTCAGGATGACCTGATTGTCGTCATAGTGCACATTACCCAGCGCATCGACGGTACGAACCGGCGCGGTTTGCCCTTCCTGCTGACGCTGATGCAACTGCACTTCATCGGCAGTCAGGCGGCTGTTTCCCTGTTGCACATCGACGTTACCGGTGAATACCGCGTCGTTGGGATAGGTGCCTTTGGACGAGTCAGAATGAATCGTCACGGGCAGCGAATTCGTGTCGCCATTAACCAGCGGACGGTTAAAGCTCGGCACGCCCAGCATACACTGCGACATTAAGTCGTCGGCGAGGGAATGCTGACTGTATATCGCTGCACCAATCATGGTAGCCAGCAGGGTAGGTATACGTTTTTTCATACGCGGTTTCGATAATTCCATGAAAACTGGCATCATGCCGACAATCCGGTCAGAGACTAACTTACTGCCCGGCGATGCGCCAGTGTTAATCCTTTTCTGTCCGCGTTGCCGTTAGGCGCTGAGATAAATGACAGGTATGATAATGCAATTTTCAGCCGCAAGCATGGCGAATTGAGGAGTTTATGCGCTACTGGGGAAAAGTAATTGGTCTGGCTCTGGGCTTACTTTCCGGACTGGGCTTTTGGGGCATTGTACTGGGTCTGATCATTGGTCACATGTTTGATAAGGTGCGCAGCGTTCAGGGACAAGGCTATTTCGCTAACAACCAAACCCGCCAGACACTGTTTTTTAGTACCACTTTTCAGGTAATGGGCCATTTGACCAAGTCAAAAGGACGCGTGACCGAGGCGGATATCCAGATTGCATCTTTACTGATGGATCGTATGCAGTTGCATGGCGATGCGCGCACTGCGGCACAGCGAGCCTTCCGTGAAGGTAAGCAGGGCGACTATCCGTTACGCAATAAACTGCGTGAGCTGCGCAGCGCCTGCTTTGGTCGCTTTGATCTGATTCGGATGTTTCTGGAAATTCAGATCCAGGCCGCCTTCGCTGATGGTTCACTGCATCCCAACGAACGTCAGGTGTTGTATGTGATCGCCGAGGAGCTGGGCATCTCAAAAATGCAGTTTGACCAGTTCCTGCGCATGATGGAAGGCGGCCAGCAATTTGGTGGTGGCGGTTCATCGTATGGTGGCGGCGCGTATCAGCAGGCTAAACGTGGCCCGACGCTGGAAGATGCCTGTAGCGTGCTGGGGGTGAAAAGCAGCGATGACAGCACCACGATCAAGCGCGCCTACCGTAAGCTGATGGCGGAACATCATCCTGACAAGCTGGTGGCGAAAGGGCTACCGCCACAAATGATGGAGATGGCGAAGCAGAAAGCGCAGGAAATTCAGGCGGCTTACGATCTGATTCGTAAGGAAAAAGGATTTAAATAAATCCTTGCTCCGGCGTAGCGGCGCGATTTATCGCGCGGCCGTTTCCCAATGGCGGCACAAACCCACGCGATAAATCGCGCCGCTACGGTTGTCAGAAATCTGCTGGCTGGCGAAACGTCATACTGTTGCCAAACGCCGGGTGGGTTATGGTCAGCGATTCCGCATGTAACAACAGGCGCGATGCCATCGCCAGCGCTTCTGGCGAAGCGTAAAAGCGATCACCAAGAATCGGATGCCCCAGCGCCAACAAATGCACACGTAACTGATGCGAACGTCCGGTAATTGGCTTCAGCTGCACCCTGGCGCTGTTGTCGTCATCATATGCCAGCACCTGATACTCGGTTTGCGCCGGTTTGCCGGTTTCAAAACACACCTTCTGCTTTGGCCGGTTTGGCCAGTCGCAAATCAGCGGCAAATCAATTAAGCCTTTTTCTTCAGCCGGATGGCCCCAGACGCGCGCCACGTATTGTTTGGCAGGCTCGCGTTCACGGAATTGCCGCTTCAGCTCACGCTCGGCCGCTTTATTCAACGCCACCACAATAACGCCGCTGGTGGCCATATCCAGACGATGCACTGATTCAGCCTGCGGGTAATCACGCTGGATCCGTGTCATCACACTGTCTTTGTGCTCATCGAGGCGACCCGGCACCGACAGCAAACCGCTCGGCTTATTGACCACCATGATGTGATCGTCCTGATAAAGGATATGCAGCCAGGGTTCAAGCGGCGGGTTATAAGGTTCCATCAGCCATTCCGTAAGGGGGCCTTGCGGCCCCGGTCAATTATTGATGCGTCACCACGATCAGGCGCAGCGCATCCAGACGCCAGCCCGCGTCACCGAGGCTTGCCAGCACCTGGTTACGGTTGCTTTCCAGCGCCTCAACCTCGTCATCACGGATGTTGGGGTTGACGGCGCGCAGTGCCTCAAGACGGGATAGCTCAGCGCTCAGCTTCTCATCGGCTTCGGCTTTTGCCGCCGCGATAATCGCTTGCGCTTCCGGCACCACTGCGCTCTCCGCCAGCGTCAGAATCTGATGCACATCCTGTTGAACGGCATTCACCAGCTTGCTGCCGGTATGGCGATTCACGGCGTTTAACTGACGGTTAAAGCTCTCAAATTCCACTTTTCCGGCCAGATTGTTGCCGGTGCGATCCATCAGCAAACGCACCGGTGTCGGCGGCAGGAAGCGGGTCAGTTGCAGATGCTTCGGTGCCTGGGCTTCCACCACATAGATCATCTCTACCAGCAGCGTGCCAACCGGTAACGCTTTGTTTTTCAACAGCGACAGCGCACAGCTGCCGGTATCGCCGGAGAGGATCAGGTCCAGACCGTTGCGGATCAGCGGGTGTTCCCAGGTAATGAACTGGGTATCTTCGCGTGACAGTGCCTGGTTGCGGTTAAAGGTCACGGTGCAGCCATCCTCCGGCAGACCGGGGAAATCCGGCACCAGCATATGATCGGACGGCGTCAGCACGATCAGGTTATCGCTACGATCCTCCTGGTTGATACCCACGATATCAAACAGGTTGAGGGCGAAATTCACCAGGCCGGTGTCGTTATCCTGCTCGGCAATCGCTTCTGCCAACGCCTGGGCTGCTTCACCGCCATTTGAGTTCTGCTCCAGCAGACGGTCGCGGCCCTGTTCCAGTTGGGCTTTCAACTGGTCATGCTGCTTGCGGCACTCAACGATGAACTCATCCAGCCCCTGCGGATTTTCCGGCGCGGCAAGGTATTCAATCAACTGGCTGTAGACGCTGTCGTAAATGGTGCGGCCAGTTGGACAGGTGTGCTCAAACGCGTCCAGACCCTCGTGATACCAGCGCAACAGCACCGCCTGCGCGGTTTTTTCCAGCCACGGCACCAGGATCTGAATATCGTGCATCTGGCCGATACGATCGAGACGACCAATTCGTTGCTCCAGCAGGTCCGGGTTGAACGGCAAATCAAACATCACCAGGCGGCTGGCGAACTGGAAGTTGCGGCCTTCAGAACCGATTTCCGAACACAGCAGCACCTGCGCGCCATCTTCTTCGGAGGCGAACCAGGCCGCAGCGCGGTCACGTTCGATGATTGACAGACCTTCGTGGAACACGGCGGCGCGGATACCTTCGCGCTCACGCAGCACCTGTTCCAGTTGCAGGGCGGTGGCGGCTTTGGCACAAATCACCAGCACTTTCTCTTTACGGTTGCTGGTGAGGTAGCCCATCAGCCACTCAACGCGCGGATCGAAGTTCCACCAGGTGCCGCTGTCACCTTCAAACTCCTGATAAATCTGCTCCGGGTACAGCATGTCACGGGCGCGTTCTTCCGCGCTTTTACGTGCGCCCATAATGCCGGAGACTTTAATTGCCGTTTGGTACTGCGCCGGCAGCGGCAGGCGGATCTGATGCAGTTCGCGTTTCGGGAAACCTTTCACGCCGTTACGGGTGTTGCGGAACAGCACGCGGCTGGTGCCGTGACGGTCCATCAACATAGAAATCAGTTCTTTGCGTGCATCTTCTTTGCCTTCGCGATCGCTGTTTGCCACCTGCAACAGCGGTTCGATGTCCTGCTCACCGACCAGATCGTTGATCAGGTTCATTTCATCTTTGGAGATCGCTTTGTCGGCCAGCAGGGTGCTTACCGCATCGGCTACCGGGCGATAGTGCTGCTGTTCAGCTACAAACTGGCTGAAATCGTGGAAGCGATTAGGATCGAGCAGGCGCAGACGGGCGAAATGGCTCTCCAAACCGAGCTGTTCCGGTGTCGCGGTCAGCAGCAGTACGCCAGGCGTCTGTTCCGCCAACTGCTCAATGACCTGATATTCACGGCTCGGTGCGTCTTCACTCCATGCCAGATGGTGTGCTTCATCAACCACCAGCAGATCCCACGCAGCATCGGCCAGCAGTTCCAGACGCTGCTTATTACGGCGGACAAAATCGAGCGAGCAGATGATCAGCTGCTCGGTATCAAATGGGTTATCGCTGTCGTGCTGCGCTTCGGTGTAGCGGTCATCATCAAACAGCGCAAAGCGCAGATTGAAGCGGCGCAGCATCTCCACCAGCCACTGATGTTGCAGGGTTTCCGGTACCACAATCAGCACGCGCTCCGCACGTCCAGCCAGCAACTGTTGCTGGATGATCATCCCGGCTTCGATGGTTTTACCCAGACCCACTTCGTCAGCCAGCAACACTCGCGGTGCATGGCGACGGCCAACATCGTGCGCAATGTGCAGCTGATGTGGGATCAGGTTGGTGCGCATACCACGTAAACCGCTGGTCGGCAGGTTGTACTGCTCGCTCTGATATTTACGGGCGCGGAAGCGCAACGCAAACCTGTCCATGCGATCCAACTGTCCGGCGAACAGGCGATCCTGGGGTTTGCTGAACACCAGTTTGCTGTCGAGCATCACTTCGCGCATCAGCACGTTGGATTCTTCGGTGTCGAGACGTGTGCCGATGTAGGTAATTAACTCATTTTCGTTACGGACGTCATCGACGCGCATCTGCCAGCCTTCATGGCTGGTGACGGTATCACCCGGATTGAAGATCACGCGGGTAACAGGAGAATCATTACGGGCATAGAGGCGGTTTTCGCCGGTTGCCGGGAACATCAGTGTGACCATGCGCGTATCCAGCGCAACTACCGTGCCCAGTCCCAGTTCACTTTCCGTATCACTAATCCAGCGTTGACCCAGTGTAAAAACCATATAATTCCTGTTCGATTCTCTGTCATGTCATGAAGATGTGCACCTGCTCTCAGGCAAAACCGTACCGCCAAACGAAAGGGTTTGGGCAGCGTGTGGATGCGGTGAGATTCAGGAAGGGCGCTATGGTACTGGATGGCAGGGCATTCGTCACCTGTCAAAAAAGCCCCAACTGCCCGGTAATCAGTGTAGCAAAATCATCGCCGACGAAGGGTAAAATGCCTTCCGCCACGGGCTGCAACTGCTTCGTCACATAGTGATCATAGTCGAGCGGCGTATGGCGCGCTTCCAGAGGCTCCGGGCCTGCGGTGGCGATGACATAGCGAATGGTGCCGCCGTTCTGATACTGCAACGGCCGCCCCAGTTTGCGGTTGACCTCATCCGCCAGGCGCGCGGCGCGAACATGCGGTGGCACGTTGCGCTCATAATCTTTGAGCGGTCGGCGCAGGCGCTTTTTATAGACCAGCTGATCATCAAGTTCGCCTGCCAGCAATTGTGCTACGGTATCCCGGATATAATCCTGCCAGGGTTCACCGCGAAAGATGCGACCATACAAGGTTTGCTGGAACTGTTGCGCCAGGGGGGTCCAGTCGGTGCGTACCGATTCAAGCCCTTTGAACACCAGCCGTTCACTGTCGTCGGTGCGAATCAGACCAGCATAGCGCTTTTTACTGCCCTGTTCCGCACCGCGAATGGTAGGCATTAAGAAACGACTGAAATGGTTTTCGTACTCCAGCTCCAGCGCACTGCTCAGGCCATAGGTTTGCTGCAAATGTTCCTGCCACCAGCCATTGACGTGTTCGGCCAACTGACGACCAATTACCGCCGCCTGTTCTTCGCTGTGCGCCCCCTTCAACCAGACAAACGTTGAATCGGTGTCGCCGTAAATCACGTCATAGCCTTTGGCTTCAATCAGTTCACGCGTTTGCTGCATGATAGCGTGCCCGCGTAGGGTGATGGAGGACGCAAGGCGGGGATCGAAAAAGCGACAGGCGCTGGTGCCGAGCACGCCGTAAAAAGCGTTCATGATAATTTTCAACGCCTGCGACAGCGGTTTGTTGTGGTCGAGTTTTGCCCGCTCACGTCCCTGCCAGATCTGCTCAACGATCGCGGGCAGGCAGTGGGTGGCACGGGAAAAGCGTGCACCGCGAAAACCGGGTACTGAATCGGCATCAGCAGGATGCGCCAGCCCTTCCACCAGTCCCACCGGATCAATCAGGAAAGTACGGATAATCGATGGATAGAGGCTTTTGTAATCCAGCACCAACACCGAATCGTACAGGCCGGGACGCGAATCCATCACGTAACCACCGGGGCTGGCTTCCGGCGTCACTTCGCCGAGATTAGGCGCAACAAACCCGGCGCGATGCATACGTGGAATGTAGAGATGACCAAATGCCGCCACTGAACCGCCGTGGCGATCGACCGCCAGCCCATTCACCGTAGCGCGTTCCAGCAGGAACGGCATGATGGCGGTATGATGGAAAATGCGCGTCACCAGTTCGCAATCTTTCAGGTTATAGCGCGCCAGCGCCGGTTTATCGCTGGCGAAGCGCCAGTTGATCTCTTCCATGCGTTGCCACGGATTATCAATGGCTTTGCCTTCACCCAGTAACGCCTGCGAAACGGCTTCCAGACTGAAGGAGGGGAAATCCCAGAAGGCGGATTTTAACGCCTCGATGCCGTCAATAATCAGGCGCCCGGTGGCCTGCGCAAAAAAGACGCCGGGTTTAAAACCATGCTCGCGCCACTCCAGCGGCTGTTGCTGGCGTCCCAGACGCAGCGGAATGCCATAACGATCGGCGTGTTTTTGCAACACGCGCAGGTCGAATTGCACCAGGTTCCAGCCGATAATGACATCAGGTTCATGGCGGGCGAACCAGGCATTAAGTTGCTCCAGCAGTTGCGGGCGGCTATCAACGTAAATCAGTTCGAAATCAAGCGCGCTGGCATCGCCGTTGGGCGGGCCGAGCATATACACCTGACGCTGGCCACAACCTTCCAACCCGATGCAGTAGAGTTCGCCATGTTCGGTGGTTTCGATGTCCAGCGACACCCATTTTAGTTCTGGGCGATAGTCGGGATGGGGTTTAAGGCGCGCATTAACTACGCTGTCACCGCGCGTGTCGCCACTGAACCACACCGGCGCGGTGATAAAGCGTTCCATCAGATAGCGCTCCGGCGGGCGGATATCCGCTTCATACACCGGGATGCCATTGTCCCGCAGGCGTTTTTCCAGATTTTGCAGTTGGCGATAGCTGCGACAATAAAGGCCGAACACCGGACGACGACGGAAATCTCTTAATTTCAGGGACTGAATGCGCGTGTGGCGCTCGTCGCGGATTAGCGTTTCGACCTGCGATTGAAATTCGGTGGGAATAAACGCCACCGACTCCTGAGCGGGCAACACTAAGCGCTGCGCGCCGCGGTCGGTAGCCAGCCACAGCACCACTTCGCTGCCAGTGGGGGTGTCTCGCCAGTGTCGGGTAAGCAGAAAACCTGCGCGTGGATCGGTCACGGGAACTCCGGGTGTGATAACCCGTTTAGTGTATCATGGATGTTTATACAGTGTCTTTGGTTTGCTTAAATTGTCAGCGCTTTGTCAACATTGGTGTACAAATCTTGCCTTGACGCTGCGCGGCTGGCTCTGGACAATCCAGCCTTCATATTCCGCAGAGGATATTTATGGAAGCCTGGGTACAACATCTTTTTACGCAATCTCTGGAATGGGCATTGTTTGCTGTCGCGCTGGTGACGTTTCTTGAGTCGCTGGCCTTCGTAGGATTGCTGCTGCCGGGCACGGTGTTGATGGCAAGTCTGGGCGCGCTGGTCGGCAGCGGCCAGATTGGTCTCTATCCGGCCTGGGCTGCCGGGCTGGTCGGTTGCCTGATTGGCGACTGGGTTTCCTATGGCATTGGCTGGAGATTCCAGGGGCCACTGCATCGCTGGAAATATTTACAGAAGTATCGTGGTTTGCTGGATAAGACCGAGCATGCGCTGCATCAGCACAGCATGTTTACCATTCTGGTTGGGCGCTTTGTCGGCCCGACGCGTCCCTTGATTCCGCTGGCGGCTGGGATGCTGGAGTTACCGGTGCGCAAATTCCTGCCACCGAACATTATTGGCTGCATCCTCTGGCCACCGCTGTATCTGATGCCCGGTATCCTCGCCGGGGTGGCGATTGATGTGCCGCAGGCCGCACAAGGCAGCCACTTTACCTGGCTGCTGGCGCTGGTGGCGTTGCTGGTATGGCTGGGGTTCTGGCTGTGCTGGCGTTGGTGGCGCAGTGGCAAAAATATCGACTGGGCAACGGCGTATCTACCGGCGGCGCGTTTACGCTGGCTGGCACCGTTGGCCGCAGTGGTCGGCGTGGCAGCGTTTATTGCTATCCAGTTCCACCCAATGATGCCGGTGTTCCGTCATCTGCTGTGGAAGGTGTTCTTCGCTTAACGTTGTGCCACGCCGAGAATGGCGGCGGCGGGGGTTCTGCCATTGAGCAGGTCTTCCGTGCTGCCATCCCAGTAAATCCGCCCATCAACCACCACCAGACTGCGCGACGCGATTTGCCGCGCATCTTCCAGACTATGCGACACCATCAGCAGCGTGATGTTACGCGCGACGCAGACGCTATGCACCAGTTGCAGCATCTCCTGACGCAACGCCGGATCGAGTGCAGAAAAAGGTTCATCCAACAATAGAATCGGCTGATTGCGCAGCAGACAGCGCGCCAGCGCTACGCGTTGGCGTTGCCCGCCGGAGAGCTGTCCCGGCAGGCGCTGTAGCATCTCCTGAAGCCCGGTCTGCCCGGCGATCTCAAGCACCTGCTGTTTCTGGTCAGCGGTGAGTTTTAAGCCCGGATGCAGCCCCAGTCCCAGATTCTGCTGCACCGTCAGGTGCGGAAACAGGTTGTTCTCCTGGAATAACATCGACACCGGGCGCGCGGCGGGGACGCTGGCGGTATGCTCTTCGCCGTTCAACCATAAACTGCCGCTGCTGACCGGCAAAAAGCCGCCAATCAGGCTAAGCAGGGTACTTTTCCCGGCTCCGCTCGGACCCAGGATCGCCAGCCGTTCGCCGGCTTGCGCACTAAACTGGAAGCGCATCGGCAGATGCTGGTACAGGTAGGTGAGGTTATTCAGTGTCAGCATGACGACCTGGCAATTTTTCCATCAGGGTAAACAGGAGCAGGCACAGCAGCAGCAACAGCAACGCGGTGACCGCGCCGTCCTCGCCGCGATAGGCGCCAATTTGCTGGAACAGATAGAATGGCAACGTGCGGAAATCCGCGCTGCCAAACAATGCCACCACGCCAAAATCGCCAATCGACAACACGCAGGCAAAGGCCAGCGCCTGGGCAATCGGACGTTTCAGTGCGCGCAGTTCAAGCAGGCGCAGGCGGTTCAACCCCTGCATACCCAGCGAGGCGCATAACTGATTGTAACGCGCGCTGAGATCGCGCATCGGGTTCTCCAGCACTTTCATGGCATAGGGGATGGCGATCAGTGCGTTCGTGAAGATCACCAGCCCGTCGGCGGATTGCGGCAGGCCAACGGTGGCGTTGAACAGCAGGAAAAAACCGCTCGCCAATACGATGCCTGGCATTGCCAGAATCAACATGCCACTCAGTTCCATTGCTTGCGCCGGGATAGTGTGATGACGCAGGCGCAGTTCACGGCTGCTCCATAACAGCATCAGGGTAAGAATGACACACAACACGCCTGCTCCGATGGCAATGCGTAATGAGGTAAAGGTGGCCTGCCACAAGGCCGGTTGTTGAATCGCCCCGGCGACGCCGCCACGCAGGCCATCAGTCACTACCGCCAGCAAAGGCGGGAGCAACAACAACAAGGCTAAACCGATCAATAAGCCATCGCTGAGGCGCGCGCGCCAGCTATCCTGGGGATCGCGCCAGCCGCGTATCTGCTGACTTCCGCTCGGAATAGCTTGGCTGAAGCGCTGGCTCAGCAACACCAGCAGCAGGCAGCAGCCCAGTTGCAGCAGCGCCAGCAGGGCCGCGCGACCGGGATCGTAGTCAAAACTCAGCGCCTGAAAAATTGCCAGCTCCAGCGTGGTGGCCTGCGGGCCACCGCCCAGTGCCAGCACGGTGGCAAAACTGGCAAAGCACAGCATAAAAATCAGCGCGGCGGTGGGCAAAATCTGCCGCCGCAGCCACGGCCATTCGAGTAAGCGGAACAGGTTCCAACTGCGCAGGCCGAGCTGCGCCGCCAGCTGACGTTGCTCGCCCGGGATGCTTTCCAGCGACTGCAACAGCATGCGCGTGGCCAGCGGCAGATTGAAGAACACATGTGCCAGCAGAATGCCCTGCAACCCATAGGGTGAGAAGTGATAATCGATACCTACCAGGCTGCACAGCTGGGCCAGCCAGCCGCTGCGACCATAGACGCTCAGCAGGCCGAATATTGCCACCAGCACCGGTAGCACCAGCGTCATGGCGCACAGGCGTAACAGCAGGTTACGTCCGGGAAAACGTCGACGGTACAGGGCGCGCGCCAGCGGGATCGCGGGGATGACTGAGAACAGCGCCGACAGTAACGCCTGCCAGAAGGAGAAAGCCAGTACGTGATGCAGATAGTCATCGGTGAGCAGGCCACGCCAGTCACCGATGGGGGCTGACATCAACAGCGCACCAAACGCCAGCAGCGCCACCGCGCATAACAAGAGCGCGGTGAAACTGCCGGGCAGAAGCCAGCCGGGAATTAACGGCTGACGGCGCGTTGCCATGCACTTATCCAGTCGGCGCGATGGTCGGCAACCTCAGTCGGGCTATATTGCAGCGCCGTTTGCGGTACGTTTAGCGTCTGATAACCGGCAGGCAACTCGCTTTTAATCACCGGATACATCCAGTTGCCGGTCGGGATGGTCTGCTGGAAGGCCGGGGATACCATAAACTGCATAAATTGCTGTGCCAGTTTTGGTTGTTTGCTGCTGGCGAGCTGTGCCGCCACTTCAACCTGCATGTAATGGCCTTCGCTGAACGGCGCTGCCGCGTAGTTTTCTTTCTTCTCTTCAATGATGTGATAAGCCGGGGAGGTGGTGTAACTCAGCACCAGATCGCCTTCACCTTTCAGGAACAGGCCATAAGCTTCACTCCAGCCTTTGGTGACGGTGACGGTTTTTTGCGCCAGTTTTTGCCAGGCTTCCGGTGCTTTGTCGCCATACACCTTTTGCATCCACAGCAGCAAGCCAAGTCCGGGGGTGCTGGTACGTGGATCTTCATAGATCACGCGCCATTTTTCAGGGCTTTCTACCAACTCTTTCAGGCTTTTGGGCGGGTTCTTCAGTTTATTTTTGTCATAGACGAAGGCGAAGTAGCCATAGTCGAACGGGATAAAGGTGTCGTTGTGCCAGCCATCTGGCAGTTGGAGTGCGCCGGTATCCACCTGGCTTTTGGCAAACAGGCCGGTTTTTTCTGCCGCCTGCACCAGATTGTTATCGAGGCCCAGCACGATATCCGCTTTGCTGTTTTTGCCTTCCATACGGACACGATTGAGCAGCGACACGCCATCTTCGAGCGCGACATATTTCAGCTCACAGCCGCACTGGGCTTCAAAGGCTTTTTTTACTGCCGGACCGGGTCCCCAATCGGCAGAGAATGAATCGTAGGTGTAGACGGTCAGTACCGGTTTGGCAGCCAGCGCCGGGGCAGAAATCAGCAGCAGCACGGGCAGAACTTTTTTAAACACTTTGCGCTCCTTGAGGAGAAGATAAGGTTGAGTCGCAAAGGATCTGAGCAGTGAGGCATCTCAAATCCCTACGCCGGTATTAACCGGATCAGGTTCGACGGGTCTCTCTCAGCCCCTGTAATGCAGGGCACCCCGTTGAGAACGGCTCATTCTAGTCATTTCCGGCTCAGGGCGAAAGGTTCACAGCTCCGGCGGGGCAAACCAGGCGGATTTAAAGTCAAACCAGCCAAGGGTATTCATGCGCACACCACGCATACTGCGCTGGCCTTCCAGCAGCAACCAGTGATGAAACAGCGGATGCAGGTAGTCACTGTCCACCAGTTGCTTGCTCCATTCCGCCAGCGGTAGCGTTTTTTCGCGCCAGCGTTCAGCCGCGCTTTGCCAGTCTATTGGGATGCATTGCTGCATCAGCGGCAGCTCATACAATTGAGCGAACAGCGAGTAATCCAGCGGCAGGGTGAAGTTGACACTGCCAAGCCAGATATCGCTTTCGCCTTCACCGTTAAACCATGCTTCGTAACTCAGTTCACGGGTGATTAACTCTACGCCCTGCTGCGCCAGCAGTGGGCGCAGCGCATTGGCGATCCCTTCATGCTCAACATGATGGCTGTACCAGCTGATGGTCAGTTGGGTGAGATGCTGTGGTTTGCTGACTGGGGTTAAGTCGCGGCGGTGGTGCCAGCGAGGAATCAAGCCATAGGCCGGGAACCAGTAGCGTTGATACCCTACCCCGGCGTTGTTCAGCAGGGCGATAGGGTTAAACAGATAGCTGACCCAGCGGCGGAAATGGGCATCGCGTCCCTGCTCTGAACGTTGGTCATACAGCAGAAAATAGCAACCCTCTTCCAGGCGGCTCTCCTCCGATTTTTCATCGGCGGTTTCGCCCTGCAACTTCACTCCGGCATACACCAGTTCGTCGCTGATTTCCGGTAATACCCAGATTGAGACATCATCAATCAACGCGCGGTAGCCGAAGTAGTCATCAAAAGCGGCAATTTTAAGTTGGCTTTGCTGGTTGCGCACCACGCTGTAGGGGCCGGTGCCAATCGGCTGACGGGCGAAATCGCGAACCGTTTGCCACTCGCGCGGCAAGATCATCGCGCTGACGCTGCCAAGCAACCACGGTAGCCAGTTATCGGGTTGAGTCAGTTGAATATCCAGCGTCCAGGGGGCAGGGGAGTGAAGTTTGGCAATATGGGAGAACAGCGGTTGGGTACGCAGACGATCCAACGAGCTGATGACATCCTCCATCTCCAGTTCACGACCGTGGTGAAAACGAATCGCGGGTCGCAGGAAAAAGCGCCAGTGCAGCAGCGATGTTTGTTGCCAGTGATGGGCAATATCGGGTTCAATTTCCCCCTTTTCCTCATTTATCCGTGTCAGACCACTGAAGATTTGCCGCGCTAAATGGGTTTCGGAGCGACGCAACGGGGAACCGGGTAGCAGGTTGGGAAGCGGGCGATAATAGAGGACGCGCAGAATATGCTTACCCTGGCGGAAGCTGCGGCCGAGGTGAGAAGCAATCATTTGGCGTACCTGATTTTTGTCGCCTACCAATTGCACCAGTTGTTCGATGCGATCCTGCTCCAGCAAATCTTCGGCGCGCTGCTGCTGCAATGCCAGCCCGGTATAACAAAAACTCAGCGTTGAACGTTTACCCCGTCCGGCTTCGGCCTGCCAGATTAACCAACCCGCATCCTGCATGGCATTCAACAGGTTGCGCATATGACGTCGCGAGCAGTGCAGCAATTCCGCCAGTTCGCTCAGGGTGGTTTCCTGATCCTGGCCCTGGCAGCTTTGCCACAGGCGGATAAATTGCTGTTGTAGACGTGAAGAAGACATAAAAGGGGAACTCCGCCGCGTAATCGCTCAGTTTTTCTTGCCCTATATTAGAGGCATAGTAGACCCCAATGGAAGAGCGGGAGGCATTCAGTCATGAATGGCGCTCTGCCAGCGGTTCTGCCGACGTAGAACCTTTTCTGAGTAGGGTGCAATTTCACCGCCAGCAGTGTGTTCTCTGCTGGCTTTTTTCGTCTTGCTGTGGAATCTTCTACCCTCATTTTTTTCCCCGATTGAATCCGCAAAGGGATTTCTGCATGAAATCGCTGTTAACGCGTAAGCCGTTCCTCAACCCGGTTTATCTGGCTTTTATGGCCGTCTCCTTTATGGTTGGCGTGGCCGGTGCTTTGCAGGCACCGACGCTGAGCCTGTTCCTGACGCGTGAAGTGCAGGTCAGGCCGTTCTGGGTTGGGTTGTTCTTTACCGTCAACGCGATTGCCGGGATTGTCATCAGCCTGCTGGTGGCGAAACGTTCCGACAACCACGGCGATCGCCGCCACCTGATTATGTTTTGTTGCCTGATGGCGGTGTGTAATTCGCTGTTGTTTGCCTTTACCCGTCATTATCTGACGTTGATTACGTTGGGCGTGCTGCTGTCGGCATTGGCCAGCGTGGCAGTGCCGCAAATTTTTGCGTTGGCGCGTGAGTATGCTGACCGTTCCGCCCGCGAAGTGGTGATGTTCAGTTCGGTCATGCGTGCGCAGTTGTCGCTGGCGTGGGTGATCGGCCCGCCGTTATCGTTCGCGCTGGCATTGAACTATGGCTTTGTGACGCTGTTTTGCGTGGCGGCGGTGATCTTTTTGTTAAGCCTGCTGCTGATCTGGCGCACCCTGCCGTCGGTGCCGCGTGTGATCGTGTCTCCCGAGCAGGTGTTGACACAACTGAGTCCGTGGAAAGACAGCCAGGTGCGTCTGCTGTTTATCGCCTCGGTGATAATGTGGACCTGCAACGTGATGTATATCATTGATATGCCGCTCTATATCAGCTCCACGCTCGGTTTGCCGGAAAAGCTGGCTGGCCTGTTGATGGGAACGGCGGCCGGGCTGGAGATCCCGATTATGTTGCTGGCCGGGCATTATGCACGTCGCTTCGGTAAACGTCGGCTGGTGCAGGTGGCGCTGGTGGCCGCAATGGTGTTTTATCTCGGGCTGGGTCTGTTCCAGTCACGTACCGCGCTGATGGTGTTGCAGCTGTTCAATGCTGCGTTTATCGGGATTGTTGCCGGAATCGGTATGTTGTGGTTCCAGGATCTGATGCCGGGACGTGCTGGCGCGGCTACCACCATGTTTACCACCTCGATCTCTACCGGAATGATTGTGGCGGGTTTGATTCAGGGGGCGCTGAGTGAACAGTTCGGCCATGAGTCGGTGTACTGGCTGGCGCTAGGGTTAGCAGTGCTGGCGTTGGGGCTGGCTTCGCGGGTGCGGGATGTGTAACTGCGCGCAATAAATCGCGCCGCTACGGCTGTAGCGGCACGATTAATCGCGCTATTTTAACGTAAAAACGCGGGCTGATTCGTCTCGTAGTCGGCGATGGACGCTTCGTGTTGCAGCGTCAGGCCAATGCTGTCGAGTCCGTTAATCATGCAGTGGCGACGGAAGCTGTCGATTTCGAAGCTATAGGTTTTGTCGCCAGCAGTCACGGTCTGGGCTTCCAGATCCACGATAAAGCTGATGCCTGGATGGCTTGCGACCAGCTTAAACATCTCATCAACTTCTTCATCGCTTAACTTCACCGGCAGCAACTGGTTGTTGAAGCTGTTACCGTAGAAGATATCCGCAAAGCTGGGTGCAATCACCACCTGGAAACCGAAATCGGTCAGTGCCCAGGGTGCGTGCTCACGGGAGGAGCCACAGCCAAAGTTTTCACGCGCCAGCAAAATGCTGGTGCCTTTGTATTCCGGCTTGTTCAGCACGAAGCTGGCGGTCGGTACGGTGCCTGCATCATCATCAAAACGCCAGTCGTGGAACAGGTGTGCACCAAAGCCGGTGCGAGTTACCTTTTGCAGGAACTGCTTAGGAATGATGGCATCGGTATCAACATTCGCGGCATCCAGCGGGGCTACGATTCCGCTGTGCTGAGTAAATTTCTTCGCCATGGCTTAAGCTCCCTGAGTCAGTTCACGAATATCGGCAAAACGGCCCGTCACCGCCGCCGCAGCGGCCATCGCCGGGCTGACCAGGTGGGTACGTCCACCACGGCCCTGACGACCTTCAAAGTTACGGTTACTGGTGGAAGCACAGCGCTCACCCGGATTCAGACGGTCATTGTTCATCGCCAGGCACATGGAACAACCTGGCAGACGCCATTCAAAACCGGCTTCGAGGAAAATCTTGTCCAGACCTTCCGCTTCCGCTTGCGCTTTTACCGGACCAGAACCCGGTACCACCATCGCAACCACACCAGGCGCTACATGGCGGCCTTTGGCGATCGCGGCAGCAGCACGCAGGTCTTCGATACGTGAGTTGGTGCAGGAACCGATAAACACTTTATCGATCGCCACGTCGGTCAGTTTGATACCCGGTTGCAGATCCATGTAGGCCAGCGCTTTTTCGGCAGAGGCGCGTTCAACCGGATCGGCGAATGAGGCCGGGTTCGGGATTGCCTGGTCAACTGCCATCACCTGGCCCGGGTTGGTGCCCCAGGTCACCTGCGGGGCGATATCGGCGGCGTTCAGCGTCACCACGGTATCGAATTTCGCATCGCTGTCGGATTTCAGGGTGCGCCAGTAGGCAACAGCCTGTTCCCACTGCTCGCCCTTCGGTGCGAATTGTTTGTCTTTCAGGTAATTAAAGGTGGTGTCATCCGGCGCGACCAGGCCCGCTTTGGCACCCATTTCAATTGCCATGTTGCACAGCGTCATACGGCCTTCCATGGTCAGCGCTTCAATCGCCGGGCCACAGAACTCCACCACATGACCGGTGCCGCCGGCGCTGCCGGTTTTACCGATGATCGCCAACACGATATCTTTCGCGGTGATGCCCGGTGCGGCTTCACCCAGCACTTCAATCTTCATGGTTTTGGCACGGCCCTGTTTCAGGGTCTGGGTGGCAAACACATGCTCCACTTCAGAGGTGCCGATACCGAACGCCAGTGAACCAAAAGCACCGTGAGTCGCGGTGTGGGAATCACCACAGACGATGGTCATACCCGGCAGGGTCATACCCTGTTCCGGACCGATGACGTGGACGATGCCCTGGAATGGGTGGTTCAGGTCATACAACTGGATACCGAATTCAGCGCAGTTCTTGATCAGTTCCTGCATCTGAATACGTGCCATCTCGCCCGACGCATTGATGTCTTTGGTCTGGGTGGAGACGTTATGGTCCATAGTAGCGAAGGTCTTCGACGGCTGACGGACTTTGCGACCGTGAGCGCGCAGGCCATCAAAGGCCTGCGGTGACGTGACTTCATGGATCAAATGACGATCGATGTACAGTAACGGGGTTTCGTTCGGTGCTTCGTGGACGACATGTGCATCAAATAACTTCTGGTATAAGCTTTTCATTTTTTTATTTTTCCTCGGTGATGAAGCGGGCAATGATGCTGCCCATTTCATCGGTGCTCACGGACTGACCGTCACCGGCCAAATCACGGGTGCGATGACCCGCTTCCAGCGCACGGTTGATCGCGCGCTCAATGCTGTCGGCAGCCTCAGTGGCGTTCAGGCTATAGCGCAGCAGCAGGGACAACGAGAGGATCTGAGCTACCGGGTTGGCAATATTCTGACCCGCGATATCCGGGGCTGAACCACCCGCTGGCTCGTACAGGCCGAAACCTTCTTCGTTCAGGCTGGCTGACGGCAGCATGCCCATTGAACCGGTAATCATCGCGCATTCATCAGAGAGAATGTCGCCAAACAGGTTTGAACACAGCAGCACGTCGAACTGTGATGGGTCTTTAATCAGCTGCATGGTGGCGTTGTCGATGTACATATGGCTCAGTTGCACATCCGGGTAATCTTTCGCCACTTCGTTGACGATCTCACGCCACATCACGGAGGTCTGCAACACGTTGGCTTTATCGATTGAGGTCACTTTGTTGCGGCGTTTGCGCGCAGATTCAAACGCAATGCGGGCAATACGTTCGATCTCAAAACGGTGATACACCTCGGTGTCGAATGCGCGTTCGTGTGGGCCGCTGCCTTCACGGCCTTTCGGCTGACCAAAGTAGATACCGCCAGTCAGCTCACGTACGCACAGGATATCGAAGCCACGCGCGGCGATGTCGCTGCGCAACGGGCAGAAGGCTTCCAGACCTTTATACAGCGCTGCCGGACGCAGGTTGCTGAACAGTTTAAAGTGTTTACGCAGTGGCAGCAGTGCGCCACGCTCCGGTTGCTGTGCGGGCGGCAGGTGTTCCCACTTCGGACCACCCACGGAACCAAACAGAATGGCATCGGCCTGCTCGGCACCGGCAACAGAGGCAGGTGGCAGCGGTTCGCCGTGACGATCGATGGCGATACCGCCAACATCATATTCGCTGGTGGTGATACGCATGTCGAAACGCGCACGAATCGCGTCCAGAACTTTCATGGCCTGCGCCATCACTTCCGGGCCGATTCCGTCGCCCGGCATTACCGCGATATGAAAAGACTTAGTCATAGTTACACCGTTTCCTTTTGCTCTTTAAATTTGCGCTGCAATTCTTTTTCCACCTGTTTGGCACGCCAGATATTGTTCAGGGCGTTGACCATCGCTTTGGCGGAGGATTCGACGATATCGGTCGCCAGGCCCACGCCGTGGAATTTGCGACCGTTGTAGTTGAC
The DNA here is from genome assembly GCF_009728735.1 of Pantoea phytobeneficialis. Lineage (NCBI taxonomy): Bacteria > Pseudomonadati > Pseudomonadota > Gammaproteobacteria > Enterobacterales > Erwiniaceae > Pantoea > Pantoea phytobeneficialis. The sequence goes on from NZ_CP024636.1 coordinate 769,572, forward strand.
CACGATATCAACCTGACCCAGGGCGTTCTCGCCGTGGCCTTTGGCGGTCAGTTTGTAGTTCACCAGCTCCGCTTCAAAGCCGGTGATACGGTTAATCGCCTGATAGACGGCGTCGACCGGACCGTTACCGGTGGCGGCGTCAGATTTGATCTCTTCACCACAGCCCAGCTGAACAGATGCAGTGGCGGTCACGCTGGAGCCGGTCTGCACGTTGAATTCTTTCAGCTGGAAATGTTCCGGTTCTTCATTCTGTTTGTTGATGAAGGCCAGCGCTTCCAGATCGTAATCGAACACCTGACCTTTCTTATCCGCCAGCTTCAGGAAGGCGTCGTACAGGGTATCCAGGTTGTAGTCGGTCTCTTTGTAGCCCATCTCTTCCATACGGTGTTTCACCGCGGCACGGCCTGAACGTGAGGTCAGGTTGAGCTGGATTTTATGCAGACCGATCGATTCCGGCGTCAGGATTTCGTAGTTTTCGCGGTTTTTCAGCACGCCATCCTGGTGGATGCCGGACGAGTGGGCGAAGGCATTCGAACCGACCACCGCTTTGTTGGCCGGGATCGGCATGTTGCAGATCTGGCTGACGGTCTGGCTGGTGCGGTAGATTTCCTGATGTTTGATATTGGTGTGCACGTTCATGATCTGCTGGCGGGTTTTGATCGCCATGATCACCTCTTCCAGTGCACAGTTACCGGCACGTTCGCCCAGGCCGTTCAGCGTTCCCTCAACCTGACGTGCACCGGCCATCACCGCTGCAATTGCGTTGCCGGTGGCCATGCCCAGGTCATCGTGGGTATGCACAGACAGAATCGCTTTATCAATATTCGGCACGCGATTGATCAGCTGGCTGATGATGTTGGCGTATTCGTGCGGCAGGGTGTAACCCACGGTGTCCGGGATGTTAATGGTGGTGGCGCCAGCATTAATCGCGGCTTCCACCATGCGGCACAGGTCATCAATCGGTGTACGGCCACCGTCTTCGCAGGAGAATTCCACGTCGTTGGTGTAGTTACGCGCACGCTTAATCATATGCACCGCACGCTCAATCACCTCAGGCAGCGTACTGCGCAACTTAGTGGCGATATGCATCGGCGAGGTGGCGATAAAGGTATGGATACGGAACGCTTCTGCAACGCGCAGAGATTCGTAAGCGGCGTCGATATCTTTCTCAACGCAACGTGCCAGGCCACAGACGCGGCTGTTCTTGATGGTGCGTGCAATGGTCTGAACGGATTCAAAGTCGCCCGGAGAAGAGACCGGGAAACCGACTTCCATTACGTCTACGCCCATACGTTCCAGCGCCAGGGCAATCTGCAATTTTTCTTTAACACTCAGGCTGGCCTGTAACGCCTGCTCGCCATCGCGCAGAGTGGTATCGAAAATAATAACTTGCTGGCTCATCGTAATCTTCCTTATGCATTAACTTCGCCGGTGCTACGAGCATAAAAAAACCCGCGCATTGGCGCGGGTTTTCTTAAACTTTCTGCAGGTTCGAATCAGTTGTTGATTCCGCCCACGAGTCTACCGCGCAATGGGGATGCGATTAGTAGTAGACCAAGTAGACGGAAAGAACGGGACATGGATCAAACCTCGTAAATTGAGTGCTGCACATATTGATACTGAGAAAGGCCGCTGATGTCAACCATAAGTGAAAGGTTATTTCTCAAGGTGCTCAAGGTGGATCTGCTGGGATTATTCGCTTGTTCAGAGGAAAAACAAATATTAACGCGTCGCTGGCGATTTTGATCACTTGCAAAAATGTTTTAAAAATGAGTATTTATTTTAAGTTGTTGATTTTAATTTATTTTATCGGGTTTGTTTGCCTGGTGGTAAAACAATGGCGCAGCGGTTGTTTAGACGAATCTCACGTCAGATAAGGATTTTAAAGATAATCACGCCAGGAATTAATTGCCGGGTAAGATTGTGGGCTGGAATGTTGCAAAATATGCATCGTGTATTTCTTATAACTCGCTGTAAATAATTACCGAACCAGCATTATCATCTGCTGTTCTGTGCTGGGATTAGTTTAATCCTCGCGGGCAATTATCACGCCTTAGTGCCTTTGAGGTGGAAAGAAGCGGAGCTGAGAGGGATGGACGTTTGCCTGCCGGGTTTTCTGCGGTTATGGTAATCGACCTACTCTCAAAAGAATGAACTCAAGTAGATTCCCTGTACCTGGAAGGCGGAAATGAATTTCGTCTTCTGAGCATAAACATAAGGTTTTGATCTTAATTGGCGAATCCGGGGCAGGATGTCACTGACGCGGCTGGAAAGCGAACGTCCGTGGATTCCGTCCCTCAAGCCTGGAGGCAGAAAATGGAGATGTTGTCAGGAGCCGAAATGGTCGTCCGTTCGTTAATCGATCAGGGCGTTAAGCAGGTATTCGGTTATCCGGGCGGAGCGGTGCTCGATATTTACGACGCTCTGCAAACGGTCGGCGGTATCGACCACGTATTAGTTCGCCACGAACAAGGCGCGGTGCACATGGCTGACGGCCTGGCGCGTGCTACCGGCGAAGTGGGTGTCGTGCTGGTGACTTCCGGTCCTGGCGCCACCAATGCCATTACCGGCATCGCCACTGCTTATATGGACTCGATTCCGATGGTGGTTCTGTCGGGTCAGGTGCCGTCGTCACTGATCGGCTATGACGCCTTCCAGGAGTGCGACATGGTGGGGATTTCCCGCCCGGTGGTGAAGCACAGCTTCCTGGTCAAAAGCACCGAAGAGATCCCAACCGTCATCAAAAAAGCGTTCTGGCTGGCAAAAAGTGGCCGCCCGGGCCCGGTGGTGATTGACCTGCCGAAAGATATCCTGAACCCGGCGAATAAGCTGCCTTATGTCTGGCCAGAGTCGGTCAGCATGCGTTCTTATAACCCAACTATTCAGGGTCATAAGGGGCAGATTAAGCGCGCGCTGCAAACCCTGCTGGCGGCCCATAAGCCAGTGATGTATGTCGGTGGCGGTGCTATTACCTCGGGTTGCGAAGCCGAATTGCTGCAACTGGCGGAAAAGCTCAACATCCCGGTGACGACCTCACTGATGGGGCTGGGTGCTTTCCCTGGAACGCATCGTCAGTGCGTGGGTATGCTGGGTATGCACGGTACTTATGAAGCCAACATGACCATGCATAACGCTGACCTGATTTTCGGTATCGGCGTGCGTTTTGATGACCGTACCACCAACAATCTGGCGAAGTATTGCCCGAATGCCACGGTGATGCATATCGACGTTGACCCAACCTCGATTTCCAAGACCGTTGCCGCAGACATTCCGATCGTCGGTGATGCGAAACAGACGCTGACCCAGATGCTGGAACTGCTGGCGCAGACCGAGGTGAAGCAGGAGCTCGACAGCCTGCGCGACTGGTGGCAGACCATTGATGGCTGGCGTGGTCGCAAATGCCTCGAATTTGATCGCACCAGCGATAAAATCAAACCGCAGGCAGTGATCGAAACCATCTGGCGTTTGACCAAAGGCGATGCTTACGTCACCTCGGACGTGGGCCAGCACCAGATGTTCGCAGCGCTGTATTATCAGTTCGACAAACCCCGTCGCTGGATCAACTCCGGTGGTTTGGGCACCATGGGCTTTGGCCTGCCTGCGGCGTTGGGTGTGAAGATGGCGCTGCCGGAAGAAACCGTAATCTGTGTCACCGGTGACGGCAGTATCCAGATGAACATTCAGGAACTGTCGACCGCGCTGCAATATGATTTGCCGGTGCTGGTACTGAACCTCAACAACCGCTTCCTCGGCATGGTGAAGCAGTGGCAGGACATGATCTACTCTGGCCGCCATTCACAATCTTACATGGAGTCCTTGCCGGACTTCGTACGCCTGGCGGAAGCCTATGGTCACGTTGGTATCGCGATTCAGCATCCGGCCGAGTTGGAAGAGAAGCTGACCCAGGCACTGGAAACCCTGGCGAAAGGGCGACTGGTGTTTGTAGATGTGACGGTTGATGGCAGCGAGCACGTTTACCCGATGCAGATTCGTGGTGGCGGTATGGACGAGATGTGGTTGAGCAAAACGGAGAGGACATAATTATGCGTCGTATTTTATCGGTACTGCTGGAGAACGAATCCGGCGCATTGTCCCGCGTGGTTGGCCTGTTTTCGCAACGCGGCTACAACATTGAAAGCCTGACGGTAGCGCCAACTGACGATCCCACCCTGTCACGTATGACGATTCAAACCGTCGGCGATGAAAAGGTGCTGGAGCAGATTGAGAAACAACTGCACAAGTTAGTTGACGTGTTACGTGTCAGCGAGCTGGGGCAGGGTGCCTACGTTGAACGTGAAATCATGCTGGTGAAAATCCAGGCGACCGGCTATGGCCGCGAAGAAGTGAAACGCAGCGCGGAAATTTTCCGTGGGCAGATCATCGACGTGACGCCAACGCTGTACACGGTTCAGCTGGCAGGCACCAGCGACAAGCTGGATGCGTTTCTTAACACTGTCCGTGACGTAGCGGAAATTGTTGAAGTGGCGCGTTCCGGTATCGTTGGTGTATCGCGCGGCGATCGCATCATGCGTTAATCACCTTCAGTAACAGACAGTCACGATGCTAACCCGGCGTAATGCCGGGTTTTTTTATTTTATGCGCTTGAACAAGCTGACGGATAAAAGCGGTTGCTCAGCGTAGTTTTCTGCGGTTAGATGTTACAAATGTTTTACCCTTAGCTACTCTGCGGGCATTTTCGCCACAGGGCTTATCAGGAATTAAGGTGTCATCGTGAAACTGGATGAAATCGCGCGCCTGGCTGGCGTGTCGCGCACTACGGCCAGCTATGTGATCAATGGCAAAGCGCGGCAATATCGTGTCAGCGACAAAACCGTCGAGAAAGTGATGGCGGTGGTGCGTGAGTACAATTATCACCCGAATGCCGTCGCGGCGGGCCTGCGCGCCGGGCGTACCCGTTCCATTGGGCTGGTGATCCCCGATCTGGAAAACACCAGCTATACGCGCATTGCCAATTACCTTGAACGCCAGGCGCGGCAGCGTGGATATCAGCTGCTGATCGCCTGTTCTGAAGATCAGCCTGATAACGAGATGCGCTGCATTGAACATCTTTTGCAGCGTCAGGTTGATGCGATCATTGTTTCTACTTCACTACCGCCGGAACACCCGTTTTATCAGCGCTGGATCAACGATCCGCTGCCGATCATTGCGCTGGACCGTGCGCTGGATCGTGAACATTTTACCAGCGTGGTCGGTGCCGATCAGGATGATGCCCAGCAACTGGCCGCTGAATTGCGTCAGCTGCCGGTGAAAAACGTCCTGTTCCTTGGCGCGCTGCCGGAGCTGTCGGTGAGCTTCCTGCGCGAAATGGGTTTCCGTGAGGCGTGGAAAGGCGACGAGCGCCCAATCGATTATATCTACTGCAATAGCTTTGAACGCACGGCTGCCGCGGCGTTGTTTGAGAAATATCTGGAAGATCATCCTATGCCAGAGGCGTTGTTCACCACCTCATTTGGTCTGTTACAGGGGGTGATGGATGTGACGCTGAAACGTGACGGGCGTCTGCCAACCGACCTGGCGATTGCCACCTTTGGCGACCACGAATTGCTGGATTTCCTTGAGTGTCCGGTACTGGCCGTAGGGCAGCGTCATCGTGATGTTGCGGAACGCGTGCTTGAACTTGTTTTAGCGTCACTGGATGAACCCCGAAAACCGAAGCCGGGTTTAACCCGAATTCGACGTAATTTATTTCGCCGTGGTCAATTAAGCCGTCGGACAAAATGAATCGGTGGGGTGGCGTGATGCCCCACTTTATTAACCAGCCGGTTAATTTTCCCTGCCATCATTCAGGTAAAAAAGCGTAAATTTTCACCTGATTTGCTAACAAATTAAACTGCCTGGCTTTTCTTATTTGTTTACATCTTCGGCAGCAGCGGGTAGCAGAGCTGTCGCGATGGTGCTGGGCTTCTTTTCGGAAATCCCCTAAAATGCAGCCGCTGTCGCATAACGCGGGATATTTATCTTAACGGGGCAACGCGCTTTATTTTTCGCCATTTTTCATGACGCGAAAATTTTTATTCCATTATTCATCAGGTTAATTTTTATTTTGCCATTCATCGTCTTCTTCCACTCTTCTTTGAATTATTTCACCCGCTGTAAAGAGTGATATTCACTCGCCGTTGCGGCTTGACAAGGATTTCATCGGCTCCGTAAACTCTTTTCGTGGTAAAATGTGGGATAAAGTGGTGAAAAAGGGTATCTGAGGGGTGAGGCTGGCATGTTCCGTGGGGCAACGTTAGTCAATCTCGACAGCAAAGGGCGGCTGGCCGTACCAACACGCTATCGTGAATTGCTGATCGCAGAGTCTCAGGGTCAAATGGTTTGCACCATCGACCTCCATCAGCCCTGCCTGCTGCTTTATACCCTGCCCGAATGGGAAATCATTGAGAAAAAGCTGTCTCGCTTATCCAGCATGAACCCCGCCGAGCGTCGCGTGCAGCGTCTGCTGTTGGGGCATGCCAGTGAGTGTCAGATGGATAATGCAGGCCGCTTGTTGTTGGCAAATACCCTTCGCCAACATGCGAGCCTGACGAAAGAAGTGATGCTGGTCGGCCAGTTCAACAAGTTTGAACTGTGGGATGAACAGACCTGGTATCAACAAGTTAAGGATGATATTGACGCAGAACAGTCAGCTCAGGAACCTTTATCTGAGCGGTTGCAGGACTTGTCGCTATAGCTATGCAGGAAAATTTCAAACACACCACAGTGCTGCTGGATGAGGCGGTAAACGCTCTCAATATCAGGGAAGACGGCATATACATTGACGGCACTTTTGGTCGCGGTGGTCACTCCAGATTGATCCTTTCGCAACTTGGCGCGAACGGGCAGCTACTGGCGATTGATCGCGATCCGCAAGCCATAGCCGCAGCCGCTGAGATAAAAGATCCGCGCTTCTCGATCGTGCATGGGCCGTTTTCGGCACTGGCGGAATACGTAACCGAGCGCGGGCTGACCGGCAAGATCGACGGTGTTTTACTCGATTTAGGCGTGTCATCGCCGCAGTTGGATGACGCAGAACGTGGTTTCTCTTTCATGCGTGATGGGCCGTTGGACATGCGCATGGACCCGACGCGTGGCCAGTCAGCGTCGGAATGGTTACTCAGCGCTGAAGAAGCCGATATCGCTTTTGTGCTGAAGACCTACGGTGAGGAACGTTTTGCCAAGCGCATTGCCCGGGCGATTGTCGAGCGCAACCGCGAGCAGCCGATGACGCGCACCAAAGAGTTGGCTGAAGTGATCGCTGCGGCAACACCGGTAAAAGATAAATTCAAGCATCCGGCGACCCGCAGTTTTCAGGCGATTCGTATCTGGATCAACAGTGAGCTGGAAGAGATCGACACCGCGCTGAAAGGGGCGTTGTCAGTACTGGCACCTGGCGGCAGATTGTCCGTGATCAGCTTCCACTCACTGGAGGATCGCCTGGTGAAACGCTTTATGCGCGATCAGAGTCGTGGTCCGCAAGTACCGGCAGGTATCCCAATGACCGAAACGCAGTTGAAGGCGTTGGGTGGTCGGGAACTGAAAACGCTTGGCAAGCTGGTGCCGGGCGATGCCGAAGTCGCTGATAACCCACGCGCACGCAGTTCGGTGCTGCGTATTGCTGAAAGGACAGCGTCATGATCGGAAACGAGCGTCATAGCCTGCCCGGTGTCATTGGTGGCGATCTGCTGCGTTTTGGCAAGATTCCGGTGCTGTTGCTGGTGGCGGTCCTGATTTCCGCGATGCTGGTGGTCACGACCACGCATAAGACGCGTCGTCTGACGGCAGAACGTGAACAGTTGGTGCTGGAGCGTGATGCCTTGGATATCGAGTGGCGCAACCTGATTCTGGAAGAGAACGCACTCGGCGATCACAGCCGGGTAGAACGAATCGCAACCGAGAAATTGCAAATGCAGCATGTCGATCCTTCACAGGAAAACATTGTGGTGCAGCAATAAGGAATCTCAGAACCTGATGAGCGGCGCAAGCAAAACGCTGAAGTTAAAAAAACCGGAAGATAAGGCCAGCTTTGTAAGCTGGCGTTTTGCGTTGCTGTGCGGCTGTATTTTACTGGCGCTGGGTGGCCTGTTATCGCGTGTTGCCTGGTTGCAGGTGATTAATCCTGACAAACTGGTGAAAGAAGGGGATTTGCGTTCACTGCGTGTGCAGGCAGTCCCTACCGCGCGTGGCATGATCAGCGATCGCGCCGGGCGTCCGTTGGCGGTCAGCGTGCCGGTGAACGCCATCTGGGCCGATCCGAAAGAACTGAATGAACACGGCGGCGTTTCTGTCGATAGCCGCTGGAAAGCGCTGTCGGATGCGCTGTCGATCCCGCTCGATCAACTCGCCTCACGCATCAACGCCAACCCGAAAGGGCGTTTTGTTTATCTGGCACGTCAGGTGAACCCGGCGATCGGCGAATATGTCAAAAAACTCAAGCTTCCCGGTATCTATCTGCGTGAAGAGTCTCGCCGCTACTATCCGGCTGGTCAGGTTACTGCCCATCTGATTGGCTTTACCAATATCGACGGTCAGGGCATTGAAGGCACAGAAAAAAGCTTCGACAAATGGCTGACCGGTGAACCTGGCGAACGTACGGTGCGTAAAGATCGTTACGGTCGCGTGATTGAAGATATCTCCTCGGTGGATAGCCGTGCTGCCCATAACCTGACGCTGAGCATTGATGAACGTTTGCAGGCGCTGGTGTATCGCGAACTGAATAACGCGGTGGCCTTTAACAAAGCCGAATCGGGTTCTGCGGTGTTGGTGGACGTTAACACCGGTGAAGTGCTGGCGATGGCTAACAGCCCGGCCTATAACCCGAACAACCTTGCCAACACGCCAAAAGATGTGATGCGTAACCGCGCTATTACCGACATCTTCGAGCCTGGCTCCACCGTTAAGCCGATGGTGGTGATGACTGCCCTGCAACGCGGCGTGGTGAAAGAAAACAGCGTACTGAATACCGTGCCTTATCGTATCAATGGTCATGAGATCAAAGATGTGGCGCGCTACAACGAATTGACCCTGACCGGGGTCCTACAGAAGTCGAGTAACGTCGGGGTTTCACGTCTGGCGTTAGCGATGCCGTCCTCAGCACTCGTAGACACTTACGCGCGCTTTGGGCTGGGTAAGGCGACCAATTTGGGGTTGGTCGGAGAAAGCAGTGGCTTATATCCTCAAAAACAACGGTGGTCTGACATAGAGAGGGCCACCTTCTCTTTCGGCTACGGGCTAATGGTAACGCCGTTACAGTTAGCGCGAGTCTACGCAACCATTGGCAGCTATGGCGTCTATCGTCCGCTGTCGATTACCAAGGTTGATCCACCGGTTGCCGGTGAACGTGTTTTCCCGGAAGACCTGGTGAAAACCGTGGTGCATATGATGGAAAGCGTTGCTCTGCCGGGTGGCGGTGGCGTTAAGGCCGCCATCAAGGGCTATCGCATTGCGATCAAAACCGGTACTGCGAAGAAAGTCGGTCCCGATGGACGCTACGTCAATAAATACATTGCTTACACCGCAGGCGTAGCGCCTGCCAGTCATCCTCGTTTTGCTTTGGTGGTGGTGATCAACGATCCCCAGGCCGGTAAATATTATGGTGGTGCGGTCTCCGCACCGGTGTTTGGTGCCATCATGGGCGGCGTACTGCGTACCATGAACATCGAACCCGATGCGCTACCGGTAAATGATAAGAACGATTTGGTGAAGAGCCAGAGTGAGGAATCAAGTGACAGATCGTAACCTGCGCGACTTACTGGCCCCTTGGGTGCCGGGCGCGCCGGCGCGTCCACTCCGTGACATGACACTGGATAGCCGCTCTGCGGCTTCTGGCGATCTGTTTATCGCCGTGGCGGGCCATCATGCTGATGGACGTCGATTTATTCCGCAGGCTATTGCCCAGGGCGTGGCGGCAGTGATTGCCGAAGCCGAAGGTGAAGCCAGCGATGGAGATATCCGCGAGATACATGGTGTCCCGGTTATCTATCTGGCGCAGTTGCCGCAGCGTCTCTCGGCACTGGCTGGACGCTTTTATCAGCAACCTGCTGAAAAACTGAAATTAATTGGTGTCACCGGCACCAACGGCAAAACCACCACCACCCAATTGATCGCGCAGTGGGCCAATCTGCTGGGCGAGACGGGCGCGGTGATGGGGACGGTGGGTAATGGTCTGTATGGCCAACTGGCACCGACGGAAAATACCACCGGTTCCGCCGTGGATGTTCAGCATGTCCTGCACGACCTGGTAGGCCAGGGCGCAACGCTGGCGGCGATGGAAGTGTCGTCGCATGGCCTGGTACAGCATCGTGTTGCTGCTCTGCCGTTTGCTGCTGCGGTGTTTACCAATCTGAGTCGCGATCACCTCGATTATCACGGTGATATGCAAAGCTACGAAGCGGCCAAATGGTTGTTGTTCTCTGAACACCATGTTGGTGCGGCGATTATCAACGCGGATGACGAGGTTGGACGTCGTTGGCTGGCAAACCTGCCGGATGCCGTTGCCGTCACCATGGCGGATAACCTGCAACCCGGTTGTCATGGCCGCTGGCTGAAAGCCACCGCCGTAAACTATCACGATGGCGGGGCGCATATCCGCTTCAGCTCCAGTTGGGGTGATGGCGAGTTTGACAGCCGCCTGATGGGGGCTTTTAACGTTAGCAACCTGTTGCTGGCTTTGGCAACGCTGCTGTCGCTGGAATACCCACTGGATGCCCTGGTCAGCAGCGCATCGCAGTTACTGCCGGTCACAGGTCGCATGGAAGTGTTTAGTGCGCCGGAAAAACCTACGGTAGTGGTTGATTACGCCCATACGCCAGATGCGCTGGAGAAAGCGCTGGAAGCAGCGCGCCTGCACTGTAAAGGTCAGTTATGGTGCCTGTTTGGTTGTGGTGGCGATCGCGATAAAGGCAAGCGCCCGCTGATGGGGGCGATTGCTGAACAGTTTGCTGACGTGGTGGTGATCACCGATGACAACCCACGTAGTGAAGATCCGCAGGCAATCGTGAATGACATCTTGACCGGATTGCTCGACCCTGGCCGCGCGCGCGTGGTAGCGGGGCGGGCGCAGGCGGTCACCAACGCCATTATGCAAGCCAAAGCCGAGGATATCGTGCTGGTGGCAGGTAAAGGGCACGAAGATTATCAGATCGTCGGCAATCGCCGCCTGGACTATTCCGACCGCGACACGGTCGCCCGTTTACTGGGGGTGATGGCATGATCCCGATTTCCCTCGACACACTGGCGAACGTCAGTGGCGGTACGTTGTACGGTAGCGATGCAACCGTCAACGACGTGGTCACTGATACCCGAAAAGTGACAGCAGGATGCCTGTTTGTCGCCCTGGTGGGTGAACGCTTTGATGCACACGACTTTGTCGGCGATGCGATCGCCAGTGGCGCGCAAGCGTTGCTGGTAAGTAAGCACTTGCCTGTGGCGGTACCGCAGGTCGTGGTGACCGACACCCGTATCGCTTTTGGTCAACTGGCTGCCTGGGTGCGCCAACAGGCAAAAGCCCGTGTGGTCGCGTTGACCGGCTCGTCCGGCAAAACCTCGGTTAAAGAGATGACCGCAGCGATTCTGCGCGAGTGTGGTGAGACGCTGTATACCGCCGGTAACCTGAATAATGACTTCGGCGTGCCGATGACGCTGCTGCGTCTGACCAAAGACCATGACTACGCGGTGATTGAGCTGGGTGCGAACCACCAGGGCGAGATTGCCTATACCACCGATTTAACACGCCCGGAGACGGCGCTGGTGAATAACCTTGCCGCAGCGCATCTGGAAGGTTTCGGTTCGCTTGCCGGTGTCGCCAAAGCCAAAGGTGAGATTTTTGGTGGCTTACCAGAGCATGGCACGGCCATTATCAACGCCGACAGCAATGATCTGGCGAACTGGCAACCGTTGCTGTCGGGTAAAACCTTGTGGCGTTTTTCACCACAACCGCAAGCTGAGGTGGAGTTTGGTGCCAGCGATATCCAACTGCGCGCCGATGCCACCGCATTCACGCTGCACACCCCGCGCGGTGATATCGCGGTGACGCTACCGCTGCCGGGCCGCCACAATATTGCCAACGCCCTGGCCGCAGCCGCGTTGGCACTGTCGGTAGATGCACCTCTCAGCGCAATTCAGGCAGGTCTGACGAAATTACAGCCTGTTCCAGGCCGCCTCTTCCCGGTTCGTCTGGCTGAGCATCAACTGCTGATTGATGATAGCTACAACGCCAATGTGGGATCGATGACTGCTGCCGCGCAGGTGCTGGGCGATATGCCGGGCTATCGCGTCATGGTGGTCGGCGATATGGCGGAACTTGGTGATGAGACGGAGTCCTGTCACCGTCAGGTCGGCGAGGCGGCGAAAGCCGCTGGAATTGATTGTGTACTGAGCACCGGACGCTTTAGTCAGTTGATCAGTGAAAACAGTGGCAATGGCGAACATTTCGCCAGCAAAGCCGCGCTGATTGAACGTTTACGGACGTTATTGTCCGAACATCAGGAGTTAACGATTTTGATTAAAGGTTCGCGTAGTGCCGCCATGGAGCAGGTAGTACAGAGCTTACAGGAGAAAGGAACATGTTAGTTTGGCTGGCCGAGCATCTGGTCGCACTTTATTCAGGCTTTAACGTCTTTTCCTATTTGACGTTTCGCGCCATTGTCAGCCTGCTGACCGCTCTGTTCCTCTCTCTGTGGATGGGCCCACGCCTGATTGCCTGGCTGCAAAAGCTGCAAATTGGTCAGGTGGTACGTAACGATGGCCCTGAGTCGCACTTCAGTAAGCGCGGCACCCCGACAATGGGCGGTCTGATGATTCTCACTTCCATCACTGTATCGGTGTTGATGTGGGCGTATCCGTCCAACCCGTATGTCTGGTGCGTATTGGTGGTACTGGTTGGATTCGGTGTGATTGGCTTTGTCGATGATTACCGCAAAGTGGTACGCAAAGACACCAAAGGGTTAATCGCCCGCTGGAAATACTTCTGGATGTCGGTGATTTCGCTCGGTGTGGCGTTCGCGCTCTACCTGGCGGGTAAAGACACCCCGGCGACAGAGCTGGTGGTGCCGTTCTTCAAAGACATCATGCCGCAGCTGGGGCTGTTTTACATTCTGCTGGCTTACTTTGTGATTGTGGGGACGGGGAACGCCGTCAACCTGACCGACGGTCTGGATGGTTTGGCAATCATGCCGACCGTGTTCGTCGCTGCCGGCTTTGCGCTGGTCGCCTGGGCGACCGGTAACGTGAAGTTTGCTGAGTATCTGCATATCCCTTATCTGCGTCATGCGGGGGAACTGGTGATCGTGTGTACCGCGATTGTCGGTGCAGGCCTCGGTTTCCTGTGGTTCAACACCTATCCGGCGCAAGTTTTTATGGGTGATGTCGGTTCGCTGGCGCTGGGTGGCGCGCTCGGTACCATCGCGGTGTTGCTGCGTCAGGAATTTTTGCTGGTGATCATGGGTGGCGTGTTCGTGGTAGAGACGCTGTCAGTGATCCTCCAGGTGGGGTCGTTCAAGCTGCGCGGACAACGCATTTTCCGCATGGCACCGATTCACCATCACTATGAATTGAAAGGCTGGCCGGAGCCGCGCGTGATCGTGCGCTTCTGGATTATTTCGCTGATGCTGGTGCTGATTGGCCTGGCAACGCTGAAGGTACGTTAATCATGGCTGACTATCGGGGCAGAAAAGTCGTCATCATCGGGTTGGGGCTGACCGGCCTCTCCTGTGTTGATTTCTTTTTAGCGCAGGGCGTAACGCCCCGCGTGATGGACACCCGTGTGTCACCGCCGGGTCTGGATAAGCTGCCAGAACAGGTGGAGCGCTATGTCGGTGGACTGAACAACGACTGGTTGCTGGCGGCCGATTTAATTATCGCCAGCCCAGGTATTGCCCTTGCGCACCCGGCGTTGAGCGAAGCGGCAGATGCCGGTATCGAAATCGTGGGTGATATCGAGCTGTTCTGTCGTGAAGCGCAGGCACCGATTGTGGCGATTACCGGCTCTAACGGTAAAAGCACCGTGACCACCCTGGTGGGCGAAATGGCGCGTGCCGCAGGCTGGCAGGTGGGCGTGGGTGGCAATATCGGTTTACCGGCGTTGTCACTGCTGAAATCCCCGGCTCAGCTGTACGTGCTGGAACTCTCCAGCTTCCAGCTGGAAACCACTTACAGCTTGAAAGCGGCAGCGGCGACCATCCTCAACGTGACGGAAGATCATATGGATCGCTATCCGTTGGGCATGCAGCAGTACCGCGCTGCCAAACTGCGCATCTACGAAAACGCCCGGATTTGTGTGGTTAACGCCGATGACGGCATGACCATGCCGGTACGCGGTGCCGATACCCGCTGCGTCAGCTTTGGTATCGATATCGGTGATTATCATCTCAACCGGCAGCAGGGCAGTACCTGGCTGCGCGTGAAAGGTGAGAAGGTGCTGAACACCGACGAAATGAAGTTGGTGGGGCAACACAACTTCACCAATGCGTTAGCGGCGCTGGCGCTGGCTGATGCGGTGAATATCCCGCGAGCCTCCAGCCTGAAAGCGCTGACCACCTTTACCGGCTTGCCGCATCGCTTCCAACTGGCACATGAAGCGCACGGTATTCGTTGGATTAACGACTCCAAAGCCACCAATGTTGGCAGCACTGAAGCCGCGTTGAATGGTTTGCAGGTCAAAGGCACGCTGTGGCTATTGCTGGGCGGCGATGGTAAATCCGCTGATTTCAGCCCGTTGGCGCGTTATCTGCAAGGTGACAACGTGCGACTGTTCTGCTTTGGCCGTGACGGCGATGCACTGGCGGCCTTACGGCCGGACGTGGCTACCCGCACTGAAACCATGCAGCAGGCAATGGAACAGATCGCGCAGCAGGCAAAAGCGGGCGATATGGTGCTGCTGTCACCAGCCTGCGCCAGCCTCGATCAGTTCCGTAATTTTGAACAGCGTGGCGATCAGTTCGCGCAACTGGCGAAGGAGTTAGGCTGATGCGCATTCCCGGTGCCGGTGTAGCCAGCTTCCTCTCCCTGCGCCTGAAAGATTGGGTGATGGGCGCGCGGGAAAACGAAGATGCGCCGGTGGTGCTGTACGACCGCACGCTGCTGTGGCTGACGTTTGGTCTGGCCCTGGTGGGCTTCATTATGGTGACCTCGGCCTCAATGCCGGTGGGGCAGCGCTTGAATGAAGACCCGTTCTATTTTGCCAAGCGTGATGCTTTTTATATCGCACTGGCGTTCGGTATGGCGCTGGTCACTTTGCGCGTGCCGATGGATTTTTGGCAACGCTACAGCAATGCCATGCTGGTGGTGTCCGTAGTGATGCTGCTGGTGGTGCTGGTGGTGGGTAGCTCGGTCAACGGTGCATCGCGCTGGATTGCATTGGGACCGCTGCGTATTCAGCCTGCGGAGCTATCGAAGCTGTCGCTGTTCTGCTATCTCGCCAGCTATCTGGTGCGCAAAGTGGAAGAGGTACGTAACAACTTCTGGGGCTTCTGTAAACCGATGGGCGTGATGGTGGTGCTGGCGGTGTTACTGCTGGCGCAGCCCGACCTCGGAACGGTGGTGGTGCTGTTTGTCACCACGCTGGCGATGCTGTTTCTGGCAGGTGCGAAGTTGTGGCAGTTCCTCGCAATCATCGGTTCCGGTATTTTCGCCGTGGTGCTGCTGATTATCGCGGAACCCTATCGTATGCGTCGTGTGACGTCTTTCTGGAACCCGTGGGAAGATCCGTTTGGTAGCGGCTACCAGTTAACCCAGTCATTGATGGCGTTTGGCCGTGGTGAGTTCTGGGGGCAGGGGCTGGGCAACTCGGTGCAGAAACTGGAGTATCTGCCGGAAGCGCATACCGACTTTATCTTCTCCATCATCGGTGAAGAATTGGGTTATGCCGGTGTGGTTTTGGCGCTGTTGATGGTATTCTTCGTCGCTTTTCGCGCGATGTCGATTGGCCGTCGCGCGCTGGAGATCGACCAACGTTTTTCCGGCTTTCTGGCCTGTTCCATCGGCGTATGGTTCAGCTTCCAGGCATTGGTTAACGTCGGTGCGGCTGCCGGTATGCTGCCGACCAAAGGTCTGACGTTACCGCTAATTAGTTACGGTGGTTCCAGTTTGATCATTATGTCGACGGCCATCGTGTTTTTGTTGCGCATAGATTATGAAACGCGTCTGGCGAAAGCCCAGGCGTTTACCCGAGGTGGTCGATGAGTGGGAAGCGACTGATGGTGATGGCAGGTGGAACCGGTGGACATGTGTTCCCTGGTCTGGCTGTCGCCCATCATCTGATGGAACAGGGCTGGCAGGTACGCTGGCTGGGGACCGCCGATCGCATGGAAGCCGATCTGGTGCCAAAACATGGTATCGAGATTGATTTTATCCGCATCAGCGGATTACGTGGCAAAGGGATGAAAGCCCAACTGCTGGCACCGCTGCGCATCTTTAATGCCTGGCGTCAGGCGCGCCGCATCATGAAGAACTGGCAGCCAGATGTGGTATTGGGTATGGGCGGTTATGTGTCTGGCCCTGGTGGTCTGGCGGCATGGAGCTGCGGTATCCCGGTGGTGCTGCATGAACAGAACGGTATCGCCGGGCTGACCAACAAATGGCTGGCAAAGATCGCCAGCAAAGTGATGCAGGCTTTTCCCGGCGCATTCCCCAATGCGGATGTGGTTGGAAACCCGGTACGTACCGATGTGTTGGCACTGCCGTTACCTGCTGAACGCCTGACTGGCCGTAGCGGTCCGGTACGTGTGCTGGTCGTAGGGGGCAGCCAGGGGGCGCGTATCCTCAATCAGACGCTGCCGCAGGTTGCCGCTGAACTGGGTGATGTCATCACGTTATGGCATCAGACCGGCAAAGGTGCGCTGGAGACGGTGCAACAGGCGTATCGCGATGCCGGTCAGCCGCAGCATAAAGTCACCGAGTTCATCGATGACATGGCTGCTGCTTATGCCTGGGCTGATGTGGTGGTGTGCCGTTCCGGTGCGCTGACCGTCAGTGAAGTGGCCGCCGCAGGCTTACCGGCGATTTTCGTGCCTTTCATGCATAAAGATCGTCAGCAGTACTGGAATGCGTTGCCGCTGGAGCAGGCGGGCGCAGCCAAAATTTTTGAGCAGCCGCAGTTCACCGCAGCTGTGGTCGCGGAGACGCTGCGCCACTGGGATCGCGCTACCTTGCTGGAGATGGCAGAAAAAGCCCGCCAGGTGGCGATTCCCGATGCAACTGAACGGGTTGCTCAGGAAGTTGCGCGCGCCGCGAAGTAAGTTAATCGGTCAGTCAGATTGACCCGTACCTGGTTCAGGTACAAATGGAAAACACAGGTAACAGAGACAGATGAATACACAACAATTGGCAAAACTGCGTTCCATTGTGCCCGAGATGCGTCGCGTCCGGCACATCCACTTTGTCGGCATTGGCGGTGCTGGCATGGGCGGTATTGCCGAAGTGTTGGCGAACGAAGGTTATCATATTAGCGGTTCCGATTTGGCACCCAACCCGGTGACGCAGCATCTGGCATCGCTGGGCGCAACGATCTATTTCAATCATCGCCCGGAAAACGTGACCGATGCGAGTGTGGTGGTGGTCTCCACTGCCGTGGCGCAGGACAACCCGGAACTGGTGGCGGCGCGTGAACAGCGTATCCCGGTGATTCGTCGCGCAGAGATGCTGGCGGAGCTGATGCGCTTCCGCCACGGCATCGCGATTGCCGGTACGCACGGCAAAACCACCACTACCGCGATGGTAGCCAGTATTTATGCCGAAGGTGGCCTGGATCCGACCTTCGTCAACGGTGGCCTGGTGAAAGCCGCAGGTACCCATGCACGGCTGGGCAGCAGTCGTTATCTGATTGCTGAAGCGGATGAAAGCGATGCGTCGTTCTTGCATC
Organism: Pantoea phytobeneficialis; assembly: GCF_009728735.1. Classification (NCBI taxonomy): domain Bacteria; kingdom Pseudomonadati; phylum Pseudomonadota; class Gammaproteobacteria; order Enterobacterales; family Erwiniaceae; genus Pantoea; species Pantoea phytobeneficialis. The sequence goes on from NZ_CP024636.1 coordinate 787,429, forward strand.
TGCAACCGATGGTGGCGATTGTCACCAATATCGAAGCCGATCATATGGATACCTATCAGGGCGATTTCGAGAACCTGAAACAGACGTTTATCAATTTCCTGCATAACCTGCCGTTCTACGGCCGTGCGGTGATGTGTGTCGATGATGTGGTGATCCGCGATTTGATCCCGCGCGTCGGCCGTCAACTCACCACCTACGGTTTTAGCGAAGATGCTGATGTGCGCATCGAAAATTATGAGCAGCGTGGTGCACAGGGGCACTTCACCCTGATTCGTCACGACAAGCCAGTGCTGCATGTGACGCTGAATGCGCCGGGTCGCCATAACGCGCTCAACGCAGCGGCTGCGGTGGCGGTAGCGACCGAAGAAGGCATCGACGACAACGCGATTCTGGCTGCGCTCGAAAGCTTCCAGGGCACGGGCCGACGTTTTGATGTGCTGGGTGAGTTTGATACCGCCCCGGTTAACGGTACGCCGGGTAGCGCGATGCTGGTCGACGATTATGGTCATCACCCCACCGAGGTGGATGTGACGATCAAAGCTGCGCGCGCTGGCTGGCCTGAGAAAAAATTGGTGATGGTATTTCAGCCGCATCGCTACACGCGCACCCGCGATCTGTTTGACGACTTTGCCAACGTGTTGTCACAGGTGGATGTGTTGCTGATGCTGGATGTGTATCCGGCGGGCGAAGCCGCGATTCCGGGAGCGGATAGCCGTTCGCTGTGCCGCGCGATTCGTGGTCGCGGTAAAGTTGACCCGATTCTGGTGTCTGAACACGATGCGCTGCCAGAGACGCTGGCACCCCTGTTGAGTGGCAACGACCTGGTGATTGTTCAGGGCGCAGGTAATATTGGCAAAATCGCGCGCAAGCTGGCGGAAATCCGTTTACAGCCCGCAGTGAAGGCGGAGGTGCGCAATGGCTGAGAAGGTAGCGGTTTTGTTTGGCGGCACCTCGGCGGAGCGTGAAGTTTCGTTGATGTCCGGTAGCGCGGTGCTGGCTGGATTGCGCGAGATGGGTATTGACGCGCATCCGGTGGATACGCGCGATGTTTCAGTTCTCACCCTGAAACAACAAGGATTTGATAAAGCTTTCATTGCCCTGCATGGTCGTGGCGGTGAAGACGGTACTTTGCAGGCGGTGCTGGAATTCCAGCAGATCCCCTACACCGGCAGCGGTGTTATGGCCTCGGCGATCACCATGGATAAACTGCGCAGCAAATTGCTGTGGCAGGGCAGGGGATTGCCGGCTGGAAAATTTGTCTGGCTGACGCGTCAGCAGCAGGAAAACGGGCTGGATGCGCAGACGTTGGCCGATATTGATGCACTGGGCTTACCGGTGTTCGTCAAACCAAGCTGCGAAGGTTCAAGCGTGGGGATCAGCCGGGTTAATACGCGTGATGCGTTACCGGCGGCGCTGGCAGAAGCGTTTCGTCACGATGATGACGTGCTGGTGGAAGCGTTTTTGAGTGGTGCGGAATACACCGTCGGCATTTTAGGCGACCAGATTCTGCCATCCATCAAAATTCAAACTGCCAGTGAGTTCTATGACTATGAAGCAAAATACATTTCTGACGATACTCAATACTTCTGCCCGAGCGGCTTGAGTGTTGAGCGTGAAGCAGAATTGCAGTCGTTGGTACTGGCGGCCTGGCGGGCATTAGGTTGCAGCGGCTGGGGACGAGTGGATGTGATGGTCGACGGTGAGGATAATTTCCAGCTGCTGGAAGTGAATACTTCGCCAGGAATGACCAGCCATAGTCTGGTGCCGATGGCAGCGAAGCAGGCGGGACTCAGCTTCCCGCAGCTGGTTGCCCGTATTCTGGAGTTGGCCGACTGATATGTCACAGGCGGCGCTGAACGTACGCAACCGCGAACCCCAGGAGCGCACGCGCTCCGGGCGTAGCAACGGTGCCCGGCTTTTCGGCATCGTGTTCCTGCTGATTGTGTTAGGCATTATGGTGGCTGGCGGGCTGGTGGTGTTGAAGTGGATGAACGATGCATCTCGCCTGCCATTATCGAAACTGGTGGTGACCGGTGAAACGCATTACACCACGCACGATGACATTCGCCAGGCGATTTTGTCACTCGGCGCACCGGGCACCTTTATGTCGCAGGATGTCGACATTATCCAGCAGCAAATTGAACGTTTGCCGTGGATTAAACAGGTCAGCGTGCGTAAGCAGTGGCCTGATGAGCTGAAGATTAACCTGGTGGAGTATGTTCCGGTGGCTCGCTGGAATGACCTGCACATGGTGGACGCTGATGGTGTCTCCTTCAGTATCCCGGCCAGTCACATTGGTAAAGAAACCATGCCAATGCTGTACGGGCCGGAAGGCAGTGAGAAAGAGGTGCTGGCCGGGTATCACACCATGAGTGATGTACTGAAGGCCAGCAAGTTTACCCTGAAGGTCGCGTCGATGACGGCGCGGCGCTCGTGGCAGCTGGTGACCAGCGATGATGTGCGCATCGAGTTGGGGCGCAGCGATACCATGAAGCGTCTGAACCGTTTTATTGAGCTCTACCCGGAACTGCAACAGCAGGCCCAGAGCGGTAACAAGCGCATCAGCTATGTCGATTTGCGCTATGACTCGGGTGCTGCCGTAGGATGGACACCGGCACCGTTAGAGCCACAGGAAGTCAATCAGCAACAGAACCAGGCACAGGCTAAACAACAATGATCAAGGCAACGGACAGAAAACTGGTAGTAGGACTTGAAATCGGCACCGCGAAGGTCGCCGCCCTGGTTGGGGAAATTCTGCCCGATGGTATGGTCAACATTATTGGGGTGGGCAGCTGCCCGTCTCGCGGTATGGACAAAGGTGGCGTGAATGACCTTGAGTCGGTGGTGAAATGCGTGCAGCGCGCCATCGATCAGGCTGAACTGATGGCAGATTGCCAGATTTCATCCGTCTACCTTGCTTTATCGGGCAAACATATCAGTTGTCAGAACGAAATCGGGATGGTTCCGATTTCCGAAGAGGAAGTCACTCAGGATGATGTAGAGAACGTGGTGCATACCGCTAAATCGGTTCGCGTTCGTGATGAACATCGTATCCTGCATGTGATTCCGCAGGAATATGCCATCGACTACCAGGAAGGCATTAAGAATCCGGTTGGGCTGTCCGGTGTGCGCATGCAGGCGAAAGTTCATTTGATCACCTGCCACAACGATATGGCGAAAAATATCGTGAAAGCGGTGGAACGATGCGGTCTGAAAGTGGACCAACTGATTTTTGCCGGTTTGGCTTCCAGCTTCTCGGTGTTGACGGAAGATGAGCGCGAATTGGGCGTGTGCGTGGTCGACATCGGTGGCGGTACTATGGATATCGCGGTGTATACCGGCGGCGCGCTGCGTCACACCAAAGTGATCCCGTATGCCGGGAACGTGGTGACCAGCGATATCGCTTACGCCTTTGGTACACCGCCGACGGACGCTGAAGCGATTAAAGTTCGTCATGGCTGCGCGCTGGGTTCCATCGTCGGTAAAGACGAAAATGTGGAAGTCCCGAGTGTGGGTGGACGCCCACCGCGTAGTTTGCAGCGTCAGACGCTGGCAGAAGTGATTGAGCCGCGTTACACCGAACTGCTGAATCTGGTGAATGACGAGATTCTGCAATTGCAGGAACAGCTGCGCCAGCAGGGCGTGAAGCACCATCTGGCAGCCGGTATTGTGCTGACCGGTGGCGCGGCGCAGATTGAAGGCCTGGCGGCCTGCGCCCAGCGTGTTTTTCACACGCAGGTGCGTATTGGTCAGCCACTGAACATCACCGGCCTGACGGATTATGCGCAGGAGCCGTACTATTCAACCGCAGTTGGTCTGCTGCATTACGGCAAAGAGTCACATATGAATGGTGATGCGGAAACGGAAAAACGTGCTTCAGTGGGTAACTGGTTCAAACGAATCAACAGCTGGCTGAAGAAAGAGTTTTAATTTTTGTAAAAGGGGATCATGCTGGCAGTTTTTATGATCTCCAGGCGACAGGCACATAACGGAGAGAAATCATGTTTGAACCTATGGAATTGACCAATGACGCGGTGATTAAAGTCATCGGCGTCGGCGGTGGCGGTGGCAACGCCGTAGAACACATGGTACGCGAGCGTATCGAAGGTGTGGAATTCTTCGCTGTGAACACCGACGCGCAGGCGTTACGTAAAACGGCGGTCGGCCAGACTATCCAGATCGGGACCAATATCACCAAGGGTCTGGGTGCGGGTGCAAACCCGGAAGTCGGTCGCACTTCAGCGGAAGAAGATCGCGAAGCACTGCGTTCTGCGCTGGATGGGGCAGACATGGTGTTTATTGCGGCGGGCATGGGCGGCGGCACCGGTACGGGTGCGGCACCGGTGGTTGCGGAAGTCGCGAAAGATTTGGGTATCCTGACCGTTGCGGTGGTGACTAAGCCCTTCAACTTCGAAGGTAAAAAGCGCATGGCTTTTGCCGAGCAGGGTATCGCTGAACTGTCGAAGCATGTCGATTCACTGATCACGATTCCGAACGACAAGCTGCTGAAAGTGCTGGGTCGTGGCATTTCTCTGCTGGATGCCTTCGGTGCAGCTAACGACGTACTGAAAGGTGCGGTGCAGGGTATCGCCGAGCTGATTACCCGTCCGGGTCTGATGAACGTTGACTTCGCCGACGTACGTACGGTGATGTCAGAGATGGGTTACGCCATGATGGGTTCTGGCGTGGCATGTGGTGAAGACCGTGCGGAAGAAGCGGCCGAAATGGCGATCTCCAGCCCGCTGCTGGAAGATATCGACCTGTCTGGCGCGCGTGGGGTGCTGGTTAACATCACCGCTGGCTTCGATCTGCGTCTCGACGAGTTCGAAACCGTGGGTAACACCATCCGTGCCTTCGCTTCAGACAACGCTACCGTGGTAATCGGTACTTCTCTGGATCCAGAGATGAACGATGAACTGCGTGTGACCGTGGTCGCGACCGGTATCGGTATGGACAAGCGTCCGGAAATCACCCTGGTGACCAACAAACCGGCCAGCCAGCCAGTGATGGACCATCGTTACCAGCAGCATGGCATGGCGCCGCTGCCGCAGGAGCAAAAACCTGCTGCGAAAGTGGTTAACGACCCGGCGGCTTCGTCAAGCAAAGAGCCTGACTATCTGGATATTCCGGCGTTTCTGCGTAAGCAGGCCGACTAAGAATATCCCGAGAATTGGGATTCTCCGCTCTTTGTGCTAAAGTGTTCGCCCGCCGGTAATTTATACTGGCGGTCGGATGGGTAATATTGCGAGATAATGCGATGATCAAACAAAGGACATTAAAACGTATTGTTCAGGCGACTGGCGTCGGTTTACATACCGGCAAAAAAGTCACGCTGACCTTACGCCCTGCGTCGGCTAATACCGGGGTCATCTATCGTCGCACAGACTTGAATCCACCGGTAGATTTCCCGGCTGATGCAAAATACGTGCGCGACACTATGCTGAGTACTTGCCTGGTGAATGATGAAGGCGTGCGTATTTCGACCGTAGAACACCTGAACGCCGCGCTGGCGGGTCTGGGTATCGACAACATCATTGTTGAAGTCGATGCGCCGGAAATCCCGATCATGGACGGCAGTGCTGCACCTTTTATCTATCTGCTGATGGATGCGGGCATCGAAGAGCTGAACAGCGCGAAGAAATTTGTGCGTGTTAAGCAAGCGGTGCGCGTTGAAGATGGCGACAAGTGGGCAGAGATTAAACCGTACAATGGTTTCTCACTCGACTTCACCATCGATTTCAAACATCCGGCAATTGATTCAAGTTCGCAGCGCTATCAGCTGAACTTCTCGGCCGAGGCGTTTGTTCGCCAGATCAGTCGTGCGCGTACCTTCGGCTTTATGCGTGAAATCGAATATCTGCAGTCTAAAGGCCTGTGCCTGGGCGGTAGTTTAGATTGTGCGATTGGCCTCGATGATTTCCGCGTACTGAACGAAGAAGGTCTGCGCTTTGAGGATGAGTTCGTTCGTCACAAAATGCTGGACGCGATCGGCGACCTGTTTATGTGCGGCCACAACGTTATTGGCGCGTTTACCGCCTTTAAATCAGGCCATGCATTGAACAACAAGCTGCTGCAAGCGGTACTGGCGAAGCAGGAAGCCTGGGAATGGGCAACCTTCGAAGACGAAGCTGAACTGCCGCTGGCATTCAAAGCACCCAATCTGGTTCTGGCGTAAGTCAGACATAAAACGGCGGGTCTCCCTGACACTCTCTCCGGTCAGTGGAACCTGCCGTTTTTTATTCTCTATCCTTTCTGCGTAACGACTCGCATTTCACTGCCAACACGGGTTAGTTCTTGTACGAAAAAGCGTGAATTCGCCCGACGACCATTGAATCACTGGTGTGGAAGCCACACATAAATGCTATTATCAGGCGCCTGAATTGGCAGGGTAAGTACCGCCGCAGGCGGGAATACTATTTTACTGAAGCATTGTGGACGGGTTGTGATCGGGATTTTCTCACGCTGGCGACAATTTGGCAGACGCTACTTCTGGCCGCATCTCCTGTTGGGGATGGTTGCAGCCAGTTTTGGCTTGCCCGCGTGTGCGCAAACCTCCGAACCTACTTCCGCTGATACGCCTGTCAGCAGCCTGTTTGTCGGTAATATCGTCCGTTTCGACCACCTGATCCGTCTCCAGGAAACGGCACGCCGCCCAAGTTTTAATGTCGATTACTGGCATCAACATGCCATTCGCACCGTTATTCGCCATCTCTCTTTCAGCATGACGCCACCGGCGCAGGCGCAGAGCGATCAGGTGGCTCCGCTGGCAGCACAAAAGCTGGCGCTCATCGATTCATTACAAGCATTGCTGACTTCACCGGCGATGCCACAGATGGTTGCCGAACCGCAACGTGCCGTTCGCGTCTCAGAACCGCAAATTAATACCCCCGCTTTCTGGTTGTCTGCTCTTCAGGGCATTCGCGCCGGACCTTCATTGCTCAACTGCTAACCTTTTTCACTCACTTTGTTTAGATTGCGCAGTTCGTGGTGTCACGACTGAATTGAGAAAATAATTATCATGTTAATCAAATTATTAACTAAAGTTTTTGGTAGTAGCAATGATCGTACTCTGCGCCGCATGCGCAAAGTCGTGGATGTCATCAATAAGATGGAGCCGGATTTTGAAAAGCTCTCCGATGACGAATTGAAAGCGAAAACGGGTTTATTCCGCGAGCGTCTGGAAAAAGGTGAAAGCCTGGAAAGCTTGATCCCGGAAGCCTTCGCCACCGTACGTGAGGCAAGTAAGCGTGTGTTTGGCATGCGCCATTTCGACGTGCAGTTGATTGGCGGCATGGTACTCAACGAACGTTGCATCGCTGAGATGCGTACCGGTGAAGGTAAAACCCTGACAGCTACGCTGCCTGCTTACCTGAATGCCCTGAGTGGCAAAGGCGTCCACGTCGTAACCGTGAACGATTACCTTGCTCAACGTGACGCCGAAAATAACCGTCCGCTGTTTGAATTCCTTGGTCTGACCGTGGGTATCAACCTGCCAGGTATGCCGTCAATTGCCAAACGCGCTGCCTATGCTGCCGATATCACCTACGGTACCAACAACGAGTATGGTTTCGACTATCTGCGTGACAACATGGCTTTCAGCCCGGAAGAGCGCGTGCAGCGTAAACTGCATTATGCGCTGGTGGATGAGGTCGACTCCATCCTGATCGATGAAGCGCGTACGCCGCTGATCATCTCTGGCCCGGCTGAAGACAGCTCTGACCTGTATATCAAGGTCAACAAAATCATCCCGCACCTGATCCGTCAGGACAAAGAAGATTCCGATACCTTCCAGGGCGAAGGTGACTTCTGGGTGGATGAAAAAGCGCGTCAGGCACATATGACTGAGCGCGGTCTGGTTAAAGTCGAAGAACTGCTGGTTAGCCAGAACATTATGGATGAGGGTGAATCTCTCTATTCACCGACCAACATTATGCTGATGCACCATGTCACTGCGGCTCTGCGTGCGCATGCGTTGTTCACCCGTGACGTTGACTACATCGTTAAAGATGGCGAGGTTGTGATCGTTGATGAACACACCGGTCGTACGATGCAGGGACGTCGTTGGTCTGATGGTCTGCATCAGGCGGTTGAAGCCAAAGAAGGCGTGGAGATCCAGAACGAAAACCAGACGCTGGCGTCCATCACCTTCCAGAACTATTTCCGTATCTACGAAAAACTGGCCGGTATGACCGGTACAGCGGATACCGAAGCCTTTGAATTTAGCTCGATCTACAAACTCGATACCATCGTGGTGCCAACCAACCGTCCGATGGTGCGTAAAGATATGGCCGATCTGGTCTACATGACCGAGAAAGAGAAGATTGATGCCATCATTGAAGATATTCGTGCCTGTACTGCCAATGGGCAGCCGGTACTGGTGGGTACCATTTCAATTGAAAAATCTGAAGTGGTCTCCAACGAACTGACGCGTGCCGGCATCAAACACAGCGTACTGAACGCCAAATTCCACGCCCGCGAAGCAGATATCGTGGCACAGGCTGGTCAGCCTGGTGCTGTGACCATCGCCACAAACATGGCGGGTCGTGGTACTGACATTATGCTGGGTGGTAACTGGCATGCAGAAGTGGCGGAGCTGGAAGCGCCAACCGACGCACAGATTGAAGAAATCAAAGCCGCCTGGCAGCAGCGTCATGAAGCGGTTCTGGCTGCCGGTGGTTTGCATATTATCGGTACTGAGCGCCATGAATCGCGTCGTATCGATAACCAGCTGCGTGGCCGTGCGGGCCGTCAGGGTGACGCCGGTTCTTCACGTTTCTACCTGTCAATGGAAGATGCATTGATGCGTATCTTCGCCTCGGATCGTGTCTCTAACATGATGCGTAAGCTGGGGATGAAGCCAGGTGAAGCGATTGAACACCCGTGGGTAACCAAAGCGATTGCCAATGCGCAGCGTAAAGTAGAAAGCCGTAACTTCGACATCCGTAAGCAGCTGCTTGAGTATGATGATGTTGCTAACGATCAGCGCCGCGCGATCTACAGCCAGCGTAACGAGCTGCTGGATGTGTCTGACGTATCAGAAACCATCAACAGCATCCGTGAGGATGTGTTTAAAGCAACCATCGACACCTATATTCCGCCGCAGTCGCTGGAGGAAATGTGGGATGTGCCTGGCCTTGAAGAGCGTCTGCGTACTGATTTCGACCTGGATCTGCCGATTGCGGAATGGCTGGATAAAGAACCTGACCTGCATGAAGAGACGCTGCGCGAGCGCATCATGAAGCATGCGACAGAAAGCTACGCTGCCAAAGAAGAAGTGGTGGGCGTGGAAATGATGCGTAACTTTGAAAAAGGCGTGATGCTGCAAACGCTGGACTCACTGTGGAAAGAGCATCTGGCTGCGATGGATTATCTGCGTCAGGGTATTCATCTGCGTGGTTACGCGCAGAAAGATCCGAAGCAGGAATACAAGCGCGAATCTTTCTCCATGTTTGCCGCCATGCTGGAATCGCTGAAATACGAAGTGATCAGCACCCTGAGCAAAGTTCAGGTGCGTATGCCGGAAGAAGTTGAAGCGATGGAGCAACAGCGTCGTGAAGAAGCTGAGCGTCTGGCACAGCAGCAGCAGTTGAGTCATGTTGATGATGAGACCGCAGCGGCTGCCGCGCTGGCGGCGCAGGGCGGCGAACGCAAGGTCGGTCGTAACGATCCTTGCCCATGTGGTTCAGGTAAAAAATATAAGCAGTGCCACGGCCGTCTGGCCTGATAAAGAAAGGAGCCGATTGGCTCCTTTTTTTATGCGTTTTCACGGTGACTGCTTTAGAATCAGCGACTCATTTTATTCTTTTAGCGGAATTCAGCTTATGAAACACCTGCAAGTCGCGGTGGGCATCATTCGCAATGCCAGTCACCAGATCTTCCTTGCTCAACGTGCAGCAAGTTCCCACATGGCTAACAAATGGGAGTTTCCTGGCGGCAAAATCGAACAGGACGAAACCGCTGAACAGGCGTTGAAGCGTGAGCTAATGGAAGAGACGGGGATTGAAGTGACGGCAGCTCAGCCAATTGGGCAGGCTGATCACAGCTATGAAGATTTGCGTGTCACGCTGCACTTCTTTCTGGTGGAAGGTTGGCATGGCGAGCCCTGGGGTAAGGAAGGGCAGCCGCAACGCTGGGTCGAGCAAACAGCCTTGGTTGCAGAAGAATTCCCACCCGCAAACCATGCATTGATTGCACGCCTGGTGGCGGGAGAAATCTGATATCAGGGGCCAGGCCCCTGATAGTTACTGTTGTTCTTCGCTCCAGTCGTCGCTGTCGGTCATATCACCGCTGCTGGCAATACGTTTTTCTTCTGCTGCCCATTCGCCTAAATCAATCAGCTGGCAACGTTTGCTACAAAATGGGCGCCAGGGACTCAGTTCGTCCCACATCACGTCTTTACCGCAATTGGGGCAAGGTACAACAATCATTTCTTCCTGCATAACATCCTCTAACAACAGGCCAGTTCAAAGTTAAGTCGTTCGGGTACTTCACCACGTTCACTGTCCAGCGGCAGGAAGCGAATGGCATAACGGCTCTTATGGCCGGAGACTTGCGGATATAAGGCATCTTCCAGTGTGAGTTGCAACCGCAACAAATCAGCACCTTCGGCGTTATCCTGATAAAACCCGTTCAGGCTGGTTTGATTGCGAAACACACCCGATTGGCGAACTAAATCAAGGATCATCGCAAGGCTGTTACGCAGTGGATTAAGCGATTCCAGCCAGGCGTTGACTTGCGCATCACGCATCGGTTGTTCGAGATGCAACCAGATATGCAGGCCGGGCAAATCAAAACTACAGCAACCACCAGGAATGCTCAGGCGCTGACGAACCAGCCCGATCAGGCGATCTTCACGTAATTGCTGGCCCATACGTGGTGCCTGTAACAGCTCACTCGATTGCTGTTTTAGCTGCTTACTTAACGTCTGCACTCGTTGCAGATCCACTCCCGGGACATCGAGCCAGGCGCGCAACTTTTGCTGCTGGCGTTCCTGTTCTTTCAGCAGTTCAGTGCGCATGTCACCCCGTTCGAAGATGTCCAGCAAATCGGCAAGAATGCGGAAGACACCCAGCGCGGAAACGGAACTGGAGACGGGGATGGTTTCGTGCAATTGGTTAAGCAGAAATTCGACGCGTAACCAGGTACGCATTTTCTCATTCAGGGGATGTTCAAACAGAACGACTGTACTCATGGTGTTAATCCTGTTCTGCTGCGGCCAGACGCAAGTAGCGCTGGTGAAGTTCAGCAACACGCGGCAGCGCATCATCAGGCGTGCCGCTATTATCGATGATGTCATCCGCGACGGCCAGGCGCTGTTGTCGGCTGGCCTGCGCGGCAAGAATATTTTGGGCTTGCGCGAGGGATATCCCGTCGCGTTGTTGCGTACGCTGCAATTGGGTTGCCTCATCCACATCCACCACCAGCACGCGATTGGCCTGATGTTGCAGGCCGTTTTCCACCAGCAACGGCACTACCCACAGCACATAAGGTGAGGTAGTGAGTGCCTTTAACTGCTGAGTTCGCGCATTAATTAATGGATGCAACAATTGGTTCAGCCAGTTTTTTTCCTGCGGCTGCTGAAAAATAATTTCGCGCAACCGTGCACGATAAAGCGTGCCTTCTGCCGTCAGGATCGATTCGCCATGACGTTTAACGATCGCCTGCAATGCTGGCGTACCCGGTTCAACTACTTCTCTGGCAATGGAGTCGGCGTCGATGATCTCGGCACCCAGCGCCGCGAAGGCATTGGCGATGGTGGATTTACCACTGCCAATGCCACCCGTTAGCGCAACGGTAAAAGGCATAGCGTTTTCCTGGAATCTGCACCGTCATGCTGCCACAACCTGCGTAAAACTTAAGGCAAGATGAGAGCAGGATCACAATCGATTTTCTCAGCTAAATTTAACGGATTGTAGCTTAAATAAAGTGAAATTCGCAGTCTTGTCGCAGAACGAATGGCGCGTATGATAACGACACTGGAGCCGTGAGCGCTACCCGAACTGAGGTTCGATGCCACTAACCAGGACACCCGTTATGCGTATTGAAGAAGATGTAAAACTGGGCTTTAAAGACGTACTGATCCGCCCTAAACGTTCCACTCTCAAAAGCCGTTCTGATGTTGAACTCGAGCGTACTTTTACCTTTAAACACTCTGCTCTAAGCTGGACTGGCGTACCGGTTATCGCCGCTAATATGGATACGGTCGGTACTTTCACTATGGCAGAAGCGCTGGCAGGATTTGGCGTGCTGACCGCCGTGCACAAACACTACAGCGTCGAAGACTGGCAGGCGTTTATTCAGCGCGTGCCCACATCTGTGCTGGGGCATGTAATGGTGTCTACCGGTACGTCAGAAGCAGACTTCAGCAAACTCAGTGCCGTTCTGGCGCTTTCACCTCAACTTAACTTTATCTGCATCGATGTTGCTAATGGTTATTCCGAGCACTTTGTCGCGTTCCTGCAACGTGCGCGCGAGAGTTTCCCGGATAAAACGATTTGTGCCGGTAATGTGGTCACCGGGGAAATGGTGGAAGAACTGATTTTGTCTGGTGCGGATATCGTAAAAGTGGGTATTGGTCCCGGCTCAGTCTGCACCACACGCGTGAAAACTGGGGTGGGTTATCCGCAGCTTTCAGCCGTGATTGAATGTGCAGATGCTGCTCATGGGCTGGGGGGGCAGATCGTCAGTGATGGCGGTTGTGCCGTACCGGGTGATATCGCCAAAGCCTTTGGTGGCGGAGCCGATTTTGTCATGCTTGGCGGTATGCTGGCGGCACATGATGAGTGTGAAGGCACTATCGTTGAGGAGCAGGGTGAGCAATTTATGCTGTTTTATGGCATGAGTTCAGAATCAGCCATGAAGCGCCATGTTGGTGGTGTTGCGCAGTACCGTGCGGCAGAGGGAAAAACCGTTCGGCTGCCGCTGCGTGGTCCGGTTGACGACACGATTAAAGATATCCTCGGTGGCCTGCGATCGGCATGTACTTATGTTGGGGCGGAAAGACTCAAAGAGCTGACCAAACGCACCACTTTTATTCGGGTGGCGGAACAGGAAAATCGGGTGTTTACTCGCTGATTCAACGGTAGCGGCGCGATTTATCGCGCGACCTTTTCTGACTTCGTGTACAAAATTGCGCGAATAATCAAGCCGCTGCGAATAAAAATGCACGCCCATCAGCGAATAGCATCACCCAGGCCAAATACCGGCAGATACATCGCAATCACCAGTGTCCCCACGATGCCGCCAATAACGACCATCATCATGGGCTCAAGTGCTGCGGCCAGAGACTCTGCGCGGCTCAGCGTATTCTGCCGATGCCATTCCGCCAGGCGTGACAGCATGACATCTAAAGCACCCACCTCTTCACCCACTTTGATGAGTTGGGCACACAGGGGAGTGAACAATTGATGTTGTAGCAGAGCCTGATGCAAGGGTGCGCCAGCGGCAATATGTTGCTGCAATTCCCCGATAGCCTCACGCCAGAGTCGGGCAGCCAGTGTGACTTCAACCGCTTGCAAACTTTGCAGTAAGGTCAGGCCGGCCCGCTGTGTCAGTTGAAGAATGTCATAAATTTGCGTGAGTTGGCTGCCGCGCCATAGCGGTGCCAGCAATGGCAGCCGTAATAACCAAAGCTGGCATTGACGCTGCCAGCCGGGAGAGCGTCGATAAAATTGTTGAACCAGAATGGCAACGGCTCCGCAGGTCAACAGTAACGGTAAAGCAACCGCCTGTAGCAAGGCTGATAATGCCATCACACCGGCAGTGAGTGCCGGGAGTGGTGCATCGAAGCTGGCGTACACCGAGACAAATTCCGGCAAGACAAATAGCAGCATGCCAGCACTCACTGCTATCGCGACCAACATTATGAACAATGGATAGCGCAGTGCCTTGACCACTTTCTGACGCAAAAGCTGTTGGCCGGTTTGCTGCTGCGCCAGTTGGCGGCAACATTCGTCTAATTGCCCGGTAAGTTCTCCCACCTGCATTAATGCCGGAAACAACGGCGGGAAAATTTGCGGCCAGTCGCGTAATGCCTGGGAAAAGGGTACTCCTGCAAGCACCCGTTGCTGCAACCCTCTGAGTAATGTACGCCAGCCAATATCGGGATGTCCTTCGGCAAGCAGAGCCAGGCTTTCTGCCAGAGGAAGTCCTGCCTTGAGCAGCGTGGCAAGTTGTTGGATGAGGTTGCTTTTTTGCTGCCACTTCCAGTCGCGCGCACGCCAGCACTTCCCCCGTTTCCAACTCACGGCCATCATTCCACGATCCGCCAACTGGTGCAGCAGTGCATCCGGGGTGGAGATTAATGATTCACCGTTTTGCAGTAAACCCGCGCTATCCAGTGCCTGCCAGCGAAAATGATAGAGATTAGCCATTGCCCAATCCAACCACGCGTTGCATCTCTTCCAGTGAGGTTTCCCCTCGACTGACCGCTTCCAGTCCGGCGGCGACCAGCGTTTTCATTCCCTGTTGATTTGCCAGTGAGAGCAGATGCTCCAATGGCATATCAGCAGAGATGGCGTTCTGCAATTTGGCGGTCATGGGCAGGAGTTCGAAAAGTGCCAACCGCCCATAGTAGCCAGAAAAACAGTGGTCGCACCCCGGAGCCCGCCAGGTCTGAAGCGTTCCCGGCCATAATTCGGGGGGCAGGTGAGCAATTGCCTGCCCCGGTTGGCGGCAATGTATACACAGGCGTCTTACCAGCCGTTGTGCAACAATCAGTTGCAGCGCCGGACCTAGCAGATAGCCGGGGATCCCCATTTGCCGTAGCCGCGTCAGGGTTTCAGCGGTTGAGTTGGTATGCAGCGTAGAGAGGACCAGATGACCGGTTTGCGCGGCTTTGACGGCAATCCCCGCCGTCTCCGCATCACGTATTTCACCCACCATGATGATGTCCGGGTCCTGGCGCAATAAGGCGCGCAACACCAGATTAAAATCCAGCCCACTGCGGGGCTGAATTTGTGTCTGGTTGATACCTTCAAGCGGAATTTCCACCGGATCTTCAACACTACAGACGTTTTTTTCCGGCACATTGAGTGCACTCAATCCGCTGTAAAGGGTGAAGGTTTTGCCGCTACCGGTTGGACCGGTTACCAGAATCAACCCCTGTGGTTTCGCCAGTGCCGTGCTGAACTGACGCAACTGGCTGGTCGGCATGCCGAGTTTATCCAGCGCAATCGCGCTATTTTCGCTCTGCATTAAACGTACAACCGCTTTCTCTCCGTGGCTGATGGGTAAGGTGGAGAGACGAAAGGCGGCCTGCTTCCCTTCCAGTTCCAGAGTAAATTGCCCATCCTGTGGCAATCGTCGTTCAGCAATATCCAGCCCGCCGAGAATTTTCAGCCGGGCCAGCACCGCAGCGGGTTGAGCATCGGGTAATTGCGCCAGCTTGTGCAGGACACCATCAATACGCAGCCGAACACGCAACGCGTGATGCTGTGGCTCAAAATGGACATCGGATGCACGACGTTGTAATGCCTGGCGCAGAATATACTCCACTGCGTTGATGGCAGACTCCACCGCAGCCTGTTCTTTGGGCACCTCAGAACGCCCCGGCTCGTGGAGTTGCTGCTCGATTCGGGCGGCTGGCCAGCACTCCACCTCGACTTTGCACTGACTGGCAAATTGCAGTGCCTCCAGCAGCGCCGGTTCAGGTGTACCGGACACAGCCACGCGCAGCAAAGTGTCATCATGATGCAGGATTATCGCGTTATGACGCCGACACAGCGTCTTGAGCATGTCATCAGGCTTCTCCATGACGTCCACCTTTGTCAGCAAAGCGGAACTGTTCCAGGCAGTTTTCGCGCAGGGTGCTGTTGTCGCTGTTACAGCTACGTTGCCAGTCAAGCGTGCCATCGGTGCTGTTCCACACCGGTTGCATCTCCACCGTTAATCCTGACAGGCTTTCCTGCCCGGTCAGCGTGATGACACCGTTGATGACGGCAAGTGTCGCGACATAACGCGAACCTTTGGCTGCCGGTATCCCCCGATCACCTGCCTGGCATTGAGCAGGGCCACCACGTTCAATGGCACAAAGTTCCACCGCCGTCTTGTAAGGCACCATCGTCTGTAACATATCCGTCAGAGCGGCGCGTTGTAGATAATTTTGATAAGCCGGAACACCGATTGCGCTAAGGATGGCCACAATGCCGATCACAATCATTAATTCGATGAGGGTAAAACCACGTTGTCGTTCCATAAGCAGGCTCCTTGTTGTGGAGCCGTCACGGTAAAAAAGGGGGCAGGAAAGAAAAAGCGATGAAATCAAACGGCTGGAAACGTTACGCAGAAAAGATCCGCATTTGCAGTCTGCTGAACAGGGAACTGGAAGCAACCTCGCAGATTCGCGGTGCAGCGCACCGCGACGGGACTATCAGGTTTCGCGAAAACGCATGGAGAGATCAAGTGCGCGTACGTGTTTGGTTAACGCTCCTACCGAGACATAATCCACCCCGGTTTGCGCAATTTGCGGCAGTGTCGTTTCTGTCACGTTGCCGGACACTTCGAGTAATGCGCGCTTTTGTGTCAGCACCACAGCGTCACGCATCATCTCGAGACTGAAGTTATCGAGCATCACGATGTCGGCACCCGCATCCAGCGCATCCCGCAGCTCATTCAGCGTTTCAACTTCGACCTCGACCGGCACATCAGGGTGCAGCCACAACGCTTTCTCCACGGCCTGGCGCACCGAGCCACTGGCGATAATATGGTTCTCTTTAATCAGAAAGGCGTCAGACAGACCGAGACGATGATTACTACCGCCCCCGCAGAGCACGGCATATTTAAGGGCGGTTCGCAGCCCCGGTAAGGTTTTTCGTGTATCCAGTAACTGCGTATTGCTACCTGCCAGCAAGGCCACATAATGACTGACTTCGGTTGCCACACCAGAGAGCGTTTGTACAAAATTCAGCGCGGTGCGTTCCGCCGTCAACAGCAGACGTGCCGGACCCTGGAGTTCAAACAACAACTGGTCAGCGGTCAGGGTTTGCCCATCTTCAACATGCCAGGTGATGGTGATTTTATTACCCAGTTGGATGAAGACCTCTTCCACCCAGCGTTTACCACAGAAAACACCGGCTTCGCGTGTGATGATTTTGGCTTCGGCTTGTTTGTCTGCCGGGAGCAATAGCGCTGTGATGTCACGATCGGCATTCACTTCGCCGCCTAAGTCTTCCCGAAGTGCAGCGGCAACGGCTTCCGGGATGTCCTGCTCAATGCGCCTGATCAATGCCTGACGACGATGATCGGGATCGTAACGACGCGATGCCATACTATTTCTGCTCCAGATGACGAGAGAATGAGCGCACACCTTAGCCTGATTTTTGCGTCAATGCCAGTTCATGGCGATGAAATGTTTAGTATCCTTAACTTCCTCTGCCTTTCGCATTAACTCACAAGCTCCCGGAAAGAATCATGTTATTCTCAGCCTGACCTCAACGTAGGGAAAACGGCATGAAACTGGAAGATGGCTGGATTAGCAGTGCGCGTAAGGTGCTTTCACCGCACTTCAATCAGCGGCCGGAAAATGAAATACCTTCGGTGCTGATTATTCACAATATCAGTTTGCCGCCCGGCGAATTTGGCGGCCCGTGGATTGATCGTCTGTTCACGGGGACTCTGCCTGCGGATGCGCATCCTTATTTTGCCGATATTGCCCATTTACGTGTGGCTGCGCACTGTCTGATCCGGCGCGACGGTGAACTGGTGCAGTATGTTTCCTTTGACCAGCGAGCCTGGCATGCGGGGGCATCGCAGTTTGACGGTCGGGAAAATTGTAATGATTTTTCGATGGGGATAGAGCTGGAAGGCACCGATATTCTGCCCTATACCGATGCACAGTATGCGACGCTGGCACAGGTAACCGAGCTATTGATGCAACACTATCCGCTGACAGCGGAACGTATCACCGGACACAGTGATATTGCGCCGGAACGTAAAACCGATCCGGGACCGGCATTTGACTGGGTACGCTATAAACATGCCTTAAAGCGGGAGAATCCCTGAATCAGCAGGAGCAGGTATGACGTTGTTTAGCTTGTTATTGGTTTTAGGTTGGGAACGATTGTTTAAGCTGGGTGAGCACTGGCAGCTGGATCATCGGCTGGAGCCATTGTTTCGTGGTCGTCGGCATTTTTCGCTGCTTCGCACTCTGGTGATGACAATTATCGCCATGCTGATTGTCTGGCTGCTGGTCTGGAGCCTGAAAGGGTTGCTTTTTGGTGTGGTGCAGCTGTTGTTCTGGATTGTCGTGGGATTGCTGTGTATTGGCGCAGGTTCGGTACGCCTGCATTATCACACTTATCTGAAAGCGGCGAGTCACGATGACCAGGCGGCGCATCAGGCGATGGCGGCAGAGCTGACGCTGATTCACGGGGTGCCGGTTGAGTGCAGCGAGCGCGAATTTCTGCGTGAGCTTCAGAACGCGCTGATCTGGATTAACTTCCGATTTTATCTGGCCCCGCTGTTCTGGTTCGTGGTGGGCGGTCCTTACGGGCCAGTGCTGCTGGTGGGCTACGCCTTTCTGCGAGCCTGGCAAAGCTGGCTGGCAAAGCATCATACTCCGCTGGAACGCGCGCAATCAGGTGTTGACCGCATTCTACATCTGCTGGACTGGATTCCGGTACGTCTTGCAGGCGTTGCCTACGCGTTACTGGGGCATGGTGAGCGAGCGTTGCCCGCCTGGTTCGCCTCGCTGACTGACTGGCATCGCTCGCAATATCAGGTGTTGACCAGTCTGGCGCAGTTCTCCCTGGCGCGGGATCCCCATGTTGATAAAGTGGAAACCCCGCGCGTGGCTGTTGCGCTGGCAAAACGCATTTCCCTGGTGCTGGTGGTGGTGGTAGCGCTGTTGACCATCTACGGTACGCTGGTGTGATCGGCGGGCGGCACACCAAAATCCGGTGTGCCGTCCTCACGCCAGGCAAAGTATTTCAACCGCGTATGGCGATTAGGATCCCATAACGGATCGCCCTCAATTTCCGTGTAGTTACGCGCGTGATAAACCAGTACATCCTTCCCTTGTTCGTCGACGGTAAAGCTATTGTGGCCTGGTCCGTATTGATGATTGTCCCAACTGGTGTTGAAGACCGGGCGCGCTGATTTTTGCCACGCGGCTGCTTGCAGTGGGTCGGCATCCGCATCAATGCTGAGAATTCCCAGACAATAGTTTTCATCCGTCGCGCTGGCGGAGTAGGTGACAAACAACCGCTTACCATGACGAATCACCGCCGGACCTTCGTTCACGCTAAATCCGGCGCATTCCCATTCATACTCCGGGCGGCTCAGCATCTGTGGCGTGCCTTTCAGCGTCCAGGGATTAAGCAATTCAGCGAGATAAAGATTCGAGTTACCTGGGATAGCGGGATCTTTCTGCGCCCACAGATACCAGTTTCTTCCCTGATGAACAAAATGCGTAGCGTCGAGTGAGAAGCTGTCTAACGGCGTATGCACCCGACGCACCGGCTGCCAGTGGCCGGTCAGCGGGTCAACATCGCTACAAACCAACGCGTACATGCGGTGCTGGAACAAGCCATCTTTAATTTCACGCGTGGGGGCAGCAGCAAAATAGATCACCCACTGGCCGTTGATATGATGCAGCTCGGGTGCCCAAATCAGTGCACTAAACGGTCCCGTGTCCGGTTTGTGCCAAACCACAACCGGTTCAGCCTCGGGCAGTGCTGCCAGCGTGGCTGCATAACGTATTTCCAGACGATCATATTCAGGCACTGACGCGACAAAGTAATATCCGTTGTCATGACGGAGAATAAAAGGATCAGCACGTTGCGTGATAAAGGGATTAGGCCAGGAATGACTCATTTAATTTCTCCGGGTTCGATAACGGCGGCAGAGGAGGGACGTGATGTTTGCAGATCGCGAAAGTTCGCGCGGCGCAACGCCAGATCGTCCTGAATGGTACGCATCAATTTTCGATCCACTTTCAGCAGACGGACGACACCGGCGGTGATCAGATAACCAACGCCAGGAATAACGGTGAATAGCAGCATAATGCCGTTGATTGCCTGGTCTGATTGTTGTTTCGCCCCGGCATCATAGCCATAGATGGAGAGCAGGAAACCGACCATCGCCCCGGCGACGGCCAGACCGACTTTGAGGAAAAACAGGTTGCCAGAGAAGCTCATGCCGGTAATGCGTTTGCCGGTTTTCCACTCACCATAATCATCAACATCGGCCATCAGCGACCAGTGCAGCGGTGAAGGAATTTGATGCAGGATATTCAGCAGGAAGTAGGCGATCACCACGCTCAGAGTGGCATGCGGGTTGATCCAGTAGAAACCAGAGGAAAACAGCGCCAGGGCGATGTTCGTCCAGAAAAACACTTTTAATTTGCACCAGCGATCGGTCAGCACTTTTGCCAGCGTGCTGCCCAGCATCATGCCAATGACGCCCAGGCTGATAAATAAGGTGGCAAAATGGGTCGACTGACCCATTACCCAGGTGACGTAATACATGGTAGCGGCCATGCGGATAAAACCCGGGCAGACGTTGCAGAATGTCAGCAGCAGAATGCGTACCCACTGGTCATTTTTCCACACGTCACGCAGGTCGTTTTTCAAATCATCATTGGTGGGTACCGCCGGGCGGATACGCTCACGTACTGTGGCAAAGCAGAACAGAAACATCGCCAGGCCAATCAGTGCCAGCACGCTCATCGCCATCTGATAACCACGCGCTTTGTTGTCGCCGCCAAACCACTCGGCCATTGGCAACAGCGACAGGGACAAAATCAATGTGGCAACCCCGACCATGACAAAACGGTATGACTGGCAGGAGACGCGTTCACCCGGATCATTCGTGATGACGCCACCCAGCGAGCAGTAAGGAATATTGATGGCGGTGTAGGTTAATGACATCAAAAAGTAAGTAACAAAGGCCCAGATGACCTTGTTTTCATAGCTCCAGTCCGGAGTGGTGAACATCAACACGCTAAACAGAACATAAGGGACGGAGATCCACAGCAGCCAGGGGCGGAAACGGCCCCAGCGGCTTTGCGTGCGATCGGCAATGGCACCCATAATCGGGTCTGTCACCGCATCCAGTACCCGCACGGAAAGCAATAAGGTGCCGACCAGCGCCGGTGCGAGGCCAAACACATCGGTATAGAAATAGTTAAGGAAGAGCATGATGGCCCCGCCAATCATGTTACATCCGGCATCGCCCATGCCGTATCCCAGCTTTTCCCGAAATGAGAGCGCGGTTCCTTTCATTGTTGTTCTCCAGTAATAACCAGTGGGAAAATTATTAGCGGAAAATCAGCAATCTGGCGGGGACCATTTGGTCAGGATGATGGACAAAACACCTGGGCGGAAAAAAGTGTGAGGAAGATCTAAAGAAGGAAGATCTCTGCCCGCCGATCAAGGACGGGCAGAGTGGGCAGATTTACGCTTGCTGCGCTTTGTTTTTAATCGCGTAGCCGATAGCCAGTACTACCAGCCAAACCGGAATCAGCCAGACAGAAATCGCCATGCCGGGAGTAATCGCCATAATCACCAGAATACCGGCGAGGAACACCAGGCAGATCCAGTTACCCAGCGGGTAAAGGATGGCGCGGAAACGCGTGGTAACGCCCTGCTGGTCTTTCTTCTTACGGAATTTCAGGTGAGCGAGGCTGATCATCGCCCAGTTAATCACCAGCGCCGAAACCACCAGGGACATCAACAGGCCGAAGGCTTCGCCAGGCATCAGGTAGTTAATCAGCACGCAGAGGGCAGTTGCTACCGCAGACACCAGAATGGTTGCCACCGGTACACCGCGTTTATCGACTTTCAACAGGGCTTTCGGGGCATTGCCCTGCTGCGCCAGGCCGAACAACATGCGGCTGTTACAGTAAACGCAGCTGTTATACACCGACAGTGCCGCCGTCAGGATCACCACGTTGAGTGCATTCGCCACCAGCGCATCACCCAGTTCGTGGAAAATCAGTACAAACGGGCTGGTATCAGCGGTGACGCGAGTCCACGGCAGCAGCGACAGCAGCACCGCCAGTGAGCCGATATAGAAAATCAGAATACGCCACAGCACCTGGTTGGTCGCTTTAGGGATGCTTTGCTCCGGGTTGTCGGCTTCCGCAGCGGTGATCCCCACCAGCTCCAGACCGCCAAACGAGAACATAATGATCGCCATCATCATCACCAACCCACCAAAGCCATTCGGCAGGAAGCCACCCTGGTTCCACAGGTTGCTGACGGTCGCCTGCGGGCCGCCATTGCCGCTGAACAGCAGCCAACCGCCAAACAGGATCATACCGATGACCGCAACGACTTTGATGATGGCAAACCAGAACTCCATCTCACCAAACACTTTCACGTTGGTCAGGTTGATGGCGTTAATCGCGACAAAGAAGATGGCGGCGGTTGCCCAGGTGGGGAAGTCGGGCCACCAGAACTGGATATATTTACCCACGGCGGTTAACTCGGCCATGGCAACCAGTACATACAACACCCAGTAGTTCCAGCCAGAGGCAAAACCGGCGAAGTTGCCCCAATATTTGTAGGCAAAATGGCTGAAGCTACCGGCAACCGGCTCTTCCACTACCATTTCGCCCAATTGGCGCATAATCAGAAAGGCAATAAATCCGGCAATTGCATAGCCCAGAATAACGGCCGGGCCGGCAGATTTGATGACTGAAGCGCTACCCAGAAACAGACCAGTACCTACGGCACCACCCAGCGCAATCAGCTGAATATGGCGATTTTTCAAGCCGCGGTGCAGCGTGTCGCCATGCTGTTGTTCCATACGAACCTCGTGATGTTGTTATTTTTCGCCCAATGTAAGGCTATTTTTACATAACGTACTCATTTATTTACGGTATCTGGCGTGCTGTGTGCATACGTGAGCTACCTTGGCGACCAGAATAGTGATAAGCGCGACGCTTTGCACCTGCTTTTGCTTTTTGTGCTAAGAGACGCCTGGAAAAGCAGCAGCATCCACTGCCGCGCTGACGCGGTATTTCTGACATGAATTGGTAATAAACACGAATAGCTTTCCCTTATGGTGAGTGTGGAAGGGATACGCTAAGCCTGTGTAAGGTTTGGTAAAAGCGGATTCTGTTAACAATTCGTCCCGCAGCTCTATTTCTGTCTTTATCCCAGCCGTTTAGCGCATTTAACCAATGATAATCCCCTGAAGTGTGACGGCTGCCATATAGACACAAGGTGAATACTTTGTTACTTTACCGGCAACTTTTGGCAATTGGTATTACCAATTTACTCCGGACGTCAGTCACAATAAGAAGGGACGATGGCTTACAGTAAGATTCGCCAACCAAAGCTCTCCGATGCCATTGAGCAGCAGCTGGAATCCCTGATTATGGAAGGGACTCTGCGGCCAGGAGAGAAGCTGCTACCCGAGCGCGAACTCGCCAAACAATTCGATGTATCACGTCCTTCTCTTCGTGAAGCGATCCAGCGCCTTGAGGCGAAAGGGTTGCTGCTGCGCCGTCAGGGTGGCGGCACCTTCGTTCAAAAGCATCTCTGGCAAAGCCTGAGCGACCCGCTGGTCAGCCTGCTTGCCCAACATCCGGAATCTCAGTTTGACCTGCTGGAAACCCGCCACGCGTTGGAAGGCATTGCTGCGTATTACGCGGCGTTGCGTGGTACGGATGAGGATCTGCAACGCATTCGCGACTGCCATGTTCAAATCCAGCAGGCCCAGGACAGCGGCGATCTCGACGCTGAAGCCGACGCCGTGATGCAGTATCAGATCGCTGTCACAGAAGCGGCCCATAATGTGGTGCTTTTGCATTTGCTGCGTTCTATGGGCCCTATGCTGGAACAAAACGTCCGTCAGAATTTTGAATTGCTCTACGCTCGCCGGGAAATGCTGGCGAAAGTGAGCGGTCACCGCGCCAGTATTTTTGAGGCGATTGTGGCTCGTGAGCCAGAACAAGCACGCGAGGCATCACACCGTCACCTGGCGTTCATTGAGGAAATCTTGCTGGATAGAAGTCGGGAGCAGAGTCGTCGTGAACGCTCCCTGCGTCGTTTACAGCAACGTAAGGAATAACGCGCGGCAACGAACGTGCGGATAAAAAGCGACGGGCCTGTCTTCTTGTGCTGTGAACTGAAGCAAAGCACAAGCAGACAGGCTCCTGACAATTCAACGTATTAGACACAGATAAGGAATACACCCCATGTCAGAACGTTTACACAATGACGTGGATCCGATCGAAACTCGTGACTGGCTACAGGCGATCGAATCGGTCATCCGTGAAGAAGGTGTTGAGCGCGCGCAGTATCTGATTGACCAGGTATTAAGTGCTGCACGCAAGGGCGGCGTAAAAGTTGCAGCAGGTTCTTCTGCCGTGAGCAACTACATCAACTCTATTGCCGTTGAAGATGAACCGGACTATCCGGGCAACACCTCGCTTGAACGTCGTATCCGTTCCGCAATCCGCTGGAACGCCATCATGTCGGTACTGCGTGCGTCGAAGAAAGATCTGGAGCTGGGTGGTCACCTCTCATCCTTCCAGTCTTCCGCGACTATCTATGAAGTGTGTTTCAACCACTTCTTCCGTGCGCGTAGCGAGAAAGATGGCGGCGATCTGGTCTACTTCCAGGGCCATATCTCTCCGGGTATCTACTCTCGTGCGTTCCTTGAAGGCCGTCTGACCGAAGAGCAGATGAACAACTTCCGTCAGGAAGTGCATGGCAACGGTCTTTCTTCTTATCCGCACCCGAAACTGATGCCGGAATTCTGGCAGTTCCCGACCGTATCCATGGGCCTTGGCCCACTGAATGCGATCTACCAGGCGAAATTCCTGAAATATCTGGATCATCGTGGTCTGAAAGACACCTCTGCTCAGACCGTTTACGCCTTCCTGGGTGACGGTGAGATGGATGAGCCGGAATCTAAAGGTGCGATCACCATTGCTGTCCGTGAAAAACTGGACAACCTGGTGTTCATCATCAACTGTAACCTGCAACGTCTGGATGGCCCGGTCACCGGTAACGGTAAGATCATCAACGAGCTGGAAGGCATCTTTGCCGGTGCTGGCTGGAACGTGATCAAAGTGATCTGGGGCGCACGTTGGGATGAGCTGCTGAAGAAAGATACCAGCGGTAAACTGATCCAGCTGATGAACGAAACCGTTGACGGCGACTATCAGACCTTCAAATCACGCGACGGTGCCTACGTGCGTGAGCACTTCTTCGGTAAATACCCGGAGACTGCTGCGCTGGTGAAAGACTGGTCAGACGAAGAGATCTTCGCCCTGAACCGTGGTGGTCACGATCCGAAGAAAATCTACGCGGCACTGAAAAAAGCGCAGGACACCAAAGGCCAGCCGACGCTGATTCTGGCACATACCATCAAAGGTTATGGTATGGGTGACACCGCCGAAGGTAAAAACATCGCTCACCAGGTGAAGAAGATGAACATGGATGGCGTTCGCTACATCCGCGATCGCTTCAATGTGCCGGTAGCTGATGAAAACATCGAAAAACTGCCGTACGTGACCTTCGAAAAAGGCTCAGAAGAGTACAACTACCTGCACGGTCAGCGTGAGAAGCTGGGCGGCTACCTGCCGACTCGCCAGCCAAACTTCACCGAGAAGCTGGAAATGCCGGCACTGGAAGAGTTCAGCGCGCTGCTGGAAGAGCAGAGCAAAGAGATCTCTACCACCATCGCTTTCGTGCGTGCGCTGAACGTGATGCTGAAGAACAAGTCGATCAAAGATCGTCTGGTGCCGATCCTCGCGGACGAAGCCCGTACCTTTGGTATGGAAGGTCTGTTCCGTCAGATTGGTATCTACAGCCCAAACGGCCAGCAGTACACCCCGCAGGACCGTGAGCAGGTTGCTTACTATAAAGAAGATGAAAAAGGCCAGATTTTGCAGGAAGGGATCAACGAGCTGGGCGCAGGTTCATCCTGGCTGGCGGCGGCGACCTCTTACAGCACCAACAATCTGCCAATGATTCCGTTCTACATCTATTACTCGATGTTCGGCTTCCAGCGTATTGGTGATCTGATGTGGCTGGCAGGCGACCAACAGGCGCGCGGCTTCCTCGTCGGCGGCACCTCCGGTCGTACCACCCTGAACGGTGAAGGCTTGCAGCATGAAGATGGTCACAGCCATATTCAGTCGCTGACTATCCCGAACTGTATCTCTTACGATCCGTCGTATGCCTACGAAGTGGCTGTCATCATGCATGATGGTCTGGTGCGTATGTACGGCGAAGCGCAGGAAAACATTTACTACTACATCACCACGCTGAACGAAAACTACCACATGCCTGCGATGCCGCAGGGTGCGGAAGAGGGTATCCGTAAGGGTATCTACAAGCTGGAAGCGGTTGAAGGTAGCAAAGGTAAAGTGCAGCTGCTTGGCTCTGGTTCTATCCTGCGTCACGTCCGTGAAGCGGCTCAGATCCTGGCGAAAGACTACGGTATCGGTTCTGACGTCTACAGCGTGACCTCGTTCACTGAACTGGCGCGTGATGGTCAGGATTGCGAGCGCTGGAACATGCTGCATCCGACTGAAACCCCGCGTGTGCCTTACATCGCTCAGGTGATGAATGACGCGCCGGCCGTTGCGTCAACTGACTACATGAAACTGTTCGCAGAACAGGTTCGTAGCTACGTACCGGCGAGCGATTACCGTGTGCTGGGTACTGATGGCTTCGGTCGTTCAGACAGCCGTGAAAACCTGCGTCACCACTTCGAAGTGGATGCATCGTATGTCGTGGTTGCAGCACTGGGTGAACTGGCTAAACGCGGCGAAATCGATAAGAAAGTGGTGGCGGAAGCGATCACCAAATTCAACATCGATGCCGATAAAGTTAACCCGCGTCTGGCTTAAGAGGTAAGAGAGTAATGGCTATCGAAATTAAAGTGCCGGATATCGGGGCAGATGAAGTTGAAGTCACCGAGATCCTGGTCAAGGTAGGTGACAAGGTTGAAGCCGAACAGTCACTGATCACCGTGGAAGGCGACAAAGCCTCGATGGAAGTGCCATCACCGCAGGCTGGCGTAGTCAAAGAGATCAAAATTGCCACCGGCGACAAAGTCGAAACCGGCAAACTGATCATGATCTTTGACGCAGAAGGCGCAGCGGCTGCTGCACCGGCGGCAGAAGAGAAGAAAGCAGATGCCGCGCCGGCACCTGCGGCTGCCGCTGCTGTCAGCAAAGACGTCAACGTGCCGGATATCGGTGGTGATGAAGTCGAAGTCACCGAGATTCTGGTTAAAGTGGGCGACACCGTTGCGGCTGAGCAGTCCCTGATCACCGTTGAAGGCGACAAAGCCTCAATGGAAGTCCCGGCACCGTTCGCGGGCGTAGTGAAAGAGATCAAAATTGCTACCGGCGATAAAGTGAACACCGGTTCACTTATCATGGTATTCGAAGCGCAAGGCGCTGCTGCTCCGGCAGCCCCTGCGGCGGCGGCACAACCTGCTGCGGCCCCGGCACCGGCCGCTGCTGCTGGCGCGAAAGATGTCAACGTACCGGATATCGGTGGTGATGAAGTTGAAGTCACTGAAGTGCTGGTCAAAGTGGGCGACAAAGTTACCGCTGAGCAGTCACTGATTGTGGTTGAAGGCGATAAAGCCTCAATGGAAGTCCCGGCGCCGTTCGCGGGCACCGTGAAAGAGCTGAAAGTTTCCACCGGTGACAAAGTGAAAACGGGTTCGCTGATCATGGTGTTTGAAGTCGAAGGCGCTGCGCCTGCTGCTGCTGCACCGGCGAAACAGGAAGCTGCTCCGGCACCTGCTGCTCAGGCCGCTCCGGCACCCGCTGCCGCCAAAGCGGAGGCGAAGAGTGATTTTGCTGAGAACGACGCTTACGTGCATGCTACCCCGGTGATTCGTCGCCTGGCGCGCGAGTTCGGTGTCAACCTGGCGAAAGTCAAAGGTACTGGCCGTAAAGGTCGCATCCTGAAAGAAGACGTTCAGGCGTATGTGAAAGACGCGGTGAAACGCGCTGAAGCAGCTCCGGCTGCGGCGGCGAGTGGCGGCGGTCTGCCTGGCATGTTGCCGTGGCCGAAAGTGGACTTCAGCAAGTTTGGTGAAATCGAAGAAGTCGAGCTGGGTCGTATCCAGAAAATCTCCGGTGCTAACCTGAGCCGTAACTGGGTCATGATCCCGCATGTGACTCACTTCGACAAAACCGATATCACCGATCTGGAAGCGTTCCGTAAGCAGCAGAACAGCGAAGCAGAGAAACGTAAACTGGATGTGAAATTCACCCCGGTGGTGTTTATCATGAAAGCCGTTGCCGCTGCGCTGGAGCAGATGCCGCGTTTCAACAGCTCACTGTCCGAAGATGGTCAGAAACTGACGCTGAAGAAATACATCAACATCGGTGTGGCCGTGGATACGCCAAACGGTCTGGTGGTTCCGGTGTTCAAAGATGTGAACAAAAAAGGCATCACCGAGCTGTCCCGTGAACTGATGGCGATCTCGAAAAAAGCGCGTGACGGTAAGCTGACTGCGGGCGATATGCAGGGTGGATGTTTCACCATCTCCAGCCTGGGTGGCCTGGGCACCACGCACTTTGCGCCAATCGTGAACGCGCCGGAAGTGGCTATCCTCGGTGTCTCCAAATCGGCGATGGAGCCGGTATGGAATGGTAAAGAGTTTGCTCCGCGTCTGATGATGCCAATCTCTCTTTCCTTCGACCACCGCGTGATTGACGGTGCTGATGGTGCGCGCTTTATCACCATCATCAACAACATGTTGTCAGACATTCGCCGTCTGGTGATGTGAAGTTAATCAAGGCCGGCGAATGCCGGCCTTGTTGTACGCATTCAGAGTCACCGCGGTTGGCAGTTTATTAACAATTCTGTAAACTCTTGCGGTGAAATGTGCCGGTGGAATAAGGGCATCCAGAGCCTGGGACAGGTTCGCGTCTGACCGCCGGAAATCTAATAAGAGGTCATGATGAGTACAGAGATTAAAACTCAAGTCGTGGTACTTGGGGCAGGTCCTGCAGGTTACTCTGCAGCCTTCCGTTGCGCTGATTTAGGTCTGGAAACCGTACTGGTAGAGCGCTACAGCACCCTCGGTGGTGTCTGTCTGAACGTTGGCTGTATCCCGTCAAAAGCGCTGCTGCACGTAGCGAAAGTCATTGAAGAAGCGAAAGCACTGGAAGAACACGGTATCGTGTTTGGCCAGCCTTCAACTGACATCAACAAAATTCGTACCTGGAAAGAGAAAGTCATCACACAACTGACCGGTGGCCTGGCGGGTATGGCCAAAGGCCGTAAAGTCAAAGTGGTGAACGGTCTGGGTAAATTCACCGGTGCTAACACCCTGGTGGTTGAAGGTGAAGGTGGGGCGACCACCATTAACTTCGACAACGCTATCATCGCTGCCGGTTCTCGTCCGATTGAACTGCCGTTCATTCCGCACGAAGATCCGCGCGTGTGGGATTCAACAGATGCGCTGGAACTGAAAGAAGTACCGAAGCGTCTGCTGGTTATGGGTGGCGGTATCATCGGTCTGGAGATGGGTACCGTTTACCATGCGCTGGGTTCAGAGATCGACGTGGTTGAGATGTTTGACCAGGTTATCCCGGCGGCCGATAAAGACGTGGTGAAAGTGTTCACCAAACGCATCAGCAAGAAATTCAACCTGATGCTGGAAACTAAAGTCACCGCCGTTGTCGCGAAAGAAGATGGCATTTACGTTTCCATGGAAGGCAAAAAAGCGCCGTCTGAAGCACAGCGTTACGATGCCGTGCTGGTGGCGATTGGCCGTGTGCCGAATGGTAAAGGTCTGGATGCCGGTAAAGCGGGCGTAGAAGTGGACGATCGTGGTTTTATCCGCGTCGACAAACAAATGCGCACCAACGTGCCACACATCTATGCGATTGGTGACATCGTTGGTCAGCCGATGCTGGCGCACAAAGGCGTGCACGAAGGTCACGTTGCGGCTGAAGTTATCGCCGGTATGAAGCATTACTTCGACCCGAAAGTGATTCCGTCAATTGCTTACACCGAGCCAGAAGTGGCATGGGTAGGTCTGACCGAGAAAGAAGCGAAAGAGAAAGGCATCAGCTACGAAGTTTCCACCTTCCCGTGGGCTGCTTCAGGCCGAGCTATCGCCTCTGACTGTGCTGACGGTATGACCAAACTGATTTTCGACAAAGAAACGCACCGTGTGATTGGTGGCGCCATTGTCGGCACCAACGGCGGCGAGCTGCTGGGTGAAATCGGTCTGGCGATTGAGATGGGTTGTGATGCCGAAGATATCGCGCTGACCATCCATGCGCACCCGACGCTGCACGAGTCTGTGGGCCTGGCAGCGGAAGTGTTCGAAGGTAGCATCACCGACCTGCCGAACGCGAAAGCGAAAAAGAAATAAGCGCTGAAAAATAAAAAAGCGGCTCCCTGAGTGAGCCGTTTTTTTTGGCATATTTCGTAACGGCGCGACTTTTTTGATAATCCGTTACCGATTTTCCTTAAGCCAGTCAATGAAATAACGCAATGGCGTAGACAGATATTTACGACTTGGATAATAAAGCCAGAACCCTTCTTCCACCTGAGTAAAATCAGATAAAATTTCCACCAGATCACCACGCTGGATCGCCTCCATCACCGTCCCCTGATGTAGAAAGGCAATACCTGCTCCCGCCAGTGCCGCTTGCAAAATACGTTCATTATTGTCGAGTACTAACGAACCGTTTACCGCCACTTCCTGTTTTTGTCCGTCCTGCCAGAACTCCCAACGGTAACGACGCCCACTGGGAAAGCGGCGTTCGATACAGGAAAAATTCAGCAGTTCAGCGGGGGTGCCCGGCACGCCATAGCGTGCAATGAATTCGGGGGTGGCAACGGCCAATGCGCGCATTGGGATGCCGAAGGGGACCGCCACCATATCCTGTGCCAGCACCGCACCATAGCGCACGCCGGCATCGAAACCGGCGGCCACAATATCCAGCAGCGTATCGTTGCTGTCGATCTCCAGAGTGATGTCTGGATAGCGCTGCATAAACGGCAGGATCAGGGACTGGAAAAACAGCGCTTCTGCTGAACGTGGCATGCTGATACGCAGGCTACCGCGCGGGTCGCTGCGCCAGTCGTTTAGTTCATCAACCGCCTGCGCCAGGTCCTGCAATGCGGGTTGAATACGCTGGAGAAAACGATCTCCGGCTTCGGTCAGGGCCACTTTGCGCGTAGTGCGATTCAACAATCGTACTCCGAGGCGCTCTTCAAAATTACGCATCGCATGGCTGAGCGCCGAGGGGGTGATATTGCGTTCACTGGCGGCTTTGCGAAAGCTCAGATGCTGCGCGATAGCGGCAAACATCTCCAGTTCCTGTAGCGTGGCGCGATAAGGGTTCATTACTGAGTTTTACTCACTAAATCGGCAAGAATGCCTCAATTGTTGCTGCAATTGTTGAGGGTTATAACAATAACACTGACAGCAACGAGGATGAAACAATGCAACAGCGTCAATTAGGCAATCAGGGATTACAGGTTTCAGCATTGGGATTGGGCTGCATGGGCATGTCATTTGCCTATGGCCAGAATGATGAGAAGCAAGCGTTGAATACCCTGGCTCGCGCCTTTGAACTGGGTGTCAATTTTCTTGATACCGCCGAGGTTTATGGCCCTTTTACCAATGAAACCTTGCTGGCAAAAGCGTTGCAAGGGCGCAAAGACATTAAAATTGCCACCAAATTTGGTTTCCGTATCAACGAACAGGGGGAAGGCTGGGAGCGCGTTACTGGCGTGAACAGCGACCCGGCGCATATTCGCCGTGCGGTAGAAGGCTCGCTGCAACGTCTCGGTGTAGAGAGCATCGATCTTCTCTATCAACATCGTCTTGATCCCGCGGTACCGATTGAAGACGTGGTGGGCGTGATGGCCGATCTGGTGCGTGAAGGTAAAGTCAAATACCTCGGCTTGTCGGAAGTCTCCTCCGCCACCTTGCGGCGCGCCAATGCGGTACACCCTATCTCGGCGTTGCAAAGTGAATACTCCTTATGGACGCGTGACCCGGAGCAAGAAATCCTCGCCACCTGCCGCGAGCTGAATATAGGCTTTGTGCCTTACAGCCCATTAGGTCGGGGGTTCCTGACAGGACAATTCCCAGCGGGGGAAGCGCTGGCAGAGGATGATTTCCGGCGTAACCTGCCACGCTTCCAGCAGGATGCTCAGGCGCATAACCAGAAGTTAGTGAATCAGTTGACAGAGATGGCTACAGGTTATGATGCCGCGCCTGCACAGCTGGCGCTGGCTTGGGTGCTGGCAAAAGGGGAGTTTATTGTCCCGATTCCTGGCGCCAGCAAAATCGTGCATCTGGAACAAAACTGTGCCGCCGCCACGCTGCCATTGCGCAGCGCCGATATCAGCACCCTGGATACGCTGTTCGATCCGCAACATATCCAGGGTGAGCGTTATAACGCCACAGAATTTGTGCTGGTTGATCGTTAAGGTGCCCTGAAAAATGCTCAACTTAACAGGCACTTGCTGCCTGCTAAGGCACCATTCGTAGCGGCGCGATTTACCGCGCGAGTTTTCCCGGCATCGCTGCTGTTATTGCGTGATAAATCGCGCCGCTACGGAGCAATACGTTTGCCTGCTTTTTTTGTGATGTGTCCTCTGTGCAGCGAAATCTGCTGCTTAACGAAAGGATGTTGCTTTTTTGTAAACAGATTAACAATCAGCCGAAATGCTGCTATGCTGGCCGACGCGGAACCGGGCACCTCACCCTACTGTTGGACTGCGTTAAAGGGTGCACCGGAAAGCTATACAATGAGAGCGAGGAGAACGTCGTGCTAGAAGAATACCGTAAGCACGTTGCCGAGCGTGCTGCCCAGGGAATCGTACCTAAGCCGTTAGATGCTTCCCAAATGGCCGCGCTGGTTGAACTGCTGAAAAACCCGCCAGCGGGTGAAGAAGAATTCCTTACTGACCTGTTGGTCAATCGTGTCCCACCGGGTGTTGATGAAGCGGCGTATGTAAAAGCCGGTTTCCTGGCAGCTGTCGCGAAGGGCGAAGCCCACTCTCCTCTGGTTACTCCTGAAAAAGCAGTCGAACTGCTGGGCACCATGCAAGGTGGCTACAACATCCATGCGCTGATTGAATCGCTTGATGATGAAGCACTGGCAACGATTGCCGCAGAAGCCCTGTCTCACACGCTGCTGATGTTCGATAACTTCTACGATGTCGAAGAGAAAGCCAAAGCGGGTAACCCACACGCGAAAAAAATCATCCAGTCCTGGGCCGATGCAGAATGGTTCCTGAAGCGTCCTAAACTGGCAGAAAAAATCACCACCACCGTGTTCAAAGTGACCGGCGAAACCAACACCGATGACCTCTCTCCGGCACCGGATGCATGGTCTCGCCCGGATATTCCACTGCACGCACTGGCGATGCTGAAGAACGCCCGTGAAGGCATCGAACCCGATGATGCCGGTAACATTGGTCCGATCAAACAAATCGAAGCATTACAGAAAAAAGGTTTCCCGCTGACCTACGTTGGCGACGTGGTCGGAACCGGTTCTTCCCGTAAGTCAGCCACCAACTCGGTGCTGTGGTTTATGGGTGAAGACATTCCGTATGTGCCGAACAAGAAGGGTGGCGGTTTGTGCCTTGGCGGCAAAATTGCGCCGATCTTCTTCAACACTATGGAAGATGCCGGCGCGCTGCCGATCGAAGTGGACGTTGATCGTCTGAATATGGGCGATGTGATTGATGTCTACCCGTATAAAGGTGAAGTGCGTAATCACGACACCGACGAACTGCTGGCAAAATTCGAGCTGAAAACCGAAGTCCTGCTGGATGAAGTTCGCGCGGGTGGCCGTATTCCGCTGATTATCGGTCGTGGCCTGACAGCCAAAGCCCGTGAATCTCTGGGTCTGCCGCACAGCGATGTGTTCCTGCAAGCCAAAGACGTTGCTGCCAGCACCCGTGGTTTCTCACTGGCGCAGAAAATGGTTGGCCGTGCCTGTGGTGTTGAAGGTATCCGTCCTGGCGCGTACTGCGAGCCGAAGATGACTTCAGTAGGTTCTCAGGACACCACCGGTCCGATGACCCGTGATGAACTGAAAGACCTGGCGTGTCTCGGCTTCTCTGCTGACCTGGTGATGCAATCCTTCTGTCACACTGCCGCTTACCCGAAACCGGTAGACGTGACCACGCACCACACCCTGCCGGACTTCATCATGAACCGCGGCGGCGTTTCTCTGCGTCCGGGTGACGGCGTTATTCACAGCTGGCTGAACCGTATGCTGCTGCCGGATACCGTGGGCACCGGTGGTGACTCGCATACCCGTTTCCCGATTGGTATTTCGTTCCCGGCCGGTTCTGGTCTGGTGGCGTTTGCTGCGGCAACCGGTGTGATGCCGCTGGATATGCCTGAATCGGTACTGGTGCGTTTCAAAGGCGAAATGCAGCCGGGTATCACGCTGCGCGATCTGGTGCACGCTATCCCGCTGTATGCCATCAAGCAGGGTCTGTTGACCGTTGAGAAGAAAGGCAAGAAAAACATCTTCTCTGGCCGCGTGCTGGAAATCGAAGGTCTGCCAAAACTGAAAGTGGAGCAGGCGTTTGAACTGACCGATGCCTCCGCTGAACGTTCTGCTGCTGGTTGTACCATCAAGCTGGATAAAGAGCCGATTATCGAGTACCTCAACTCGAACATCGTGCTGCTGAAGTGGATGATCTCCGAAGGCTACGGCGATCGTCGTACGCTGGAGCGCCGCGTCGAAGGCATGGAAAAATGGCTGGCCGATCCGCAACTGCTGGAAGGCGATGCGGATGCGGAATACGCGGCGGTGATCGACATCGATCTGGCGGAAATCAAAGAGCCAATTCTGTGTGCACCGAACGATCCGGATGATGCGCGTCTGCTGTCTGACGTGCAGGGCGAGAAGATCGATGAAGTGTTTATCGGTTCTTGCATGACCAACATTGGCCACTTCCGTGCGGCGGGCAAGCTGCTGGATAGCCACAAAGGTCAGCTGCCGACCCGTCTGTGGGTGGCTCCGCCAACCAAGATGGATGCGGCACAGCTCACCGAAGAGGGCTACTACAGCGTGTTCGGTAAGAGCGGAGCGCGTATCGAGATCCCAGGTTGCTCGCTGTGCATGGGTAACCAGGCGCGTGTGGCTGACGGTGCGACGGTGGTTTCCACCTCGACCCGTAACTTCCCGAACCGTCTCGGTACGGGCGCGAACGTTTATCTGGCCTCTGCGGAGTTGGCGGCAGTCGCTTCGCTCCTGGGTAAACTGCCGACGCCGGATGAGTATCAACAGTTTATGACTCAGGTTGATAAAACGGCGGCAGATACTTACCGCTACCTCAACTTTGATCAGCTGCACCAGTACACCGATAAAGCCGACAACGTGATCTTCCAGACCGCGTTGTAATTGGGAAAAGGTGTTATCAGGGGGCGATGAGAATCGCCCCCTTTTTTTGTGTGCTTTTTTCCTCTGGCGCGGCCTGGCATAATGCGAGCACGATCCCACTTTATTCAGCGTGTTGCGCACAAAATGCTCTCAGGGAGTGCCTCGTGGCGCGCTATCAGTAAGAGGTAAAACTCATGGAATATGAATTTTTGCGCGATCTGACCGGTAAGGTCAAAGTGCGTATGTCGATGGACCACGAAGCGGTGGGGCACTGGTTCAACGAAGAGGTGGATGAGAATCTTACCCTGCTGGATGAAGTCGAAGCTGCCGTGCAGCAGGTGAAAGGCACCCATCATCAGTGGCAACGTGTCGGGCATGAATATACGCTGTGGCTCGATGAAGAAGAGGTGATGATTCGCGCTAACCAGCTGGCGTTAGAGGATGATGGCCTGGAAGAAGGCATGACCTACTACGATGAAGAGAGCCTGGCGTTCTGCGGTGTTGAGGATTTTCTGGCGGTGATTACCGCGTATCGGCAGTTTCTGGCCGGGAAGTGACTCGTAGCGGCGCGATTTATCGCGCTTCTTTGGGCAATAACCGTAACAGCGCGATAAATCACGCTGTTACGTATATTGCTGAGATTATGAATTGATAGAATTAATCCATTAGTGCATAAGTTGATACTTCTATCGTATCACCGATTAACGCTACTGAATTTGGTGCCGACGCTTCTTTGGCAAGGCCAATAATGAAATCACCACCATTCGGGAACCAAGACTGAATAACCTTAGCTGAAATATCACCTTCAGTACCCGGTTTAACTTTCACGTAAGATGCATATTTGGTCCGTGCCTTATCCAGTACCACGACGTAATAACTGTCGGTTGATGCATCTTCCGGTACTTTATACTTCACTATGAAACCTCTTTCTGCTGCTACATTAGCTTCAAGCTTGCTTTGGTTATCTTTCGATACGATTCCTTTTGTAAATGATTCGAGTCTACAGGAGGTTTTCCAGCCATCTCCTTCAATGATGAATACCTTATTTTCTGTGAGATTTTCTATTGTCGGGCAGGAAACCTCATAACTAAGAGATTTAACAAATGCTGACATTTTTACTTTATCACCAAACTTAACGTTGTGCTCTTTCCAGATACCACTATCACCTGAATAGAGTTCAGCCTGGTTTGGTGTCATATCCGGTAGTTTCGAGGTGGATATCACACCATCATTAATCGTAAATAATCCATGAATAACTTCCGATGAGTTATTGATGATGGTAACCACTGGGGAGTTCATCGGCTTATAATTACTAAAGGAGTTGGTGCAACCCTCACCAGAGCTTTGCATTTTAAAACCTTTATTGATGCCGGAAATGATTGCGTAGTTACATTCGGTTTTACCATCATAACCAACATTTAGTACGGTGCCATTATAAATGTTTCCGTTATCAATAATCAGCTTTGATGGGTTCTCTGACGGTTTTGATTTATAGTAATAAGTGCTTTCCTGTCCGTTGGATTCTCCATCGGCTATCTGAATCCTTACATGGTCCGGGTTTTCAATAAAAGCGGTGATCGCAAAGGCAGATGGCATCAGCAACATGCCGGTTAACGCTAAAGCAATTTTTGATTTCTTCATTTAACTAACTCCTGTTTATTTTTTTCTTCCATAATGCATAACTAAAAACATCTGGGGTACAAATCCATTTTAGGGTAACCGATAATGCTTAAGCTTAAATGTTGTTCGTGTAAAAAAGATTAAATAAATCGAATAAGTTCTGTTTTTATCAGGGTGTATAAGGTGAGGTTGAGGGGATGAAGATATTTCTTTATCCTCGCCAGAGATTTCTCATTCAAGTAATTATATCGAGCTAATGTTAAGGGGGATATTCTTATCTTATGCTGGGGGGTTTAAATTTATGATTACGGTCACAAACTACCTTCTTTTTTCAGCGCAGCTATCAAGTGTTTTTATCCCCGTTTGACATCAACCTTGGGAGAATCCCCATAATAACGGCAGGAGCGGTGCGATATATTGCACCGCTTCGCGTATGGATTAAACCGTCGCAACCGGCGTAGCTGGCGATCCCACTGCGCCAGGTAGCCGCAGCGGCGGGGCCGTCAGCAGAAATGCGTGCCGCTGATGATGCGCCAGCCAGTCTGCCAGCGGACTCAATAGCCACAGCTCGCCGAGATATACCCCCAGCCGGAACAAGCAGAGATCATGCAGTGGGTGCGACGGATAAAAATCATCGTTCAACGGTCGTGCCGGTAGCATCTCCACCGCCGGATTGTCGGCAATCAGCGCCACAACACCGCTTTCTACAATCCACTGCCGCAATTGCGCATCGCTGCCGTCCAGCCCGGCAAAGTGGCTGTTAAGGAAAGTCATATCTGGCTCGCCTTGCATGGCAAGAATCGCTTCATCCATGCCGGTACGGAAACACACCAGATCGCCAGGGCGCACTTCAATACCGTCAGCCTGCAAAATCTGTTGCAGATGGGTATAGCCAAAGGCAAAACGCTCGGTGCCAAAGTGGCGCTTGATATCGATCATCACCGCCCGTCCCTGAATACCGCGCTGCGCCATATTTTCGATGCCCAGCGCTTTGGCTCCCAGATGGCTACCGTGGTGGCAGCCACACCCGGCGCGGTAGTCGGTTTCGCCGACGATATCGACATTCGCTTTATAGCCGTTGTAGAACACCATTTCTGGCTCGCCGTTCGCGTTCACGTCAAACCATTGTCCCATGTGTGCAAGGCTGTCCCACTGGGTGGAATATTGCAGCGCCAGCGTCACGGTGTCGTCGCAAATCACATCACTCAACTGTGGATTATCACGCGACAGCGGATAGGTCATATTGGCGTGCTCGCCGCGCCGTGTGGCGTTGAGCTGCGGCGGTGGACGACGTGGGTTCATCGCCGTGCCGCCCGGTAAATCGAGCGGCAAACTCAGGCAAAAGGTTTCTCCGGTCTGCACTTCCGCCACACCTTCCCGCACTTTTTGTGGCGTGAGTAGATTGAGGCGACCTAACTGGTCATCGGGGCCAAAATCACCCCAGGTGGAGTGGGGCGGGCGTTGTTTCCAACGGCTATTCATACTTCTCTCCTCAACGCGCCATCCGGCGCAGCGTTCTCGGCCACACCCATCGGCTGCACGCGCGGCAGCCAGAAGGCATACACCAGCGCGCCGACCACACCGATGACGCCAGCGATTTCCAGCGGAATCACAAACGAATGGGTGAACTGCATGATCACACCGATCAGAATCGGCGAAATGATGCCAGCAAGGTTGGCCGCCATATTCTGGATACCCCCAATGGTGGCGACATTGGCGCGGTTGGGTGCCACGTCTGACGGCAGCGCCCACAAAGCCGCCGAAGCAAAGGTTGCGGCAAAGTTAGCGAAGCACAGCGCAGACAGCGCCAGACCTACCGTCGGGGAAAAGGCCGCCAGGCCGATAGTCGCGCTGCCAAGCATCCCACCGACCAGCGGGATTTTGCGCGCCACGCTGAGTGAATAACCTCGGCGCACCAACGAATCCGACAGCAAACCGCCACACCAGCCACCGACAATCGCAGCGATACCCGGCAGCATCCCCAGCAGGCCGAACTTCATCAGCGAAAGATGGAAGGTTTCCACCAGATAGGTTGGGAACCAGGTGAAGAAGAAATAGGAAACGAAGTTGATGCAGAAGAAACCCGCCATCATCGCCTGCACGGTGCGCTGCGCCAGCAACTGACGTACGCTCATCGGTTCGCCGTTTTGCGGGTCCTGATTGGCCTCAATAAACGCCACTTCTTCTGCGGAGACGGCCTTGTGTTCGCGCGGATCGCGATACCACAGATACCATGCCAGCGCCCAGACCACCGCCACCAGGCCGGAGATGACAAAGGTCATACGCCAGCCAACCAGCGCAATCAAAAACGAGATGATTGGAATCGCCAGGGTGCCGCCAATTTTGCTGCCGTTGTTAAAGGTGGCGGCGGCGAAGCTGCGTTCCTGGCGCGGGAACCAGCGTGTCACGGTCGAGGAACTGGCGGGATAGCTGGGGGCTTCGACCGCACCGAGGACAAAACGGAAACCCACCAGCGCAGCGATGCTGCTGGCGAGGCCGCAGGCCGCGGTAGCCAGTCCCCAGCCGAGGCTACTGAGGGCGAAAGTGATGCGTGGGCCGAGTTTATCCACCAGCCAACCGCCTGGTAACTGGAACAGGACATAACTCCAGAAGAAGGCGGAGAGCAGCAACCCGCTGTCGGTGGGCGAGAAGTGTAACTCCTGGCTCATAAACGGGATGGCGACGCTCATTGCGGCGCGGTCGATGTAGTTGATGGCGATGCCGACAGACAGCACCGTCAGAATGATGAAACGAAATTTCCCTTTTCTTGCCGAAACAGCAGCAGATGCTCCATTGGAATTCAGCGACATCATCGCCTCCAATTGTTTTTTATAGTGAGTTGTAGGGAACGCCGCATCAGGACGATGCGGCGGGTCAGGGCGCTTACGCGCCGCTGGTCAGGGTTTGTGAATGATGAACCTGTTCCTCATCCACGATAGGTTCTACTTTGCCCATCAGGAACAGGTAATTAAGGATGCCAATCACCACCAGTACGGCAGAGAACACCAGCGCCCAGGTGAAATGGCCGGTGGCACCCACGATAGCGCCGGTAATGATCGGGCCAACCGCCCCGCCCATATTGGAAACGGTATTCTGCAATCCGGCGACAATTGACACGCTGTTTTTCGGTGCCACGTCACCCGGCAACGCCCACACCTGGGAAGCCGCTACGGTCGTACCCGATTTGGCGATGCACAGCAGCAGCACTGTCATAAATACCGAGTCAGTGAAGGGTGCAAAACCGATGCACAGCGCCATCACCAGGCCAATGGTCAGGAACAGTTTACGCGTCGCGGTCAGCGACAGGACTTTGTTGTGCACCATCCGGTCGGATGCCCAACCAGCCAGCACTTCAATCACCATGCCGCAAATCAACGGCAGTGCTGCCACCATCCCCATTTTCAGGAAGTCCATGCCTTTATCTTTCACCAGGTAGGTCGGCAGCCAGGTGATAAAGAAATAGGAGGTGTAGTTGATGGTGAAGAAGCCAATGCACATTGCCCAGATATTGCGATAGCGCAGCAGCTTGTACCACTTCATCGGCAGCACGCTTTTATCACCGTGCTTGTTAGCCTGGCCATCACGGATCAGGTGCACTTCATCGCGGCTGATCGACTTATGATCTTCCGGGTTCTCGGCATAGATAAAGTACCAGGCAATTACCCAGAACAGACCGACCGCACCGATGGCGAGGAAGGTGATGCGCCAGTCAAACATGGCGATCATCCATACAATCAGCGGCATGGCGATAGCACCACCAAATTTGGAGGCGCTGTCAAACAAGCCAGAGACGGTGGCGCGTTCGCGGTCCGGGAACCAGCGGGCTGCGATCCCGGCGTTGCTCGGGTAGGCCGCCGCTTCACCGACACCCAGCGCCAGACGCAGCGCCAGTAGCGATTTAAAGCCCGTTGCCAGGCCCATTGCCATAGTGGCGATTGACCACCAGCCAACGGCAATCCCCAGCCCTTTTTTCTGACCGAAACGGTCAGCAAACCAGCCAGCCGGAATTTGCAGTAGTGCGTACGACCAGAAAAACGCGGCCATGATTACGCCCATCATCTCTGGATTGATTTCCAGTTCTTTGATCAGATGCGGGGCAGCAGCAGAGAGTACAGTACGGTCAATATAGTTAATGGCGACAGCCAGCCACATCAGGCCAGCTATCCACCAGCGAATACGGGTCGAGCGTGAGGGTGTATTCATAATAATCACTCGATTCAGGGGGGCGGCCCTCAGGCCAGCCCGTTCATCACGTTAACCGGGCGTTCGCCCTGTTTAATGCACTGCACAATTTGCGTCACGCAACGTTCGCCAATGGCGCTGATTGCCCCGTCGGTGTAGCCCGCAATATGTGAGGTCGGAATAAAGTTGCTCAGGGTGAACAGCGGATGTCCGGCCAGAGGTTCCTGCTCAAAGACATCCGCAGCCGCTCCGGCGATCACGTTGTCCTGCAACGCCTGGAACAGATCCTGTTCATTCACCACGCCACCGCGCGATACATTGATCAGGAACGCGCTTTTCTTCATCCGTTTGATACGAGCTGCATCAAACAGGTTGCGCGTTTCATTGGTCAGCGGGGTATGCAGGGTGATGAAGTCACTCGCTTCGGTCAGTTGATCCATGCTGACGAATTCGATGCCATGTTCCGCAGCGAATTTCTCATCCGGGTAGAAATCGAAGGCGATCACGCGCATGTTGAAGCCTTTGGCGCGCAGTGCGACCTGCTTACCAATGTTGCCCAGCCCAACGATGCCAAGCGTTTTGCCGTAAACGTCGGTGGCAAAAATACGCGGCCAGTTGCCGGCACGGGTTTCCACCGCCGCTTGGGTGACCTGACGGGCGCTGTTGAGGATCAAAGCAAAAGCGAAGTCAGCCACGGCATGCTTGTTGGCATCCGGCACGTTGGTCACGTAAATACCGCGTGCGCGGGTGGCTTCCAGATTGATGTTGTCGACGCCAACGCCGTGCTTACAGACAATCTTCAGCTGTGGCGCTTTGCTCAATAGTTCTTCATTGACGTCGGTAAAGGCGACAATCATCGCCACGGTGTCGGGCAGATGCGGCTCCAGCGCGCTGAGCGGGGCATCGGCGGGCAGGGTGATCAGTTCAAAACCCTGCTGTTGCAACGTGGTGATTGGCGTTGCGTCATATTTAGCGAATGATGGTGAGGTACAGATGACTTTCATAACGCTTCCCGGTGTAAAAAGTGGAACAGGCAAGGGCAGCACACGCTGCCCTGACGGCCATTACTGCAAATACTGGTTCACGATCTGACGGATCTTCTGCTCTTCTTCGGCAGTGAAACGCACCGCATAGCGGCTGTCACCGACGTTATAACCGAGCAGAGAAACCGCCTTTTTCACCGCTGCCGGTGAGAAGCCGACGCTGTACAGGTCGGTGCGTAAGCCGGTGACGTTTTCCTGTGCCAGGCGCGAACCTTCGATATCGCCGGCGTGGAAGCGTGCCCAGATGGCGTTGATCTCTTTCGGTGCCACGTTGGCAAGGCCGGAGATGCAGGCTGAGCAGCCATCAACAAAACCCTGATGAATCAGCGAGTCCGGGCCATTCAGCACGTCAAAATTATCGATACCTTTGGCGGCTTGCAGGAAACCGCTCAGGCTTTCGTAGCTGCCCGCGCTGTCCTTGATACCGATGATGTTGGGATGTGACGCCAGCGTGCGCACGGTTTCCGGTTGCAAGGTATTGCCGGTACGCGCCGGGATGTTGTAGAGGAACAGCGGCACGTTCAGCGCATCCGCCACCGTCTGATAGTGGTAAATCAACTCATTCTGCTTCAACGGCACGAAGTACGGGGTGATCACCGATACCGCATCAACACCCAGTTTCTCAATCTGCTTACCGAGACGGATGGTTTCACGGGTGGAGATCTCGCCAATATGTGCCACTACGGGCGCGCTGCCGTTCACTTCATCCACGCAGGTTTCAGTGACCGCCAGTTTCTCCTGCTCATTCAGCACGAA
Source organism: Pantoea phytobeneficialis (assembly GCF_009728735.1). Lineage (NCBI taxonomy): Bacteria > Pseudomonadati > Pseudomonadota > Gammaproteobacteria > Enterobacterales > Erwiniaceae > Pantoea > Pantoea phytobeneficialis. The sequence goes on from NZ_CP024636.1 coordinate 830,338, forward strand.
GAATTCACCGTTGGTGCCGCCGCAGAAAATACCGTTACCGGCGCTCAGTTGACGCTTCACCTGCTCACGTTGTGTGGCAGGGTTAAAGGCACCGTCGCGGTCGAAGGTGGTGACAATGGCGGTCAGTACGCCCTGAATTTTGTTGCTCATGATTTCCTCGATAGTCCTTAGTGATTCAATGCCGGAAACAGCGTCAGGTAGACGTTTCGCACGTCATCGGCGCTCACTTTCATCGGTACATTCTTCATCAGGCGTTGCACGTCGAGCGCGGCTTCCACCAGATAGGGCAGGTGATCCGGGCCGATACCCAGCTCTTCCAGGCTGGCAGGCAGTTTCAGGCGCTGTACCAGCGCGGCGAAGTACTCAACCAGCGCGTGCGATTTCGCTTCTTCATCCAGAGTCTGGTCGGCATCAGGCAGCAGGTCATAAGCCTGAGCAAATTTACTCACTGCTGCCGGGCGTACGAAACGCATACAGGGTGCCAACAGGATGGCGTTCGCCACGCCGTGCGGAATGTGATATTTGCCGCCCAGCGGATAAGACATCGCGTGCACCAGATGCGTACCGGCGTGGGCAATCGATGCGCCGCCGTAATATGACGCCCACAGCATATTCAGACGCGCTTCAAGATTACCCGGCTCGGCAACGGCGGTTTCCAGGCTGGCAAACAGCTTTTTCATGCCAATCATCGCGTAGTTATCACTCACCGGGTTGGCGACCGTGGCGGTGAAGCACTCAATCAGGTGGCACAGTGCATCAATGCCGGTAGAAGAGGCGATGTGTGGCGGCATGCTGGTGGTCAGCTCCGGCACCAGCGCGACATAGTCCGGCAGCATCACCGGGGTAATAATGCCGACTTTGGTTTCTTTCTCCGGGATCGCCAGGATGGCGTTCGGCGTGGCTTCTGAACCGGTGCCTGCTGTGGTCGGGATCAGCAGCGAAGTGGTGCGGGTTAGCGGTTTTTCCCCGGCCAGCAGGGCCTCAAGGGTAGGCGCGCCTTTCACGCACAGAATAGAGAGCAGTTTGGCAACGTCCAGTACGCTACCGCCGCCTACACCAATCACCAGATCGACATCGGTCGTCGGCAGGGCAGCAACAATCGCCGCCACATCATGCTGGCTGGGTTCTGGCGGCACGCTGTTGACCACACTGAGGCTGGCAATGTGCTGCTTCAGTTGGGCAATCAACGTCTGGACTGCCGGGATGCCCTCTATATTCTTATCAGTGACCAGCAGCGCTTTCTGCCGACCTTTCAGCAGGTAGCTGAGGTCATTGAGTGCCTGATAGCCGCTAATCACGGTGCTGTTGATATTCATTTCGTACCCTTTTCCCGATGTTATCGCGCTGATTGATTGGTTTTGCTCATCAGTCTGCGATATCTGTCACTAACTGTGCCTGAATTTATAGGGCATATTGATTTCAATTAATTTGATCTTGCTCACATATAATCAATCATGATTGAATATAATCAATATCAACACGGCAAGCTGCCCGTTACAGGAGAGAGGATGCGTTCACAACCTTGGAAAACGCCGGTTCTGGTGATTGCCGATGATTTTACCGGCGCTAACGATGCCGGAAGCGGTCTGGCCCGGGCAGGGGCGCGCGTGCATGTGCTGTTTAATAGCGATACGCCGCATGATGCCAATGCCGCCGATGTACTGGTGATTAGCACCGACAGCCGGGCAGTAAGTGCCACCGAGGCCGCGCAACGCACTGAACGCGCGGTACAGCAGCATCAGGCGATTGCGCGGGATGGCTGGTTGTTTAAGAAGATGGATTCCACGTTACGTGGCAACCCCGGTGCGGAAATTGCCGCAGCGATGGCGGCCAGTGGCAAAGCGCTGGCACTGGTCGTGCCTGCGGTACCAAAGCTGGGGCGCACCACGCGAGGGGGCGAGGTGTGGATCAATCAGCAGCGCCTGACTGACACCGAATTTGCCAGCGACCCGAAAACGCCCGTTACCAGCAGCAATGTGCTGATGCGCTTGCAGATGCAGAGCGATTTGCCAGGTGAAGTGATCAATATCGACACGCTACGCAGCGGCAAGCTGGCGCAGGTGCTGGCAGGGAAGCAGGGGCTGGTGGTGATTGATATTGAGCAGGACGCCGATTTACGCGTTTTGATGCAGGCGGCAGCTGTGCTGTCAACGCGTCCGCTGTTGGCCGGGGCATCTGGTCTGGGTGACGCGCTGGGTGAGTATCTGGCAGGCCGAGAGGCGCGGCCGGTGCTGGCGGTGGTGGGTTCGATGAGCGCCATTGCCCAACAGCAGATTGATCGTCTCAATAGCCAGCGGGCGATTCGCATTATCGATATTGATATCCGTCAGTTGTTTGCCCAGCCAGCATGGCCGCAGGCCAGCAACTGGCAGCAGGCGATGGAGCAGGCATTGCGCATGGGTGAACACTGCGTGGTGCGCACCACCCAACATGCCGCACAGCGTCATGAGATTGACAGGCTGTGCCAGCAGCAACAGGTTTCCCGCCAGCAACTGGGCGAGCGTATCTGCCAGTTTTTGGCCCAACTGACCGAAGCAGTGTGCCGCAACGTCCAGCCTGCCGGGCTGTATCTCTCCGGTGGGGATGTGGCGATTGCCGTGGCACAGGCGTTGGGGGCCAGCGGTTTTCAAATTCAGGGTCTGGTGGCGGGCTGTGTGCCGCACGGGGTTCTGCTTAATAGTGATTTACACCTGCCGGTGATGACCAAAGCGGGTGGCTTTGGCGACGAAAACACCCTGGTAGAAGCCATTCGTTTTATTGAGGAGATGTCGAGTGAATAAAATTATTGCGGTGACCATGGGCGATCCGGCGGGCATCAGCCCGGAGATCATCATTAAAGCGCTGGCGGAAGGCGAGCTGGCCGGTGTTCCGGCGGTGGTGGTGGGCTGTGCCGCAACGCTGCGTCGGGTGATGGGATTGAACATTACGCCGCAGGCTGAGCTGCGCGTGCTGGACCAGGTAAAAGACGCGCATTTTGCGCCGGGTATCATCAACGTGATTGACGAGCCGCTGGCGAACCCGGAAGCGCTGCAACCCGGTGTGGTGCAGAAAGAAGCGGGCGATCTGGCATGGCGCTGCGTGAAACGTGCCACCGAACTGGCTCTGGCTGGGGAAGTGCAGGCGATTGCGACTGCGCCGCTGAACAAAGAAGCCCTGCATTCGGCGGGTCATATCTATCCCGGCCACACCGAACTGCTGGCGCAACTGACCAACACCAAAGATTACGCGATGGTACTGTACACCGATCATCTGAAGGTGATTCACGTCACGACGCATATCGCGCTGCGTAAATTCCTCGACACCCTCAATCGTCCGCGTATTGAGACGGTGATCGGCATGGCAGATACTTTCCTGCGCCGTGTCGGATTCGACAAACCGCGTATTGCGGTTGCCGGGGTTAACCCGCATGCCGGTGAGAATGGTTTGTTTGGTGATGAAGAGATCACTACCGTGGCACCGGCCATCAAAGCGATGAAGGAAAAAGGCATCGATGTTTATGGCCCGTGCCCACCGGATACGGTGTTCCTGCAATGCCAGCAAGGCCAGTATGATATGGTGGTGGCGATGTACCACGATCAGGGGCATATCCCGCTGAAATTGCTTGGTTTTTATGATGGCGTCAATATTACAGCCGGTTTGCCGTTTATCCGTACTTCTGCGGACCACGGCACCGCCTTTGATATCGCCTGGACAGGTAAGGCGAACTCTGCGAGCATGGCGATCTCCATCAAACTCGCGATGCAACTTGCATAGGGAAATATGAAGGGACAAAGTCGCCTCGACCAGATTATGGACTATCTGAAAAGCCATAATCTGGTTACTGTTGAACAGCTGGTGAGCGCTATTTCTGCCTCACCGGCCACTATTCGCCGCGATCTGATCAAGCTGGATAAAGAAGGCGTGATTAGCCGTAGTCACGGCGGCGTTACCCTTAATCGCTTTATCCCCGCCCAGCCAACCACTCTGGAAAAGATGCAGCGTAACCTGGCGGAAAAACAGGCGATCGCTCATTTTGCTGCCGGTTTTGTACAGTCCGGAGATGCGGTGGTACTGGATGCTGGCACCACCATGCTGGAGCTGGCGCGTCAACTGACCCATTTACCGCTGCGGGTGATCACTGCCGACCTGCACATCGCGCTGTTTTTGTCTGAATTCAAACAGATTGAAGTCACCATCATTGGCGGGCGGATCGATGATTCCAGCCAGTCATGCATCGGTGAACATGGTCGCCGCCTGCTGCGTAGCATCAACCCGGATGTTGCCTTTGTCAGCTGTAACTCGTGGAGTATCGAACGCGGCATAACTACGCCAACCGAAGAGAAGGCCGGGCTGAAGATGGATTTGCTGGCGAATGCGCGTCGCCGGATTCTGCTGGCCGACAGCAGCAAATACGGTTCATGGTCACTGTTCTGTGCCGCACCCATTGAGAGTCTGACCGATATCGTGACCGATGCGCGCCTGGATGACGAAGTGTGTCGCAATCTGCGGGAACGTGGAATTGCGCTGCAACTGACAGAATAAATCGATATCCTCACCCTGTCGTGGCTCAAGAGTTCAGGCGCAAATGCGCCGACTCGCTCTTGAGCACGATGATGCCATTCCACGTACTCTTTTCTGAATTCAGTTTGGCATGATGTTAATTCTACCGGCGATGAGTGGTTATTATTTCAGGAACCGGATCAAAAATAGACTCTGCTGTATGCAAAGAATATTATCAATGCCAGTATTATCACTGCCGTGATAAAAACCAGAAGATCGGCAAATAATTTACGCATTTTCGCCTCTTTATACAAAGTGATAGCGTTCTGAGTGATATTTCGCTAACGGAACCTGTAAAGCTGCCAGCGTTTTTTCAATCTCATCCATCATTCTGTTTGGGCCACAGATAAAGTATTCATGTTGTTCATATGGCGCTGGAATATAACGTTGTATCAGTTCACTGCTAATGATACCCGTTTCTCCCGTCCAGTCTTTCGGGGGTTGTTCAAGAACATGTATGACCTGTAGATTAATTCTGTCTGACAAGGCTTCCAGTTCTTCTCTAAAAGTAATGCCATCCCAATTTTTATTACCATAGATTAGTATTATCGGACGTTTATCACCGAGATCGGCAAAAGTTCGGATGATACTCATCATCGGGGTAATACCAATCCCCCCGGCAATTAACACATGCATATCCGCCGGATTACCCACAGTGAATGCGCCATAGGGACCATCAATATAAACACGCTTACCCGCCGTCACATTTCTGATCTTTCGGGTGTAATCGCCAGCATCTTGTATGGTCATTTCAATCGTCTCTTTCGCCATTTCCGCGCTGGATGAAAAAGAGAAGGGATGAGACGTCAATTTGAAAGGACTTCCCCAGACATTCAGCCAGCCAAATTGACCGGGGACAAATGGAAACCCTGCATGACCAACAGGTTGCATCACCAGCGTGGTACTGCCTCCTCGTTCATGGCGCGTTGCAATGACCTGGTAGGGTTTTCGCAACATCAGGAAAGGACGGACGATGCGTGTATAAATCAGCAGGCAGCACCAGAGTATGGCTAATCCTGTCCACAAGGCACGTTTTAAGGGCGCATCTAAATAGAACCCCCAGGCAACCGTATGAAGTAGCCCCGCGCCAATAACTAAAACTGCCAAAATAATATGAGTATAGTGCCAGACTTCGTAGCTAATTTTTAGTTTCACACGCCACATTGCCATCACCATTAAGGCAATAAGAGAATAGGTAGATATTGCCGCAAAGCGTGCCCGCCACGGTGCTTCAATGAAATTAAGTAGTGCCAGTCTTTCTGGTCGCAAAATAAAAAGGATGACAGGATGGGCAATAATCAGGACCAGGGCTATAAAAGACATTTGTTTATGGAAATGATAAATAGTATCTTCGCCCCACGGGCTTGTCACCGCACGAAAGCGGGCGGTAAGACCAACCTGCAATCCTAAAATGGCCAGGCCAGCATAGCCTGCCGCAGCAGAGAATTCTGTCCAAAAATCCCTGGAGGGGGGGAGTGGACCTATCAGAAGAACAAATAACGGACCGGCAGTGAAAAATAGATAGAACAATACCCAGAGAGTATTTCGTGTGAAAATGTTCATGTCCACAACCCCGTGCAGAGTTATTACGGATTATAAATCATTTATTCTGCCATCAGCCTTATGTTGGTGAAATAATGGTCAATCTATTGTACATACGAAGCGTAGACGAACATTTCTGTTTATACCAAATAATAACTGATACCACACGGGCGTGTGTTTATTAATGGGTGGTATTAAAGTGCATCTGAATAATGAATTTATTGATAAATTTTCGCGGCATCCAGGAGGTGGCGGGTTGTTGCCCGCCATAAAGAATTGGCTGGATCACTTTCGTGAACCGTATCAGAACGCTCCGGGTTTCAGGCCCACAGACGGAATATTGCGGCCATAGTAGATCTCCCGCATCTCTTTCCACAGCAAGCCGGTAATGCGCTGGTGTTCTTCCGGGCTGAGATCTTCCGGTTTGGTGTTGAACAGGTAATGCTTCAGATCGAACTCTTTCAGCAACATTTTGGTGTGAAAGATATTTTCCTGATAAACGTTCACATCCAGCATGTCATACATCGACTTCATATCATCCGACATAAAGTTCTGAATCGAGTTGATCGCATGGTCGATAAAGTGCTTCACGCCATTCACATCACGGGTAAAACCGCGCACGCGATAGTCAATGGTGACGATGTCAGATTCCAACTGGTGAATCAGGTAATTCAACGCTTTCAACGGTGAAATCACGCCGCAGGTCGAGACTTCAATATCGGCGCGGAAGGTGCATAATCCGCCTTCCGGATGGCTTTCCGGATAGGTATGCACGCAAATATGGCTTTTATCGAGGTGCGCGACGACGGAGTTGGGCAGCGGGCCGGGATGTTCTGAGTTATCGATGTCTTTCGGATCGATCGGCTCCTCGCTGACCAGAATGGTCACGCTTGCTCCCTGTGGTTCATAGTCCTGGCGTGCGATGTTGAGCACGTTGGCACCGATGATCGAGCAGGTCTCCGTCAGAATTTCCGTCAGACGGTTGGCGTTGTATTGCTCATCAATATAGGCGATGTAACCATCACGCTCGGCTTCAGTATTTGCATAGCAAATATCGTAAATACAAAAACTCAGGCTCTTTGTCAGGTTATTGAAGCCATGTAGTTTTAGCTTTTGCAATTTCGTTCACCCCCTTATAAATATCCGGTCAGCGCACGTCTGACAGGGCATTCAGCAGATATTGCGGCAGGGCAAAGCTGCCAGTGTGGATTGCCGGATTGTAGTAACGGCAGTGCAGGCCAGCGGCCGCAAAACGCGACTGCAAGGTGGCGCTATCAAGTTGACGTAGCGCCGGATTGTCGCTAGCCCAGGCAAAGGTCATGATGCCACCGTAATAGGTCGGAATCGCTGCCTGGTAAAAGCTGACATCGGAAAAGTAGTGGCTGAGTTTGCGATGGCTGTTAATCGCCTCGTCTTGCTGTAAAAAGCAGACGCCGTTCTGTGCGACAAAAATACCGCCCAGGTTGAGGGCGTTTTTGCAGCCGGCATAAAATTCTGAGGTGAACAGGCTCTCTCCCGGACCGATCGGGTCGGTGCAGTCAGAGATGATCACATCGAATTTCTCCGGCGTCTGGTTGACGAAATTGACGCCATCATCAATCACCAGCTGCAAACGCGCATCGTCATAGGCACCCGCGCTGTGGTTGGGCAGATACTGTTTGCAGAAGTTCACCACCCCGGCATCGATCTCCACCATGGTGATCTGTTCAATGCTGGCATGGCGTGATACTTCGCGCAGCATGGCACCGTCGCCACCGCCGATAATCAGCACACGCTTTGCCGCCCCGTGCGCCAGAATCGGCACATGGGTCATCATTTCATGATAGATAAATTCATCGCGCTCGGTGGTTTGTACCACGCCGTCCAGCGCCATAACGCGACCGAAAGCCGCATTTTCAAAGATGACTAAATCCTGGTGCGCAGTTTTCTCGCGGTAAAGTTCCTTATCCACCGTGAAATACTGTCCGAAACCGGCATGAAGGGTTTCATACCACATTTCATTTTGGGCCATGATTGAGGCTCTCCTGTGATGACATCGCCATGAAAATGGGCGGCAAATCATAGCGAATTATGACCGTGGTTGCACGGTCAAATGTTCAGCAGCAGAGCGGGGCGGCGGGTTATTTCACGTAGGCGAGCAGGCTTAACGAGTCGCGTGCCAGTGACTTACATTTTTTGTCATTGGTGATGGCGATGCCGCTCAAATCTTTGTAGCTGTCTTCGCCGAGCGCTTTCATGTTGAAGGTACTGTAGTTGCTCAGATCCCAGCGGTTTTGCTGGGCGAAGAACACCAGTGCTTTGCGAATCTGCGCATCGGGTAAGTCCTGATAGCCGCAATCATTCTTCAGATAAACAAATACTGCGGTGAGATCAGCCAGATCTTCCGCTTCGGATTCGCTCAGGGCAAAGCTGGTGGAGGAGAAGCCAAGGAGTCCCGCCAGCAGCAGGATCTTGATGCTTTTCGTCATAATCATTCTCAACAAGGGACAATAAACTGACGTTAGCACAGATACTGGCAGGATTCCGATAAATTTGCCGTCGTGCCGCACTTCGCAATTTTTTCGCTGCATTATACAGCAGGGCTTGACCCTCCCGCAGGGGCAAGGTTTACGCTGAGGCCTTATGCACAATAAGGATATGAATATGCAACGTCGTCATTTTCTGAAGCTGACTGCTGCTCTCAGCGCGGCAGGTGCCCTGCCCCTGTGGAGCCGCTCATTGATGGCCGCCACGCGCCCTTTATTGCCGATCCCCGCGCTGCTGGAAGCGGATGCGCACGGCACCTATAACCTTATCGCTCAGGCAGGCACCAGCCAGTGGAACGGCAAAGCGGTGCCGACCTGGGGTTACAACAGTAGCCTGCTCGGCCCCGCCATTGCCTTGCAGCGCGGTAAACCGGTGAACGTCAATATCCATAACCGTCTGCCGGAAGCGACGACCGTCCACTGGCACGGGCTGGAAGTACCCGGTGCGGTGGATGGGGGGCCTCAGGCGGTCATCGCGCCCGGAGCAACCCGGCAGGTGAGTTTTACTCCGGATCAACCCGCAGCGACCTGCTGGTTTCATCCCCATCAGCATGGCAAAACCGGCCATCAGGTCGCTCAGGGGCTGGCTGGACTGGTGCTGCTTCAGGATGACGCATCCGGCAAATTGCGCCTGCCCATCCAGTGGGGCGTTGACGATGTCCCCCTGATTTTCCAGGACAAGCAGCTAACGAAAGATGGCAGCCGCATCGAATATCAACTGGATATTATGCGCGCGGCAGTGGGTTGGTTCGGCGATATGATGCTGACCAACGGCGCGCAATATCCACAACATGCGGTGCCTCGCGGCTGGTTGCGCCTGCGTCTGCTGAATGGATGTAACGCCCGTTCACTGCATATCGCCACCAGCGATAAACGTCCGTTATATGTGATTGGCAGCGACGGTGGTTTGCTGGCGGAACCGGTGAAGGTGGAGAGTCTGCCGCTACTGCCAGGCGAACGTTTTGAAGTGATGGTCGATACTTCCGACGGCAACGCCTTTGATATGGTGACGCTGCCGGTGACACAGATGGGTATGATGCTGGCCCCGTTCGATCAGCCGCTGCCGTTGGTGAACATCCTGCCGCTGCGTGTCATGGCGAGCGGCGCGTTGCCAGATAAGCTGGTGGATCTGCCGCCAGTACCCGCGACTGAGGGGCTGCAAACCCGTTGGTTGCAACTGATGATGGACCCGCAACTCGACAGCCAGGGGATGCAGGCGTTGATGGATCGCTACGGGGCAAAAGCGATGGGTAATCATCACGGCATGGCCATGCCAGCCGACAAAAAGCCGATGGACATGAAGATGGACATGGGCGGCATGCAGATGGATCACGGCAACATGGCGATGGATCACAGCGGCCATGCTAAGGCTGCGCCGGGTTACGATTTTCATAATGGGAACAAAATCAATGGCGTTGCCTTTGATATGGCGAAGCCGATGTTCGGTGCGAAACTTGGCAGCATGGAGAAATGGACCATCTCCGGCGAAGGCGACAGCATGCTGCACCCGTTCCATATCCACGGCACCCAGTTCCGTATTCTGTCAGAAAATGGCAAGCCGCCGGCTCCACACCGCCAGGGCTGGAAAGATATGGTCAGCGTCGATGGCTGGCGCAGTGAGGTGTTGGTGCGCTTCAACTATGTTGCCAGCGCTGAACATGCCTACATGGCGCACTGTCACCTGCTGGAACATGAAGACACCGGCATGATGCTGGGCTTTACCGTGACTTAACTGGCTAACGCCTGCCGGATATCTTCAATTAAATCATCGGCATGTTCGATGCCGATGGATAATCGCACGGTGGCGTCAGTGATACCAATACGCTGACGTACTTCGGCGGCGACACCGGAATGGGTGGTGCTGGCCGGATGGCTGGCGAGTGATTCGGTGCCGCCGAGGCTCACCGCCAGTTTGAACAACTTCAGGGCGTTGAGGAAACGGAAAGCGGCAGGCTGACCGCCGCGAATATCAAAAGAGAAGGTGGAACCTGCGCCAAAGCACTGACGACGATAGGTTTCCCCGGCGCTGCTGTTTTTATCGAGGAAGGGGAGCCAGTACAACTTCTCCACCTGCGGTTGATCGCGCAGAAACGCCGCCACTAACGCTGCGTTGTGCGCGGCTTTCTCCATCCGCAACGACAATGTTTCCAGCGAACGGCCAATCATCCAACTGGAGTGAGGGTCAAGCTGGGTACCAATGGCGCTGCGCAGCGACCGTACCTGATCAATCAACGCTTTTCTACCCAGTACCGCACCGGCAATCAGGTCAGAGTGGCCGCCGACATATTTGGTCAGGGAATAGAGCGACAGGTCAGCACCCTGTTCCAGCGGGCGCTGAAAAATCGGGCCGAGCAGGGTGTTATCACAGGCAATAATCGGGCGGGAACCCTGGTGCTGAGCAATCACCTCGGCGACTTCCACCATCAATTCAATATCCACCAGACTGTTGGTGGGGTTGGCGGGGGTTTCAATCAAAATCAACGCCACGCGTCCACGTTGCCAGGCCAGTTTAGCGGCTTCGTGGACTTTCTCTTCATCGGTGCCATCGCTGAAACCAACGGCTTTAATTTCGAGATTATGTAGCGTCTTGCTGAGCAGGGTTTCGGTGCCGCCGTACAGCGGCTGTGAATGCAAAATCACCTCACCTGGCCGGGCAAAGGTTAGCAAGGTGGTGGCAATCGCCGCCATGCCGGAAGAGAACAGGGCGGCGCGTTCTGCCCCTTCGTAAATTGCCAGCCGATCTTCAACAATTTCGCTATTGGGATGATTAAAGCGTGAATAGACCAGTCCGCCGCTTTGGCCCTCGGGCGGTTCCCGGCGACCGGCGACGAAATCAAAAAAATCCTTCCCTTCTTCGGCGCTGTTAAACACAAAGGTGGAGGTGAGGAATACCGGTGGCTTAACTGCCCCTTCCGACAGGCGTGGATCGTAACCGTAATTCAGCATTTGTGTTTCGGGATGGAGCGAAGAGGTATCAGGCGGCGATTTTTTGCTGGATGAAGAGGTCATAACGTCTCCGGTTGGCTGGGTGCTTTTTATACAGTTAACGTCAGAGCAATATTTTTCGCCACGGTAACGTTTGCGTTGTGTGCGCGGCGTCAGCGCTTAATTGGACTATGATAGACTGCGTGGCTTTCTTAAGACACCTAACCGGGCTGAATGCAATGAAACACACCGTCGACGTGATGATCTCTGAGCAGGAGATCGCAACCCGTATTGCCGAGCTGGGCAAACAGATTAGCGACCATTACCGTAACAGCGGCCGTGAAATGGTGCTGGTCGGGCTGTTACGCGGTTCCTTTATGTTTATGGCCGATCTGTGCCGCACCATTGAGGTGCCGCACGAAGTCGACTTTATGACCGCCTCCAGCTACGGCAGCGGCATGTCCAGTACCCGTGATGTGAAGATCCTGAAAGATCTCGATGAAGATATTCGCGGTAAAGACGTGCTGATCGTCGAAGACATCATCGATTCCGGCAACACCCTGAGCAAAGTGCGCGAGATCCTGCGTCTGCGTGAGCCGCACTCGCTGGCGATTTGTACCCTGCTGGACAAGCCGGAACGTCGTGAAGTGGATGTCACCGTTGAATATGTTGGCTTCGCCATCCCGGACGAATTTGTGGTGGGTTTTGGTATCGACTACGCCCAGCGCTATCGTCATCTGCCGTACATCGGCAAAGTGGTGCTGCTCGACGAGTAACCGCACAATCTTCCAAGGCTAACCTTTCCCGCCTGCGATAAGATGCGCCACCCGTCGGCCAGTGGCTGACAGGTGGCGCTGCACGCGTTTCCCCCGCGCTGCGCTGAGTGGTAACATAATCTCTGCTAAACTCCTTTAAATTCACGACTTTTATCACCTGGTCACTCATTTCTGATTACAACAAGGTATGGATTCGCAATGACTTATGCACTGGAACTTTCCGGGCTGACCAAGACCTATCCCGGCGGCGTACAGGCGCTGAAAGGGATCGATCTCAGCGTGGAAGCAGGTGATTTTTATGCCTTACTGGGGCCGAACGGTGCCGGTAAGTCCACTACCATCGGCATTATCAGCTCGCTGGTGAATAAATCTGGCGGCAGCGTGCGGGTGTTCGGCTATGACCTGGAAAAGGATGTGGTCAATGCCAAGCGCCAGCTGGGACTGGTGCCGCAGGAATTTAACTTCAACCCGTTTGAAACCGTATTACAGATTGTGGTTAATCAGGCCGGTTATTACGGTGTGGAACGTCGTGAAGCGAATATCCGCGCCGAAAAATACCTGAAACAACTCGATCTGTGGGGCAAGCGCAACGAACGTGCGCGTATGTTGTCTGGCGGGATGAAACGCCGCCTGATGATTGCCCGCGCGCTGATGCACGAACCCAAGCTGCTGATCCTCGATGAGCCAACTGCGGGTGTCGATATCGAACTGCGTCGCTCCATGTGGGTGTTCCTGAAGGAGCTGAATGCGCAGGGCACCACCATCATTCTGACCACCCATTACCTGGAAGAGGCGGAAATGCTGTGCCGTAATATCGGCATTATCCAGAGCGGTGAGCTGGTGGAAAACACCTCGATGAAAGGTTTGCTCTCTAAGCTGCAATCCGAAACCTTTATCCTCGATTTAGCGCCGCGCAGTCCGCTGCCGAAGTTGGAAGGTTTCCAGTATCGTCTCGTCGATACCTCGACGCTGGAAGTTGAGGTGATGCGTGAGCAGGGGCTGAACAGCGTTTTCAGTCAGCTCAGCGCGCAGGGTGTTCAGGTATTGAGTATGCGAAACAAAGCTAACCGCCTTGAGGAGCTGTTTGTCAGCCTGGTGCAGGGAAAAACAGGAGCCAAAGCATGACGCATTTATATTGGGTGGCGCTCAAGAGCATCTGGACCAAAGAGATCAACCGTTTTGCCCGCATCTGGATTCAGACGCTGGTGCCGCCGGTGATCACCATGACGCTGTATTTCATCATCTTCGGCAACCTGATTGGATCGCGCATCGGTGATATGCATGGTTTTAGTTACATGCAATTTATCGTGCCGGGTCTGATCATGATGGCGGTAATCACCAACGCCTACGCTAACGTGGCCTCCTCGTTTTTCAGCGCCAAGTTTCAGCGCAACATTGAAGAACTGCTGGTGGCACCGGTGCCGACGCACATTATCATCGCCGGGTATGTCGGTGGTGGTGTGGCGCGTGGTGTCTGTGTCGGGATCCTGGTGACAGCGATATCGTTGTTTTTCGTGCCTTTCCAGGTCTATTCGTGGACGATGGTGGCGGTTACGCTACTGCTGACGGCGATTCTGTTCTCGCTGGCCGGTTTGCTGAACGCGGTATTTGCCCGCACCTTTGACGATATCAGCCTGATTCCGACCTTCGTGTTGACGCCGTTGACCTATCTTGGTGGGGTGTTCTATTCGCTGGCGCTGCTGCCGCCATTCTGGCAGGCGGTGTCTAAGCTGAATCCGATCGTGTATATGATCAGTGGCTTCCGCTACGGTTTCCTTGGCATCCATGATGTACCGCTGGAGCTGACCCTGTCAGTGCTGGTGGCGTTTATCGTGGTGTTTTACGCGCTGGTGTATGTGTTGATTCAGCGTGGGCGGGGACTGCGAAGCTAAGGCAGAACTGTGACGTAGCTACCGTCTTGAACGTCAAGCGGTAGCTGCGTAATTTTCATCCCACTTCATCCGCGTTTTCAGCACCCCGAAGCACTGATGAACCAGCTTGCGCATCACCGCTCCAAGCGCGGCCTTGCTGGCTTTGCCCTTCGCGATTAGCCTCTGGTACAGCGCCTTCGCCGGGGCATTCCACCTGATCGCTACGATCGCCGCCATATACAGTTTCGCCCTTACGTCTGCCGGGCCTGTTTTTGACATCCGCGCACGCCCCCTGACTGAGCTCCCGGACGTTTTTTCCACCGGTACCACAC
>NZ_CP024636.1:844947-910707 GCF_009728735.1 Pantoea phytobeneficialis
TTTTCCCGTTGCCGGGCAACAGGCAGAGGTCGAGTTTGTTTTTACTGACATCAATACCGAGATAAATCATAAGACAGCTCCCTTTCACATGAACCATCACGCCATCTTGCCTTGTACATACGAAGTCAGAGCTTCTGGTTACCGTTCAGAGTAGATGCTGGCGTGAAAGGAGAAACGGAGGGCTTTAAGCTACGGCACAAGATCGGGTCTTAAGCGGCGCGACAAGCTGCCTCCGTTTCGTGTAACGGGTAGCTAACCAGTTACAACTTCAAGATACAAGCGGCGCGATTTATCGCGCGATTTTTTCCGGCAGCCCGCGCGGAATCGCGCGATAAATCGCGCCGCTACAATGCTATCAGGCGACCTGCACCGGCAGCGCTTTTGCGATGCGCTTCATCTCGTTATCGCCCTCAAAATAGGCCACTTTGGGCTGCCAGCTACGGGCAACTTCATCCTCCACCTGCACATAAGAACAGATGATCATGATGTCGCCTTCACAGGCGCAGCGTGCGGCAGCACCGTTGACGGAGATAATCTTTGAACCACGTTCAGCGGCAATGGCGTAGGTGGAGAAACGCTGGCCGTTGGTGACGTTGTAGATGTCGATGGCTTCATATTGCAGAATGCCAGAGGCATCCAGAAAGTCCTGGTCAATGGCGCAGGAACCTTCGTAATTCAAGTCTGCCTGGGTCACTTTGACGCGATGCAGCTTGCCCTGTAATACGGTACGAATCATAGCGGTATAACCTTATAAAAATGATCCCTTACTGGGTCAGATCCACTTGCTGATTATCAATCAGACGGGCGTTGCCCAGCCAGGCAGCCATCAGAATCACGGCTCGTTGGCTATCGACGGTCAGCGGCTGGAGCGTTTCGGCATCGCAAATCGCCAGACCATCCGGGCGGAAACCTTTCTCACGCAGCGTCTGTTCGGCAGTCTCGATAATCTCTTCGACATGGCGCTCGCCGTTGCTGAGACGCTCAGCCATGCTATTCATCACCTGACTTAAACCGGGTGCCAGTTTACGCTCATCGGCGGTGAGATAACCATTGCGAGAACTGAGCGCCAGGCCATCTTTGGCACGTATCGTTGGCACACCGACAATCTCGATGTCGAAGCCCATATCCGCCACCATTTTGCGGATGATAGCCAATTGCTGAAAATCCTTTTCACCGAAACAGGCGATATTGGGTTGCACCAGGTTGAACAGCTTGCTGACGATGGTGGAGACGCCACGGAAGTGGCCCGGACGGCTGGCGCCTTCCAGCAGCGATGACAGTCCCGGCACTTCAACAAAGGTTTGGGTGTCCAGGCCTTTGGGATAGACATCAGCCGGTGCAGGAGCGAATACCAGGTCCACGCTGTGGCGATTCAGTTTTTCGCAGTCGTCCTGCAAAGTACGCGGATAGCGCGCTAAATCGTCGGGACGATCGAATTGCATCGGGTTCACAAAAATCGACACCACCACGATATCGGCGCGCTCACGCGCAGCATCGACCAGTGTTAAGTGTCCATCGTGCAGGTTGCCCATGGTAGGCACCAGCGCGATACGTTTGCCTTCCTGCCGCCAGCGACGAATCTCGCGACGCAGCATCGGCAGTGTTTCAATGATCAGCACTGCACATCTCCTGATTTACTGGAAACTGTGTTCGGCGGCCGGATAGCTGCCCGCCTCAACTTCGGCAATATAGTGGCGAATCGCCGCGCGAATGTCGCCGGTTTCTGCGAGGAAATTTTTGGCAAACTTCGGGATATGGCCGCCGGTAATGCCAAAGGCATCGTGCATCACCAGAATTTGTCCATCGGTGACATTGCCTGCGCCGATACCGATAACCGGAATCGCCAGCGCTTTGGTGACGCGTTCTGCCAGCGCCACCGGCACGCACTCCAGCACCAGTAACTGCGCACCTGCCGCTTCCAGCGCCAGCGCATCTGCCAGCAGACGTTCTGCACCCGCTTCGTCGCGGCCCTGAACTTTATAACCGCCGAAGATGTTCACCGACTGCGGCGTTAAGCCAAGATGACCACATACCGGCACCGCACGCTCGGTCAGCATCTGCACGGTTTCTGCCAGCCAGGCACCGCCTTCCAGTTTGACCATGTTGGCCCCGGCACGCATCAACTGTGCCGCGTTGTCGAAGGTCTGTGCGGGCGTGGCATAACTCATAAACGGCAGGTCAGCCATCACCAGCGCCTGTGGCGCACCACGACGCACTGCGGCGGTATGATAAGCGATATCGGCGACCGTCACCGGCAGGGTCGATTCATGGCCCTGTACCGTCATGCCGAGCGAATCACCAATCAGCAGCACCTGAATACCTTCGTCGGCAAACAGGCGGGCAAAACTGAAGTCATAGGCCGTCAGCGTGGCAAATTTGCGGCCACTGGCTTTCCACTGGCGTAAATGGGAGATGGTTGTGGGTTTCATCGCACTCTCTCAGTATTTTCTGATGGGCGCAGTGTAATGGATTGACGGTGCCGGTGATATGACTGGCGTGCGATTTTACCGGGTTATTCAGGGGATATCAGACCAGAAACGAATAGCAGCGCTTTGGTCGAGCGCCGCCAGCACCGGGGCTAACGGGGTGCCATCGGGTAAGGTCTGCTGAGGGGAGATCTCCAGCAGCGGCAGCAGCATAAACGCGCGGTTGTGCATGTCATAATGCGGTACCGTCAGGCGTGGCGTGTTAATCACCGCATCGCCAAACAGCAGGATATCCAGATCGAGGGTGCGGGGTCCCCAACGCTCGGCTTTGCGCACCCGGCCATGTTCCAGCTCAATGCGCTGGGTATGGTCGAGCAAGGTTTCTGCGGGCAAATCTGTCTCCAGCGCCACCACCGCGTTGAGGTAATCCGGTTGATCCGGTGGGCCGTAGGGCGGGGTGCGGTACAGCGACGACGTAGCAACGCGGGTGGTATGCGGCAGTGCATCCAGCGCCGCCAGCGCTGCATCAACCTGATGCAGCGGGTCGGCGAGGTTACTGCCTAAAGCGAGATAGACGCGGGTCATGGCGCGCTGTTGCTGCGTGGGGCAGCAGGACGGCGACGAGGACGACGTGGTTTACGGCGTGGTGCCGGATCGTCGCCCAGCGTATTCAGCATGTTTTTCTGCGTCGTCGGGGCGGCGGCCTGGAATTCCCCCCACCACTGCGTCAGACGTTGCAGCTCCGGGTTGTTTTCCACTTCGGCACGCAGCGCCAGCAGGTCATAGGCCGCGCGGAACTTAGGATGTTCCATCAGCTTCCACGCACGTTTGCCGTGGCGACGCGACATACGCAGTTGTAACTGCCAGATATCACGAATCAGCGTGGTGATGCGCTTCGGAATCGCCAGCGCGCGGCAGGCTTCATCCAGCGTTTCGTTCATCGCCAGAGCAAAGGCATCGTAATAGGTCAGGCCGCTTTCCTGGGCGATTTGTTCGGCAGATTCCAGCTGCGGATACCAGAACATCGCGGCAAACAGGAACGCCGGATTGACGCGCATATCATTCTGTAGGCGGGTATCGGTGTTTTTCAGCACCTGTGCCAGCATGCGCTCCATCGGGCTGTCGCTGTGTTCGGTGAAGCCACGCGTCAACGTCGGGAACAGCGGCTGGAACAGTTGATACTCACGCATCATCTGATAGGTGCGGTAGCCATAACCGGCTTGCAGCAGCTTGAGCGACTCTTCGAACAGGCGTGCGGGCGGAATGTCATGCAGCAGGGTGGCAAGACGCGGAATCGGCTCGGCAGTCTCCGGCGCAATACGCATATCCAGCTTGGCGGCAAAACGCACCACGCGCAGCATACGCACCGGGTCTTCGCGATAGCGCGTTTCCGGATCGCCAATCAGGCGAATGATGCCTTGCTGCAAATCCTGCAAACCGCCGACATAATCGCGCACCGTAAAATCGGCCACGCTGTAGTACAGGCTGTTGATGGTGAGGTCACGACGCTGGGCATCATCTTCGATGCTGCCGAAGATGTTATCGCGCAGCAGCATACCGTTTTGCCCGCGCTGTGAGCTGTTGCGATCTTCTTCGCCTTCATCCATCTGATGATGGCCACGGAAAGTGGCAACTTCGATCACTTCCGGCCCGAACATGACATGGGCCAGGCGGAAACGGCGTCCCACCAGACGGCAGTTGCGGAACAATTTGCGCATCTGCTCCGGGGTCGCGTTAGTGGTGACATCGAAATCTTTTGGTTTCTTACCCAACAGTAAATCGCGCACACCGCCGCCTACCAGGTAGGCTTCGTAACCGGCTTTGTTCAGGCGATAGAGCACTTTGAGGGCATTTTCGCTGATATCTTTGCGTGAGATGTTGTGGCTTTCACGGGGAATGACGGTCATCAGACTTTCGGTTTCCACCTCTTCAGGCACCTCCTCGTCACGCTTGAGGACTCTCCGGCAAAAATTAGCGACTCGGGTAAAAATGGGACACCTCGACAGTGACATTAATGGTGTTGGTAAAATCAGCGGCTAATCATAGCTTGTTGCGAACCATTTGAGAATGGCGTTGTCGTTTCATCCGGCTTCAGGGCGTTTTCCTGTGGGATCAGACGGATATTCCACCGGGCGACCGCCTGTTTTAACAGGGTTTCCAGCGATTCATCCTGCCATCCTTCAGATACCGGTTGACCCAAAAAGTTTAACGCCTGAACCAGCAACGGTCGCGCATCGCCCGCGGGTAGCGCGGGGGCATGGTTCTGCTTGGACAGTTTGTTGCCATCGGTATTCACCGCCAGCGGCAAATGCAGATACGCAGGGACTGGCCAGCCAAACTGTTGATACAGGGCCACCTGGCGCACCGTTGGTTCAATCAAATCCGCGCCGCGAACAATCTCGCTGACACCCTGAAAATGGTCATCTACCACCACCGCCAGGTTATAGGCAAACAGGCCATCACGGCGGTGAATAATAAAATCTTCCTCTGCCAGCCGGGTATCAGCAACCAGATGACCGCGCAGACGATCGTCAAAGCCATACACCGGCGTATGCTGGCGCAGGCGTAGCGCGGCATGGTGTGATCCGAGCTGCAAATCGCGGCAATGACCATCATAAAAACCGCCCAACTGCTGAATACGGCTGCGCGTACAGGTGCAAAAATAGCTCTGGCGCTGCTCGCGTAGCCAGTTTAAGGCTTCACGGTATGCCTCATGGCGCTGCGACTGCCACAACACTTCGCCATCCCAATGCAATCCATATTGCTCCAGCTGCTGCAAAATGCGGCTGGCGGCACCGGGCACTTCACGCGGTGGATCGATATCTTCGATACGCACCAGCCAACGCCCTTGTTGTGCACGCGCACTCAGGTAGCTGCCTGTTGCAGCAATCAGCGAGCCAAAATGAAGTTCACCAGAGGGAGAGGGGGCGAAACGCCCAATGCAGGGAAGATTAGACATTTTTTAATGTGCACCGCACGGCGGGAAAACAGTGGTTTTCCCTGCTGTGCGGCGACAGTCTGTTCACGGCCATTAGCCAGCCATCTGCTTCTCGCGGATTTCTGCCAGCGTCTTGCAGTCAATGCAGAGATCGGCGGTCGGACGCGCTTCCAGACGACGAATACCAATTTCAACACCGCAGGATTCGCAGTAGCCGAAATCGTCATCTTCCACTTTCTTCAGCGTCTTCTCGATCTTTTTGATCAGCTTACGCTCGCGATCGCGGTTACGCAGTTCCAGACTGAATTCCTCTTCCTGCGCGGCACGGTCAACCGGATCCGGGAAGTTGGCAGCTTCGTCCTGCATATGCGACACAGTACGGTCGACTTCATCCCTGAGTTGATTGCGCCAGGCTTCCAGAATCTTGCGGAAATGGCTCAGCTGGGCTTCGTTCATATACTCTTCGCCCGGTTTCTCCTGATACGGCTCCACCCCAGCGATGGCGAGGATACTCAGGGACGATGTTTTACGGTTTTGCCCTTCTTGCATGTTGTTTCTCCTGGATAACACGCACCACCCGTCATATGTCAAGTTCCAGCATGTTGGCTGCGCTGATGCTGGCGGCCGGTCTGCAACTTGCATTACTAAGGGTATATCGATTCCCAACAGGGAAAAAAACAGGCCGCTATAAATAGCAGAAGCAATCAAGGTTGGCAATTATTCATGATCACACCTTGACAAGCCTGTGAGGAACAGCGTATTCAGCGCACCGCTCAGAACATTCCTATCACAACAAATTGCTAAGAATATTACAACTCTACCCTTATCGGCTGCGTCAGTAACATTTTTAGCGGTGATATGTGAGCCTGATACGCCAATACTTCCACGCCACACCGTTGCGCCTGTACCAGTAGTTCTGCATATTGCGCGTCGATATGGCGCGCCGGGGAAACGTCCTCAATCCCCGTGTGCAAAACGGCAAACAACAAAACGGCCCGATGACCCTCTGCCACGATATGTCGCAGTTCGCGCAGATGCTTTTGCCCGCGGGCCGTCACCGCATCCGGAAAATAGCCTTTACCATGCTGTAAAAGGGTGACGGACTTGACTTCAATATAGCAGTTCGATCTGCCCTTCGCTTGTAGCAGGAAGTCAATTCGGCTTTTTTCCGTGCCATATTTCACTTCAGACTGGCAGTGGTCATAAGAGGAAAATTCTGGAATTACACCGAGATTTATCGCTTCTTTCACCAGTTGATTGGCGCGCAGCGTATTGACGCAGATCCAGTGCCCCTGCTGGGTTTCGGTCAGTTCCCAACTGTGAGGATATTTACGTGTGGGGCTGTCGGACGTGGAATACCACACGGTATCGCCAGGCGTGGCGCAACCGGTCATCGCGCCAGTATTGGCACAGTGGATGGTCAGCGTCTCACCTTCCGGGGTGATGACATCCGCTAAGAAACGCTTATATCGGGCGATTAAACGGGCCGGTTTGAGTGGCGGGGAGAAATGCATTCAGTCTCCTTTCGGGGTGGATAACGGCCAGCGGGCCAGCACCTGATAGCGGGTTTGGCCCTTTTCGAAGCGCGAGGAGCATAAGACGAAATGGCTCACATCCAGACGCCAGTGAAAACCGCGCGGCGGAAGGGCAACTTTATGGGCCGCGTTGCGCAGCAAGGTGACATGCGGGTGAAACGATGGCGCGCTTTGCGCACAGCCGTGTCGTGCCGCCTGGGCGCGCAGCAGATTGGCCAGTTGCAGCAAACCGCGTGGCGGACGCTGGCAACCCAACCACACTACGCCAGGACGGGGCCAGTGTCCGGCATCATCCAGATCGATAGCAAAACCCGGCTGGCTAATCCGTCCGGCGAGTTGTTGCAGGCGCAGCGAGGTTTCATCGCTGACTTCACCGAGGAACGCCAGCGTCAGATGCAGATTGGCTGCCGCTATCGGGCGCCCGGCGTCTTCGGCAAAGTTTTCGGCTCGCCAGCGTACCAGCTCCTGCTGCAAAGGCGCAGGCAGTTCGAGAGCAAAAAACAGACGTTGGGTGGTCATCGTAGCCTCCGATAATCCGCGCTGGGTGGTACAATGCGCGCCATCTTAGCACAGGCAGAAAGGGAGTTGAGTTTGAGTGAATTACCGGTAAGCGAGGTACTTCCTGAGCTGCTGGCCGCGCTGGCGCAAGCGCCGCAGGTATTACTGGCAGCACCGACCGGCGCAGGCAAATCCACCTGGTTACCGTTGCAGTTGCTGCAACAGGCGCAACTGCCCGGTCGCATCATTATGCTGGAGCCACGGCGGCTTGCCGCGCGCAACGTGGCGCAGCGGCTGGCGGAGCTGCTCGGTGAACAACCGGGCGGCACGGTGGGGTACCGGATGCGGGGTGAAAACTGCTGCGGGGCGAACACCCGGCTGGAGGTGGTCACCGAAGGTATCCTGACGCGCATGTTGCAGCGCGATCCGATGCTGGACGGTGTTTCGCTGGTGATCCTCGATGAATTCCACGAACGCAGTTTGCAGGCCGATCTGGCGTTAGCGCTGTTGCTGGATGTGCAACAGGGGCTGCGCGAGGATCTGAAGATTCTGCTGATGTCGGCGACGCTGGATAATGATCGCCTGCGTGCGCTGCTACCGGACGCCCCCTTTATTGCTTCGGAAGGTCGTAGCTTTCCAGTGACGCGCCGTTTTGCTTCCCTGAATAATCAGCTGCGCTTTGAAGAGGCGGTGGCGCGTGAAGTGGCGCAGTTGTTACGCGAAGAAACAGGTTCATTGTTGCTGTTCCTGCCTGGCGTGGCGGAGATTGAACGGGTGAAGCGTGAACTGGAAGCGCGTGTCAGTGAGGATGTCGATCTTTCTCCTTTATATGGTGCGTTGTCACTCGACGCGCAGCGGCGAGCGATCCTGCCGTCCCCGCCTGGGCGTCGCAAAGTGGTGTTGGCGACCAATATCGCGGAAACCAGTCTGACCATTGAGGGCATCCGCCTGGTGGTGGACAGCGCGCTGGAACGCACCGCGCAGTTTGAGGTGCGCAGCGGTGTCACGCGGCTGCAAACCCAACGCATCAGCCAGGCCTCAATGACGCAACGTGCCGGGCGTGCGGGCAGGCTGGAACCGGGGATCTGTCTGCATTTGCTAGCGCAGGAGCAGGCGCTCCGGGCGGCGGCACAAAGTGAGCCGGAAATCCTGCATAGCGATCTGGCGGCCCTGCAAATGGATTTGCTGCAATGGGGCTGCCCGGATGTGGCGCAACTTCGTTGGCTGGATATGCCACCGCCACGTCATCTGCGTGCGGCGCGAACGTTGCTGACCCGCCTGGCGGCGCTGGATGACGCCGGACGCCTGACCGCCGTTGGGCGCAAAATGGCTGAGCTGGGTAGCGATCCGCGTCTGTGCGCCATGCTGTGCGCAGCCGGGCAGAATAAGGATGCCATCGCCAGCGCGGCCTTATTGGTGGCTATTCTCGAGGAGCCGCCGCGCAGCGGCAGCGCCGACCTGCGTGACGCGCTGCATCGTCCTCAATCCAGCTGGCAACGGCGCGCCCGTCAGTGGCAACAGCGTCTCAATGTCAGCGGTGGCAACGTTGATGCCGATCTTTTCCCGGCACTGCTGGCCGCCGGGTTTGCCGACCGCCTGGCCCAGCGCCGTGGCAACAGCGCGCGTTATCAACTGGCGAACGGTATCGGGGCGATGCTGGATGAGCAGGATGGCCTGAGCCGCAGCGAATGGCTGATCGCCCCGTCGCTGTTACAAGGGGCCAGCGCTGCCGATGCGCGTATCTTGCTGGCACTGCCGGTGGATATTGAGGCGTTGCGTCAGCAGTGCCCACAACTGGTCGAGCAACGTACCGATGTGGAGTGGGATGAAGAGAAAGGCACGTTGCGTGCCTGGCGGCGTGAAGTCTCGGGTGCGCTGGTCCTGAAAGCACAACCGATGTCACGTCCGGAACCGGAGGTATTGCACGCGGCGATGCTGCGTTGGATCCGTGAGAAAGGTCTGTCGGTGCTGGGCTGGACGCCGGAAGCCGAACAGCTGCGCCTGCGTCTGCACTGCGCCGCACAGTGGCTGCCGGACGAGGCGTGGCCCGCTTTTGATGACGAGACGCTGTTGGAGTCGCTGGAAGCATGGCTGTTGCCGGAGATGGATGGGGTGCGCGACCTGAAGGGGTTGCAGAACGTCAATCTTGTCAGTGCATTATTACATTTGCTGACATGGTCACAACGTCAGCGGCTGGATACTGTGCTGCCAACTCATTACACTGTGCCGACCGGAAGCCGCCTGCCGATTCGCTATGATGCGGAGAAGCCCCCGGCGCTTGCGGTGCGTATTCAGGAGATGTTTGGTGAAGCCAGCAATCCTGCGGTGGCTGAAGGCCGGATACCGTTGGTACTGGAGTTGTTGTCACCGGCGCACCGGCCGTTGCAGATCACCCGTGACCTGGCGGCGTTCTGGCGTGGGGCATATCCTGAAGTGCAGAAAGAGATGAAAGGGCGTTATCCCAAACATCCCTGGCCGGACGATCCGGCCAACGCCTTACCCACGAGGCGTACCAAGAAATTTTCATCGTGACCTCTGGTGACAATTCAGAGGGTTCTGCCATGCGCGGCACGAGAAAGCAGTTAGAGTAACGGCGCAGCCGTAGCTATACCTGGAGAATAACAGCATGTCTGGGAATGATCGCGAACCGATTGGGCGCAAAGGAAAACAGCCCAAACCGCCGCGCAACACCGCGCGTCGGGGTCGCCGCAGGGAACTTGATGATGATATCGATCAGGACGATTTTGATGATGACGAGGAGAGTGAGCCAGTGCCACGCAAAGGTAAAGGAAAGCGCCCGCCGCGCGCGAAACGTCGCTGGTTAGGCTGGTTCATCAAGCTATTTTTGGTTTTTGTCGTGGTGATGGTCGCCTGGGGCGTCTATCTCGACTCGGAAATCCGCAGCCGTATTGACGGTAAAGTGTGGCAACTGCCTGCTGCCGTTTATGGTCGCATGGTCAGTCTTGAGCCGGGCATGGCGTATGACAAAAAAGAGATGATTGCGCTGCTGGAAGGCACGCAGTATCGCGAAGTGTCGCGCATTACCCGCCCTGGTGAGTTCAGCGTCAAAGGCAACACCATCGACCTGCTGCGCCGCCCGTTTGATTTCCCGGACAGCAAAGAAGGCCAGATCCGTGCGCGTATGACGTTCAACGGTGACGAACTGAGCGAGATTAAAAACCTCGAAACCGGACGCGATTTTGGCTTCTTCCGCCTCGATCCGCGCCTGATCACCATGTTGCAATCGCCGAACGGCGAGCAACGCTTGTTCGTGCCGCGTGCCGGTTTCCCGGATCTGCTGGTCGATACGTTGATCGCCACCGAAGACCGCCATTTCTACGAGCATGATGGCATCAGCCCTTACTCGATTGGTCGTGCCTTCCTTGCCAACATTACGGCCGGTAAAGCGGTGCAGGGCGGCAGTACCCTGACGCAGCAGTTGGTCAAAAACCTGTTCCTCACCAACGAGCGTTCGCTGTGGCGTAAAGCGCGTGAAGCCTATATGGCGGTGATCATGGATGCGCGCTACAGCAAAGATCGCATTCTGGAGCTGTACCTCAACGAGGTGTACCTCGGTCAGGCGGGTAACGATCAGATCCGTGGCTTCCCGCTGGCGAGTTTGTACTACTTTGGCCGCCCGGTTGATGAGCTGAGCCTCGATCAACAGGCGATGCTGGTGGGGATGGTGAAAGGCGCATCGCTGTACAACCCGTGGCGTAATCCGCAGCTGGCATTGGAACGTCGTAATCTGGTGCTGCGTTTGCTGCAACAGCAGAAGATCATCGATGAAGATCTGTACAACATGCTGTCGGCGCGCCCATTAGGCGTACAGCCGAAGGGTGGGGTGATTACCCCGCAGCCCGCCTTTATGCAGATGGTGCGTAACGAGTTGCAGGCGAAACTCGGTGATAAAGTGAAAGATCTCTCCGGCGTGAAGATCTTCACCACGCTCGATCCGATTTCGCAGGATGCGGCAGAAAAAGCGGTTGAAGATGGCATTCCGACGCTGAAAAAACAGCGTGGCCTGAAAGATCTGGAAACCGCGATGGTGGTGGTTGACCGCTTCAGCGGTGAAGTGCGGGCGATGGTGGGCGGTTCCGATCCGCAGTTCGCCGGTTACAACCGTGCGTTGCAGGCACGCCGCTCCATCGGTTCGTTGGCTAAACCGGCCACTTACCTGACCGCGTTAAGCCAGCCGAACAGCTACCGTCTGAATAGCTGGATTGCTGATGAACCGATCGCCCTGAAACAACCGAATGGCACGGTGTGGAAGCCGCTCAACGATGATCGTCGCTTCAGTGGCAAAGTGATGCTGGTGGACGCACTGACCAACTCGATGAACGTGCCGACAGTAAACCTGGGTATGACGCTGGGGCTGAACTCGGTGGTCGATACCTGGACCAAGCTTGGCGTGCCGAAAGACCAGCTCCATCCGGTTCCGGCGATGCTGCTGGGTGCGCTTAACCTGACGCCGATTGAAGTGGCGCAGGCGTTCCAGTCCATCGCCAGTGGCGGTAATCGTGCTGAGCTGTCGGCGGTGCGTTCGGTGATTGCCGAAGATGGCACCGTGCTGTACCAGAGCTTCCCACAGGCGCAGCGTGTGGAACCGGCGCAGGCGGCATATCTGACGTTGTACAGCATGCAGCAGGTGGCGGATCACGGTACGGCGCGTGCGCTGGGTGCGCGTTTCCCGAATGCGCATCTGGCGGGTAAAACCGGTACCACGAACGACCTGATCGATAGCTGGTTCGCCGGTATTGACGGCAAAGAAGTGGCGATCACCTGGGTTGGACGCGATAACAACCAGACGACGAAACTGTACGGTGCCAGTGGCGCAATGCAGCTGTATCGCCGCTATCTGGATAACCAGGCACCGATGCCGCTGGTGTTGACGCCACCGGAAGATATCACTCAGATGAACATCGATTCGGCCGGTAACTTTGTCTGTGGTTCGGGCAGCAGTACCTGGCGCTCACTGCCGGTCTGGACGCTTGATCCTAACTCGCTGTGCCAGCAACAGCAGCAGCAGGTTCAGCAGCAGCAACAGTTGCAACAGCAGCAACAGGAAGAGCAGAAAGACAGCAACGGCGTGGCTGGCTGGATCAAAGAGATGTTTGGCAACAACTAAGTTGCTGAATCTTAAAAAAAGGGTGCTTCGGCACCCTTTTTTATAGATGTGAAAATGAGCGAACGTGCGGCAAACGCACCGCTATCAGGCTTTAAATCTTGCGGATCTTGCGCGATATCGCCTAAAATCCAACCTTTCTAATAATAATTCTCGTTTACATTCGCCTGCGTCGATTACTTTTCGAGAGATTCCTGATATGAATGCGCATTTTCCCTCTGTTGATCCGCGCGGAGCGTCTACCAAACGTCCGATCGCGTTACTGATTTCAATAGCCCTTGGCACCCTGAGCGCGCAAGCGCTGGCTGAAGATACCGTAGTCGTCACCGCTGATGGTGGTTCTGCGGCACCTCAGGAGAGTGCGTGGGGACCGGCCCCGACCATCGCTGCAAAACGCAGTGCCACGGCCACCAAAACCGACACGCCTATCGAGAAGACCCCGCAGTCGGTTTCGGTGGTCACGCAGGAAGAGATGGCGATGCACAATGTCCAGTCGGTCAAACGTGCTTTCAGTTACACCCCAGGGATCAGCGATAACCGTGGCAGCTCGGATGTGATCGATGCTTTCTCGATTCGTGGCTTTAGTGAAGTCAATACCAACCAGTATCTCGATGGCCTGAAATTGCAGGCTGATAACTACTCTGAGTTCGCTATTGATCCTTACTTTCTTGAGCGCGCTGAATTGCTACGTGGCCCGGCGTCGGTGCTGTATGGCAAAAGCAACCCCGGTGGTGTGGTGTCATTGGTGAGTAAGCGCCCGACCCAGGAGACGCTGCGTGAAGTGCAGTTCCAGATGGGCACCGATAACCGTTTCTCAACCGGTTTTGATTTCGGTGGCGCGCTGGATGACAGTGGCGTCTACAGCTATCGACTGACCGGCCTGGCGCGCAGCCAGGATGCGCAGCAGGAGATGAACAAAGAGAAGCGCTACACTATCGCGCCTTCCTTTAGCTGGCGCCCTGATGCCAATACCCGTTTTGACCTGTTGACCTATTTCCAGAACGAACCGGAAACCGGCTACTACGGCTGGCTGCCGCGTGAAGGTACGGTGATACCGATAACCCGTGCCGACGGCAGCCAGTTCAAACTGCCGACCAATTTTGATGAAGGCGAACCGAGCAACAAGATTGCGCGCAACACCAAAATGGTGGGTTACAGCTTTGAGCACAGCTTCAACGATACCTGGACGATGCGCCAGAATCTGCGCTATGCCGATCTGCGTACCGATTATCGCAGCATCTACGGTAGCGGTTACGATCCCTCGACTAAGATGATTAACCGTGGGTATGCGCGTTCTAATGAGAAGCTCAATCAGTTCGCGGTCGACACACAGGCGCAGGCGAAATTCCTGACTGGTGTTGTGGATCATACCCTGTTGATGGGTGTGGATTATCAGCGTACCCGTAACGATATTGATGCGGTATATGCTGGTGCCGAGCCGATTAGCCCGTTCAATCCACAATACGGCAATGATGCGATGGTGGGGACGCCGTTCCCTTATCAGTACCTGAACCGCCAGGAGCAGACCGGCCTCTACACCCAGGATCAGATGGAGTGGAACCGCTGGGTGCTGACATTGGGTGGCCGCTACGATTACGCCATGACCTCAGCGCTGAACCGTAATGGCAACAGTGAAGAGAAAAACCACGATCAGGCGTTTACCTGGCGTGGGGGGCTGAACTACGTATTTGATAACGGTATCGCCCCGTACTTCAGCTATAGCGAATCCTTTATCCCGACACCGGGCACCACCGCAGACGGGCAGCCGTTTGATCCTTCGCGCGCCAAACAGTATGAAGCCGGGGTGAAATACGTACCGAAAGATCGTCCGATTGTTATCACCGCCGCAGTGTATCAGCTGACCAAAAGCAAGAACCTGACCGCCGATCCGAATAACCTCAATTTCAGCGTGCAGAGCGGTGAGATCCGTTCGCGTGGGGTGGAGCTGGAAGCCAAGGCGGCTCTGACCGCCAATAT
Organism: Pantoea phytobeneficialis; assembly: GCF_009728735.1. Lineage (NCBI taxonomy): Bacteria > Pseudomonadati > Pseudomonadota > Gammaproteobacteria > Enterobacterales > Erwiniaceae > Pantoea > Pantoea phytobeneficialis. The sequence goes on from NZ_CP024636.1 coordinate 859,447, forward strand.
CAACCTGACGGCGGGCTATAGCTATACCGATGCGGAATACACCCATGATACCGATTTGCAGGGCAAAACCCCGGTACAGGTGCCGAAACAGACCGCGTCATTGTGGAGTGATTACACTTTCCACGAAACCGCACTTTCTGGTCTGACACTGGGGGCCGGCGTGCGCTATACCGGTGCCAGCAAAGGGCTATACAGCAGCGGTGCTAACGAAAACCAAAACTTCGATGTGAAGGGCTATACCGTGGTTGATGCCGTGGTGAAATATGATCTCGCGCGCTTTGGCCTGCCGGGTTCATCACTGGGTATCAACGTCAACAACCTGTTTGATCGCGAATATGTTGCCAGCTGCTATCGCGAATATGCCTGCTACTGGGGCAGCGATCGCCAGATTGTTGGTACTGCAACCTTCCGTTTCTGATAGAAAAGGGCGCATTGTGCGCCCGTAACGCCAGGGATTACCATGCAGCATCCGCACCACGAAGAAACCACCTTTACGCTGGATAACGTCAGTTTTCGCGTGCCGGGACGCACGCTGCTTCATCCGCTCTCATTGACCTTCACGCCGGGCAAAGTCACGGCTTTGATTGGACATAACGGTTCGGGAAAATCCACGCTGCTGAAAATGCTGGGACGCCATCAGGCGGCAAGTGTTGGTCGCGTGTTATTGAACGGCGAAGCGGTAGATCAGTGGGGCAGCAAGGATTTTGCCCGTCAGGTGGCGTATCTGCCGCAGCAGTTACCGGCGGCAGAAGGCATGACGGTGCGCGAGCTGGTGGCGATTGGGCGTTATCCGTGGCACGGGGCGCTGGGGCGTTATGGTCAGGAAGATCGTGACCGTGTAGAAGAAGCGATAGCGCTGGTCGGGCTGAAGCCGTTCGCCGGACGACTGGTGGATAGCCTGTCTGGCGGTGAACGTCAGCGCGCCTGGCTGGCGATGCTGGTAGCGCAAAACAGCCGCTGCCTGCTGTTGGATGAACCCACCTCAGCGCTGGATATTGCCCATCAGGTTGAAGTGCTGGCTTTGATCCAGCGTCTCAGCCAGGAGCGGGGCTTAACGGTGATTGCGGTGCTGCATGATATCAATATGGCGGCGCGTTATTGCGACCGGCTGGTGGCGTTGCGCGGTGGTGAAATGATTGCCGAAGGGGGACCAGAGGTGATCATGCAGGCCGATGTGCTGGGCAGCATTTATGGCATCCCGATGGGGATTCTGCCGCATCCGCAGGGCGGTGCGCCCGTCAGTTTCGTTTACTGAGGCCCGTGATGCTGGATATTTCTCGCCGTCGTTTGCTGGCGGCGCTGGCGTTGTCGCCGCTGATGAAGCTCGCGCCGCTGCACGCGGCGTTGCCGGATACCCAACGCATTCTGGCGCTGGAGTGGTTACCCACGGAGTTGTTGATGGCGCTGGGCGTAGCACCGCTTGGCGTGGCAGACATGGTTAACTATCGGGTGTGGGTGGGGGAGCCGGAACTGCCTGCCTCCACCATCGATCTTGGTCTGCGCACCGAACCCAATCTGGAGTTGATGACCCAGCTTAATCCCTCTTTGATCCTGCATTCCAATGGCTATGGTCCCTCTGCCGAAACCTTGTCACGCATCGCGCCCACTATGGGGTTTGATCTGAACAGCGGTGATGGCAAACCGTTAAGTACCGCCAGAAAATCTTTGCATGAATTGGGCGCGCGCATTGGTCGTGAAGCGCAGGCGGTGCAACATTTGCAGTATGTCGATAGCGTGCTGGCGGCAGCGCGTGAGCGGCTAAAACCCTGGGCGGGACGGCCAATTCTGCTGATGTCATTGCTGGACAGCCGTCATGCCATTACCTTCGGCAAAGGCAGCCTGTTCCTGGAAGTGATGGACAATCTTGGTTTGCAAAGCGCCTGGCAGGGAGAAACCAATTTTTGGGGCAGCGCCGTTATCGGGCTGGAGCGTCTGGCGGCGGTAGGGGATGTGCCGGTGATCTGCTTCGACCACGATAATGAGTTGCAGATGCAGGAAGTGATGCGCACGGCATTGTGGCAGGCGCTGCCGTTTATCCGTGCCGGGCATTTTCAGCGGGTGCCTGCCGTCTGGTATTACGGTGCCACTTACTCGGCACTGAAATTTATCCGCGTGCTGGAACACGCGCTGGAGTCGCACTGATGCGCAATCGTCTGTTTTCCGTCGCGCTATTGAGTGCGTTGTTCCTGCTGGCGTTGACCTTAACCCTGATCAATTTTCGCCAGGCCTTGCCGATGGCGCAGTGGGCGCAGGCGTTTGTTGCGCCGGACGTCAACAATATCCAACAGGTGGTGTTTCATCACAGCCTGTTGTCGCGTCTGGCGCTGGCGTTGTTGGTCGGGGCCGGATTGGGGCTAGCGGGTTTGCTGTTTCAGCAGGTGCTGCGCAATCCCCTGGCAGAACCTACCACGCTGGGGGTTTCGTCTGGCGCCCAACTGGGCCTGACGGTCGCAACCTTGTGGCAACTGCCTGGCGGTGCCGTGACGCAGCAGTTCGCTGCGATGGGCGGTGCAGTAGTGGTTGGCATTCTGGTCTTCGGGGTTGCCTGGGGTAAACGGCTTTCGCCAGTGACCTTGATTCTCGCCGGGTTGGTGCTCAGCCTGTACGTTGGTGCGGTGAATCAAATCTTTGCCATCTTTAATCATGACCAGTTGCAGAACATGTTCCTGTGGAGCACGGGCGCGCTCAACCAACTGGATGGACACAACGTTGCGTTACTGTGGCCGCGTCTGCTGCTGGCCTTTGTGTTGGCGCTGGCGTTGCTGCGTCCACTGACCCTGATGGGCCTGGATGATGGTGTCGCGAAAAACCTCGGGCTGGCACTCTCGCTGGCGCGCGTAGCGGCGCTGGCAGTGGCGATTTTGCTGAGCGCGCAACTGGTTAATGTCGCCGGTATCATCGGCTTCATTGGTTTGTTTGCCCCTCTGCTGGCGAAGATGCTCGGTGGCCGTCGTTTAATCAGCCGGATGCTGCTGTCCCCGCTGATCGGTGCGTTGCTGCTGTGGCTGGCGGACCAATGCGTGTTGTGGCTGACCAACCATTGGCGCGAAGTCTCTACCGGTACGGCAACGGCACTGATCGGCGTGCCGATTCTACTGTGGCTGTTGCCGCGTCTGCGTACCGGTTCGGTGCCGCCACCCCTTAATCAGGGCGATAAAGTGCCTGCCGAACGTCAGGCCGTATTGCGTTGGTGCCTGTGCGGCGTCGTGGTGTTAGCGCTGTTGGGCCTGGTGGGTGTGGCCTTTGGCCGAGATGCGCACGGCTGGGCGTGGGTCAGCGGCGATATGCTGCATCAATTGCTGCCGTGGCGTGCACCGCGCGTGTTGGCCGCCATAATGGTCGGACTGATGCTTGGCGTGGCCGGGGCGTTGATTCAGCGTTTAACCGGTAACCCGATGGCCAGCCCGGAAGTGTTAGGCATCAGTTCTGGTGCTGCCTGTGGCGTGGTGGTGATGCTGTTTTTCGTGCCCGGCAATGCGGTGGCCTGGCTGTTACCGGCAGGTGCGTTGGGCGCAGCATTGACGCTGTTGACCATTATGCTGGTCGCCAGCCGTGGCGGCTTTTCGCCGGAACGCATGCTACTGGCGGGCATGGCCCTCAATAGTGCCTTTGTGACCTTGCTGATGCTGCTGATGGCGAGCGGTGATCTGCGTATGGGTGGGTTGCTCAGTTGGATCTCTGGTTCGACCTACAACATCACCCTGCATCAGGCATTACAAAGCGCGGTGTGTGCCGTGGTACTGGTGGCATTAGCCCCGTTGGCGAGCCGCTGGTTAACGCTGCTGCCGCTGGGGAGTGCGACGGCGCGTTCGGCAGGGATGGCGCTGACCACTTCGCGGCTCGCCCTGTTGCTGCTGGCGGCCGCATTGACCGCTACCGCGACCTTAACCATTGGACCGTTAAGTTTTGTCGGGTTGATGGCACCGCATATCGTGCGCATGCTGGGCTTCCGTCGTGCCTTACCACAGGTGTTGATGGCCGGTTTGCTCGGCGCGGTGTTGATGGTGTTTGCTGACTGGTGTGGCCGTATGCTGGCGTTCCCGGATCAAATCCCGGCGGGACTGATGGCCACTTTCTTTGGCGCGCCATACTTTATCTGGCTGCTGAGGCGGGCGTAGCGGCACGATTTATCGCGCGGGTTTTCGACAGAGCAAATCAGGGCACCTTGCGGTGCCCTGATGCATTACAGCTGCGCGAAGCAGCGGCGTGCGGCATCGATGGTGCGCTGAATATCTTCCTGGCTGTGCGCCAGTGACATAAAGCCCGCCTCGAAGGCGGAAGGGGCCAGATAGACGCCTTCCTGCAACATCAGATGGAAGAAACGCTTGAAGCGTTCGACATCGCACCTGGTCACGTCCTGATAGCAGGTCACGCTGTCGGCATCGGTGAAGAACAGGCCAAACATGCCACCAACGTGGTTGATTACCAGCGGGATGTTTTCTGCTTGCGCTGCTGCCAGCAAGCCTTCCGCCAGTTGCGTGGTCAGGTCAGTCAGGGTTTGATGGGTGCCGGGCTGGGCAATCTGCGTCAGGCAGGCAAAACCGGCAGCCATCGCAATTGGGTTACCGGACAAGGTTCCTGCCTGGTAGACCGGACCAGTCGGTGCCAGCGCTTCCATGACATCACGACGCCCACCAAATGCGCCCACTGGCATACCGCCACCGATGATTTTACCCAGGCAGGTCAGATCCGGCGTCACCTCGTAGTACGCTTGCGCGCCACCCAGGGCCACACGGAAACCGGTCATCACCTCATCGATAATCAGCAGCGCGCCAAACTCATCACACAATGCGCGCAGGCCCGGCAGGAAGTCCGGTTGCGGTGGGATGCAGTTCATATTACCCGCTACCGGCTCGACGATGATGCAGGCGATATCTGTCGGATACTGTTCAAACGCGCTGCGCACCGAGGCCAGATCGTTATAGTTACAGGTCAGGGTATGTTTGGCGAAATCTGCCGGAACACCCGGCGAGTTCGGCTGACCGAGGGTCAATGCACCGGAACCGGCTTTCACCAGCAGGCAGTCAGCGTGGCCGTGGTAGCAGCCTTCAAATTTGATGATTTTGTCGCGATGGGTAAAACCACGCGCCAGACGAATGGCGCTCATGGTGGCTTCAGTGCCGGAGTTGACCATGCGCACCATGTCCATGCTCGGCACCAGTTCGCAGACCAGCTGCGCCATTTTGACTTCCATCTCGGTCGGTGCACCGAAGCTCAGGCCACGAGAGGCGGCTTCAATCACCGCGTTGCGGATGGTGGCGTTGTTATGGCCGAGTACCATCGGACCCCAGGATCCGACATAGTCGATATAGGCTTTGCCGTCGGCATCGTACAGATAAGCGCCATCAGCGTGTTCAATGAACAGCGGCACACCGCCTACACCGGTAAATGCGCGTACCGGGGAGTTCACACCGCCAGGGATCAGGCGTTGCGCTTCGGCAAACAGGTTTTCTGACTTACTCATTCTACGGCTCCTGCTGTGTCTTAAAAAAACTCGCGCCATTCTACGGGAAGATAGGCATGAGGTGAAAGGCAGCCGCGCGCTAAAGGCGTATCATCGCTATACTTTAGGGCATAACAGGCGGCACGCAGTGCGAAGGGCAACACTTGATTGCACTGTGCGGCTGGCAGATAATAGCGTGATTGAGGTCGTTTTCTGACCTGGACGTTTACCCGGAGTAAAAGATGAGTGACGATGTAGCAGCACTGCCTTTGCAATTCACCGATGCAGCAGCGAAAAAAGTGAAGAATCTGATCGCGGATGAAGAAAATCCGGAGCTGAAATTGCGTGTTTACATCACCGGTGGTGGCTGTAGCGGCTTCCAGTACGGTTTTACTTTTGACGATCAAATGAACGACGGCGACATGACCATTGAAAAACAGGGCGTGGCGCTGGTGGTGGATCCGATGAGCCTGCAATATCTGGTGGGTGGGTCGGTTGATTACACCGAAGGGCTGGAAGGCTCACGTTTCATCGTGACCAACCCGAACGCCAAAACCACCTGCGGCTGTGGTTCTTCTTTCAGTATCTGATTGCACTGGCCGCCGTTCTGGCGGCCGGTTACCACTCTACCGTTACTAACTGTGACCCTTCGTTGTGCTCCAATGCGCTGTGCATCACCCGTGGTTGGGCGCTAACCTGGCGACCGCAATCAATCGCGGGTAGGGATTGCGTATTGGGACGTGAGATATCACAGCGAGAGAAAATCGTCAGCGAAACGGCAATAGAGCCGGTGGTGGAGGCCGCACCAATCGGTGCAGCAATCACAAGCCCTATTGCCAGTAGCAAAGCTCTGGTCATGTTGAATTCCTGGTGTAGTCAAAATTGCGCTTTGCGCAAAAAGGGCACAGAGCATACGTGGCTGCCGTGCCTTGTTACTTGATTAACGACAATTTTTGCGGATTCTTTAATCAATTTTGGTGCTGTTTTTCGCCGGATGAAGCGCCGCACAGAGCTGCTGAGCTGCCAGCAACAGGCGTGGTCCAGGTCGACTCAGCCAGTCATCATTAATGGCAATCACCGGAACCGCCAACTGCGGTTGCCAGAACTGCGCGATACTGGCGGCCTGTGCGGTTTTGCCGCCGATCACTATCGCCTGTGGGTGCCGTGCCAGCACCTGTTCGCGGCTGACCTGCGGCCAGCTCACCGTGCTATCGGCAAAGATATTGCGGCCGCCACACAGTTCAATCACTGCATTTTGCAGTGTATTGCGTGAGGCGGTAAACAACGGTTGTTGTCCAAACTGCAAAAAAATGCGGACCGGCTGTTGCTGCTGGTATTGCTGGCGCAGCTGCATTTCCTGCGCGCGTAACGCCTGAGCCGCATCTTCTGCCTGTTGTGGATGCGGGCTCCAGCGTCGCAGATCCGCCAATGCATCGATCATCTGATCAAGGGTCTGCGGATCGATCCACTCCACCTTAATGCCCAGCCGTTGCAGTTGTTCGACCTGGCGCTGAGGATTGCCACCGCGCCACGCCAGCACCACATCCGGTTTAAGCTGGACAATCCGCTCGATCCTGATGCCTTGCCAGTTTGCCACTTGCTCCAGCGATGCGGCACTGGCGGGAAAATCTGACCAGGCGCTGACCGCCACTGGCGTGATACCGGCGGCGAACGCCAGCTCGGTCAGGTGTGGCGCTAAGGTGATAACGCGTGGGGTTGCGGCAAGCAGGCTGCTGCAAAATAGCAGCAGCCCGACAAGCCAGGTCGATTTAACCACGAGCCAGTTGTGCCAGCAGGTTTTCCACCATCAGAGAGGATTGCTTCGCTGCAACGCTGAGGAACTCATCGAAGCTGAGATGCGATTCCTGGTCGGCGACATCAGAGATGGCGCGCACCACCACAAAGGGCACCTTGAATTGATGGCATACATGACCAATCGCAGTGGCTTCCATTTCGACGGCAATCGCCTGTGGGAAGGTGTGGCGAATGCGTGCCAGCGGCTCGGCACCATTAATAAAGGCATCACCGCTCACCACCAGGCCACGCACTGCGTTGAGATCCAGCTGCTTGATCACCTGCTCAGCGGCGGCAATCAGTTTATCATCGGCAATGAACACCGCCGGGCAACCGGCCATCTGGCCCGGTTCGTAACCGAAAGCGGTAACGTCTGCATCGTGGTAACGCACTTCGTCGGATACTACGATATCGCCGACTTTCAGCGTTGGTGCCAGACCGCCAGCAGAACCGGTGTTGATGACGACATCCGGCTTGCACAGTTCCAGCAGTAACGTTGTACCCAGTGCTGCTGCGGTTTTACCAATGCCCGATTTCAGCAGGGCAACCTCAACGCCATTCAGCGTGCCAGTGTAAATTTCGCACCCGGCCAGCGTCAGCGTCTGACGGTTTTCAATTTTGTCACGCAGCAGGGTAACTTCCTGCTCCATCGCGCCAATAATGCCTGCTTTCATAAAAGAGTCTCGCTAATGTTGTGGATGTAAACCGCAAAAGTGAGGCATAGTCTATCATGGCTGTCAGAGGAAGAATTCACGAAAAAATAAGGGGTAATTATGGCGACGATCAATTTCAGGAAGAAGATCAGCTTCACCCGCCCCTATACCAGCCGTAAAGATCCCGAAGGGGAATACTTTATTACCCGCCATTTTGAAAGCGATCGTGGGCGTATCATTAATTCGGCCGCGATTCGTCGTCTGCAACAAAAAACCCAGGTCTTTCCGCTGGAGCGGAATGCCGCGGTGCGTTCGCGTCTGACCCATTCTCTCGAAGTGCAACAAACCGGACGTTATATCGCGAAAGAAGTGCTGCAAACCCTGAAAACCCAGGGGGGTGGGCTGGCGAAATATGGCCTTGATGAGCTGGAGGGTGCCTTTGAAAGCCTGATTGAGATGGCCTGTCTGCTGCATGATGTTGGCAATCCGCCCTTTGGTCACTTTGGTGAGGCCGCTATCAATGACTGGTTTGATGATAATTTACCGGCTGAATTGGTGGATCCGCTGGTGGCTGGGGTAGAAAACGAGGTGCAGCGGGCCGATTTTGACCGGTTAAATGCAATGATTCGTCAGGATTTGTGCCACTTCGAAGGCAATGCGCAGGCGATTCGCATGGTCCATACCTTGCTACAACTGAACCTCAGTTATGCTCAGGTGGCCTGTATTTTAAAATATACCGCCCCCGCCTGGTGGCAAGGCGATAAACCGGCTGAGTTCAGCGTATTAATGAAAAAGCCGGGTTTTTATTTATCCGAAAGAGAATATGTCGCCGATCTTCGTGCGGCTACCGATATTCCTGAACATCATCGCTATCCGCTTACCTGGATAATGGAAGCCGCTGACGATATTTCTTATTGCATTGCCGATCTCGATGATGCGGTAGAAAAAGACATCTTTAATGTCGACACGCTGTACGATTATTTGCTCAAAGCCTGGGGGCCGGTAAAACCTGGTGATGCATTCAGCCGCACCATTGGTGAAGCGTGGAAAGAAGCCTGCCAGAAGAAATGGCGAACCAAAGGCGACCAGTTTTTTATGGCGCTACGTGTTAACGTGCAAAACGTGTTAGTCAGTCATGCCGTACGGCGCTTTATCGATAACTTACCGGCTATTTTTACAGGGAATTTTAATCATGCTCTGCTGGAGGATGATGGTGAGGAAGGGCGTCTGTTGATGTTATTTAAAACGGTTGCGCGCCAGCAGGTGTTTAATCATCCCGAAGTCGAACAACTGGAATTGCAAGGCTATCGTGTCATTAAAGGGTTACTGGAAATTTATCAGTCATTAATGTTGCTCGATTATGAGCAGTTTACCACCCTGATGAATGATGATTTCTTAGCCAAACATCCGATTGAGACCCGTCTGTTTCATAAACTATCCGGGAAACATCGCAAAGCTTATCAGCAAAAAATGCGAACCTTAATTGTGGCGCATAAATATGAACGCCTGCTGTGGGAACGCTATTATCGCTCACGCCTGATTCAGGACTATATCAGCGGAATGACGGATCTTTATGCCTGGGATGAGTACCGCCGTTTGATGGCGGTAGAATAAGAGAAGTTTTGTAAAGACGAAGAATAATTTTTTACTTTTACCCAAAACTTTATCAGGAACTTCGCGCTTACAATTTAATCTCATCATCACGACCACAGCAATGGTCCGGACGTAAATCTTATATGAGACACAGATGAATGAAAAAAAGCACATTAATGTTAAGTGCACTGGCACTTAGTCTTGGCATGGCGTTAAGCCCTGTCAGTGTTTTCGCGGCGGAGACAGCTTCTTCCTCCAGCCAACAGCTGCCCAGCCTGGCACCGATGCTGGAAAAAGTGATGCCTTCCGTGGTGAGTATCAGCGTGGAAGGGAGCACCACGGTGAAGACCCCACGTATGTCACAGCAATTCCAGCAGTTCTTTGGTGATAACTCACCGTTCTGCCAGGACGGTTCACCGTTCCAAAGCTCACCGATGTGCCAGGGGGGAGGCGGAGATAACAGCGGCGGCGGTGATAACACTCAGCAGGAGAAATTCCGCGCGTTGGGTTCAGGCGTGGTGATCAATGCTGATAAAGGCTACGTGGTGACTAACAACCATGTGGTTGAAAATGCGACAAAAATCCAGGTGCAGTTGAGTGATGGCCGCCGTTATGATGCGAAAGTCATTGGTAAAGATCCGCAGTCGGATATTGCGCTGATCCAGCTGAAAGATGCGAAAAACCTGACGGCGATTAAGATTGCCGATTCAGATAACCTGCGCGTGGGCGATTACACCGTAGCGATCGGTAACCCCTATGGTCTGGGCGAAACCGTTACTTCGGGTATCGTTTCAGCACTGGGTCGCAGCGGCCTGAACGTTGAGAACTATGAAAACTTTATCCAGACCGATGCTGCGATCAACCGTGGTAACTCGGGTGGTGCGTTGGTGAACCTTAACGGTGAACTGATTGGTATCAACACCGCGATCCTGGCTCCGGACGGCGGTAACATCGGTATTGGTTTTGCCATCCCGAGTAATATGGTGAAAAACCTCAGTGCGCAGATGGTCGAGTATGGCCAGGTGAAACGCGGTGAGCTGGGGATCATGGGTACCGAGCTGAACTCCGAGCTGGCGAAAGCGATGAAAGTCGATGCGCAGCGTGGTGCCTTTGTAAGCCAGGTTCTGCCGAATTCCGCTGCCGCGAAAGCGGGCATTAAAGCTGGTGATGTGGTGGTGTCGATGAATGGCAAACCGCTGACCAGCTTCTCAGCACTGCGTGCTGAAGTCGGTTCACTGCCGGTTGGCACCAAGCTGCAACTCGGTCTGCTGCGTGACGGCAAACCAGTAAGCGTCACTGTGGAGTTGCAGCAGAGCACTCAGGATAAAGTACAGTCCGCTACGATCTATACCGGCATTGAAGGTGCAGATCTGAGTAATGTCGACAGCAACGGCCAGAAAGGCGTGCGAGTTGATAGCGTGAAACCGGGCAGTGCCGCGGCGCGCATCGGCCTGAAAAAAGGCGATGTGATTCTCGGTGTGAACCAGCAGTCGGTGGCGAATCTGGGCGAACTGCGCAAGATCCTCGACACCAAACCTTCGGTACTGGCGTTGAATGTCCAGCGCGGCGACAACAGCCTGTACCTGCTGATGCAGTAATCTCTTGTAGCTAAGCAAAGGCGGACTTCGGTCCGCCTTTTTTATGCAGAAAACGTAACGACGCGATTTAACGCGCGGTTTTGCACCTGGTGCCAAAATTCGCACGATAAATCGTGCCGCCACAAGTATCACAGATGTGACCTCCCCCGCAATTCCCGCAATCTCTATCCGGCTATGTGCAGTTGCACAATGCCAGCCGTTAAGCGGGCGCGTATTCTGTCGGCAGTTCCTTTTATCTGGAGTGATTAATGGCCACCTATCATCTTGATGCGCGACTGGCTCAGGACATTGTTGCCCGCACCATGAAAATTATTGACAGCAATGTCAACGTGATGGATGCCCGTGGCCGCATCATTGGCAGTGGCGACCGCGAGCGTATTGGCGAATTGCACGAAGGTGCGCTGCTGGTACTGTCGCAGGGTAGGGTTGTAGACATCGATGAAGCGGTGGCTAAGCATCTGCATGGTGTACGCCCGGGGATTAACTTGCCGCTGCGTATTGATGGTGAAATCGTAGGTGTGATCGGTCTGACCGGGCAACCCGTAGCGTTACGGCATTACGGTGAACTGGTTTGCATGACGGCAGAGATGATGCTGGAACAGGCACGGCTGCTGCATATGCTGGCCCAGGATAGCCGCCTGCGCGAGGAGTTGGTTCTCAACCTGGTACGCAGCGAAACCCTGTCACCGGCGTTGAGCGAATGGGCGCAACGGCTGGGTATCGATCTTAATCAACCGCGTGTGGTTGCGGTGGTCGAGGTGGACAGCGGGCAACTTGGTGTCGATAGCGCCATGTCGGAATTGCAGCAACTGCAAACGCTGCTGACCACGCCCGAGCGCGATAACCTGATTGCCATTGTCTCGCTCACCGAAATGGTGGTATTGAAACCGGCACTGAATGCGCACGGTCGCTATGATCAGGACGATCATCGGCGTCGGGTTGAGCAGTTATTACAACGTATGAAAGAGAGCGGGCATCTGCGCATGCGTATTGCGCTGGGGAACTATTTTACCGGTCCCGGCAGCATCGCACGTTCCTATCGTACCGCCCGTACCACCATGATGGTCGGCAAACAGCGTATGCCGGAACAACGCAGCTATTTCTATCAGGATTTGGTGTTGCCGGTACTGCTCGATAGCTTACGCGGTGGCTGGCAGGCCAATGAGCTGGCCCGACCGCTGGCGAAACTGAAAAATATGGATAGCAATGGTTTGCTGCGGCGTACCTTAATCGCCTGGTTCAGCCATAACGTACAACCCAGCGCTACGGCGCGTGCGCTGTTTATCCATCGTAATACGCTGGAATATCGTCTGAATCGTATCTCGGAACTCACCGGGTTGAATCTCGGCAACTTTGACGATCGCCTGTTATTGTACGTGGCATTGCAACTTGATGAGCAGGGCGGATGAAACGGGCTGGGATACTGGCGTTCGCGCTATGGGTATGTAGCGGTTTTAGCCAGGCGACTGAGCTGGCTTTTCTCTCGCTGAGTGATTTACAGCAGGTTAAGCAACAACTGGCGCAGCACCGGGCTGCGTCGCCAACGCTGGCGGCGTGGCAACAATTACAGCGGGAAGCGCAACAGGCGTTGAAGCATCCTGATCCCAGCGTCATCGATAAAGGGCTGTTACCGCCAGGTGGTTCGAAGCATGACTATCTCAGTCTGAGCGCCTATTGGTGGCCAGACGCGTCGCAACCCGCTGGCCTGCCGTGGCTGCGACGCGACGGTGTGGTGAATCCAGCCAGCAAAAATGATCAGAGCGATGGTGTCCGGTTGGCACGCTTTAGCGCTGATGTGCAGGCACTGACGCTTGCCTGGTATTTCTCCGGTGAGCAGCGTTATGCCGATAAAGCACAGTCGCTGGTGCGCCACTGGTTTATCGATCCTGCCAGTCGAATGAATCCCAACCTTAACTTTGCGCAGGGTGTCCCTGGGATAGCGGATGGACGTCATACCGGGGTGCTCGACGGGCGCTATTTTGCGACCCGAGTAGTGGATGCCTTGCAGTTACTGAGAACCTCTCCAGGTTGGCAAGCGGCCGATCAGCAGGGGGTAGAACGCTGGTTTCGCGACTATCTGCATTGGTTACAGCATAGCCCGCTCGCACAACAGGAAGCGGCAGCGCCCAATAATCACGGTAGCTGGTACTGTACCCAGCTGGCGGGCATCGCCTGGTATCTTGGGGATGATGCTGCGGTGCGGGCGATGGTGACTCTGGCGCGTGGTAAAATTGATCAACAGATCCGGGCCGATGGCAGCCAACCCTATGAACTGGCGCGCACCCGATCTTTTCATTATAGCTATTTTAATTTGCAGGCGCTGACCGCCCTCGCGCAGCTGGCACAAAAAAGTGGCAACGGTGATCTCTGGCATTATCAGAACGCACAGGGCGGATCGTTACTCGCCGCGTTGGCGGCGCTTGCCCCTTATAGCGATCCGGTTAAACCCTGGCCGTGGAAAAACCGTGATCGTGTCAGCCAGAGGATCATTCCTTTGTTGTCGTTGGCGGATAACAGTCTGCACCAAACGCGCTGGGAATCCGCCATCGCCCGCACTGACTGGACCGCCTTTAGCGGTTCAGCGCGCGGGGCTGTGGAGCAGGCGCAGCGTGATACCTGGTTGATTTCGTTGCCTTATGGGCAGAAAAAAGGCCAGCAATAGCTGGCCTGAGAAAAGCGCGAGGCGAAATTAACGACCGTTGCGAGTCAGTTTATCGAGGTCGGATTCAATCTCAGCGATCTTATTAGACACCACGTTTTCCAGATGACGCAGATCGGCCAGGATTTTGCGTTTCAGATCGACTTCAACCTGATCACGCTGGCAAATCTGATCCAGCTCATCAATCACATAACGCAGGTTAGGGCTGATTTCCTGAACTTCTTTGTAACCTTGGCTGCTGTGGTCAGCCACTACGGTTTTGCGCTGACGTGGGTATTTGAACTTCACGCTTTTCGCGAAGAACTCGCCTTTATCTTTGCGGAAATAGATTTTCAGGATGTCGTTATTGGCTTCCTGACGCAGGCTGTAACGGTCAATGTCTTCAGGGGTGCTGATACCTAAGCTTTTCAGGTTGTCGTACATAGCTTTATATTCCATCAAAAGTGGGGGAGAGCGCGCAGGACTATCATCATTCGGGATGCGGCTAAAACGCAGCAACCAGCTTAATCAACTGTAGACAAAAATCGGGATGAATATCGCGCGGCCTGAGTTAACTGGCGCGGATTATGACCTGTTTGAAAAATAAACGCACTTGTTAATTCGCGGTGAGAAACAGGTTGTTTGCCAGGCAGTGTAAAGAAAAAATTACGGGCCTGATTACAGACCCGTCGGATTAGTTAATTTAAGGCAAATTCGCCTTAGTCGATGGTGCGCAGCAGTTCATTGATACCGACTTTGCCACGGGTTTTCGCATCAACTTTCTTCACGATGACCGCGCAGTACAGGCTGTAGCTGCCATCTTTAGAAGGCAAGTTGCCTGAAACCACCACTGAGCCAGCCGGAACGCGACCGTAATGCACTTCGCCAGTTTCGCGGTCATAGATTTTGGTGCTCTGGCCGATGTAGACGCCCATTGAAATCACGGAACCTTCTTCCACGATTACGCCTTCAACGATTTCTGAACGCGCACCGATAAAGCAGTTGTCTTCGATGATGGTCGGGTTAGCCTGGAGCGGCTCCAGAACACCGCCGATGCCGACGCCGCCAGACAGGTGAACGTTTTTACCGATCTGCGCGCAGGAACCTACGGTTGCCCAGGTATCAACCATTGAACCTTCGTCAACGTAAGCACCGATGTTCACGTAAGAAGGCATCAGCACGGTATTACGGGCGATAAATGCGCCCTGACGCACCGCTGCCGGAGGAACAACGCGGAAACCTTCTTTCTTGAAGCGCGCTTCGTCCCAGTTGGCGAATTTCATCGGGACTTTGTCGTAGAAACGGGTTTCTGCGCCTTCCATCACTTGGTTGTCATTGATGCGGAACGACAGCAGAACTGCTTTCTTCAGCCACTGATGCGTTACCCACTCACCGTTGATCTTTTCCGATACGCGCAGTTCACCGCTGTCCAGCAGACCGATGACCTGGTTGATGGCTTCACGAGTGACGCTGTCCACGCTGGTTGGCGTGATATCGGCGCGGCGCTCAAAGGCAGATTCAATAACGCTCTGTAACTGTTGCATGATGATTTCCTGAGTCTGTCATACGGGTGCCAGCGTCACGCTGGCACAGAAAAAAAGGATGATAAATCGATTGCGGTCACACTTTATCGTTTGGATTAAGGGCCTCTGTCAACCGTTGTTGCAATACATTGCGCATTTCGGCATCAAGTGCGCGGCGCTCGCTGTTCGCGAGGATGAAAAGATCCTCAACCCGTTCGCCAATTGTACTGATACGTGCGCCATGAAGCGAGACACCTAAATCTGCAAAAACTTCGCCAACGCGCGCCAGCAGACCTGGCTGATCGAGGGCGATCAATTCCAGATAGCTGCGGCGATCGGTATGCGTCGGCAGGAAGTTGACTTCGGTTTCCACGCTGAAGTGCTTCAGGCGCGATGACTGACGGCGCACGCGCGGCGGCACCCATTGTGTTTGGGTGATCGCCTGCTCCAGCGCCTGAATGATCATCGGGTGACGATCGGATGCCAACGGGCTGCCATCCGGCTCCAGCACAATAAAGGTATCCATTGCCATACCGTCACGGCTGGTAAAGATCTGCGCGTCATGCACGCTGAGATTGCGGCGATCGAGTTCACCCGCCACAGCAGCAAACAGATATGGACGATCGGGACTCCAGATAAAAATCTCAGTCCCGCCGCGTGTTGCCTGCGGGCTGACCAGCACCAGCGGTTTGCTCAAATCGTGGTTGATCAGATGTCGCGCATGCCATGCCAGCTGATTGGGGGTGTGGCGCAGGAAATAGTCGGAACGGCAGCGGCTCCAGATATGTTGCAGTCGCTCTTCGTCGAGGTTCTCCATTCGCAGCAGCGCCAGCGCCTGCAAGCGATGATGACGGACACGCTCGCGCAGGTCCGGGCTGTTTTCCATGCCGCGACGCAGCTGTTTTTCCGTGGCGAAGAACAGTTCGCGCAGCAGGCTCTGCTTCCAGCTGTTCCACAAGCTTTCGTTGGTGGCGCAGATGTCTGATACCGTTAAGCACGCCAGGTAGCGCAGGCGGTTCTCATTTTGCATCACTTCAGCGAATTGCTGAATGACGGTAGGATCCTGAATATCGCGGCGCTGGGCGGTGACCGACATCAGCAGGTGATGACGCACTAACCAGGCAACCAACTGCGTTTCCCTTGAGTTCAGGCCATGTAATTCAGCGAAATCGAGGGCATCCTGCGCACCCAAAATCGAGTGATCGCCGCCACGCCCTTTGGCGATGTCATGCAACAGCGCCGCCATCAGCAGCAGTTCCGGCTGCGGCAGACGCGGCCAGAGTTCTACGCACAGCGGGTGCATCGGGCGTGTCGCTTCGTCAGCAAAGCTCTCCAGTTTCTGCAACACGCGGATGGTATGTTCATCCACCGTGTAGGCATGGAACAGGTCAAACTGCATCTGACCGACGATATTGCCCCACAGCGGCGTATAAGCCCAAAGCACGCTGTGACGATGCATCGGCACTAACGCACGGCTCACCGCGCCGGGATGGCGCAGAATCGCCATGAAGGTCTGACGCGCCTCGGCGATCTGGCACAATGGTTGTTTGAGATGGCGGCGGGCGAAACGTAACTGACGTAAGGTGGTGGAGTAAATGCCTTTGATGTTTTCGTTGCGTACCATCACGTAAAACATACGCATAATTGCCTGAGGCTCACGTTCAAATAACGTGGGATCACGCAGGTCGATCAACTCGCCACGCAGCTGGAAGTCGTCATCGATGTTACGCGGCTTTTCGGTGGCGGAAAGGCCGAGGATCGCCTCATCAAACAGTTGCAGCAGCATCTGATTTAACTCGCCAATGCGGCGCGTGACCCGGTAAAAATCTTTCATCATGCGCTCAACCGGTTCGTTACCTTCGCCTAGATAGTTGAGACGCTGCGCCACATTCAGCTGGCGATCAAACAGCAGGCGGTTATCGTAACGCGTTAGCGTCAGATGCAACGCGAAGCGGATGCGCCAGAGAAACTCCTGACATTCATTAAGTTCATTACGCTCGGCTTCAGTGAGAAAGCCGAAGCCAACCATCTCATCAAGGGTGGTGGCACCAAAGTGGCGGCGTGCCACCCATTGCAGCGTATGAATATCCCGCAGACCGCCGGGGCTGCTTTTGATATCCGGCTCGAGGTTATAGCTGGTGCCGTGGTAGCGTTTATGGCGCTCTTGCTGCTCTTCAATTTTGGCGGCGAAGAAGCGTGACGAAGGCCAGAAACCATCGCTAAAGATGTTTTTTTGCAGCTCAAGAAATAATGCGACGTCGCCGGTCAGCATGCGCGATTCAATCAGGTTGGTGGCGACGGTCAAATCCGACAGCCCCTCCAGCAGACACTCCTCGAGTGTACGCACGCTGTGGCCGACTTCGAGCTTGAGATCCCACATCAGCGTGAGCAACTCACTGGTGCGTTGTGCGGCATGCTCGTCCAGCGGGCGGCGGCTCAGGATCAGCACATCAATGTCCGACAGCGGATGCAGCTCGCCACGGCCATACCCGCCCACCGCCAGCAGGGCGATCTCTTTCATCTGATCAAAGCCAAAGAAGCGCCATAAGCGGCGCAGCAGCCGATCAATAAACAGGGTACGCGCATCAATCAGGGATTCGACATCGGTACCGGCATCAAACGCCGTCCCCATATGCTGCTGAAATTGTTCGAGATAGAGTTTGAGTTTCTCGCGGGTTAGGGCTTCATCAGGCCAGTCGGCTGGGGAATCGGTCAGGCCTTTGTGTACTGCTTCGGTCACGCTACCACTCATCGACATCGTCTCTTCTTCGCGCCATTGACATAAAAAAGCCGACTTAAGGTCGGCCTGGTACTGTTGGGAAGAGATTTACGCGACGTTTTCCAGCACCGCAGGGATGGTGTCGTCTTCACGTAGCGTCAGAATCTCACAGCCGTTCTCCGTCACCACAATAGTATGCTCGTACTGCGCGGACAAGCTGCGATCTTTGGTTTTCACGGTCCAGCCATCCTTCATGGTGCGGATGCGGTAATCACCGGCGTTGACCATCGGCTCGACGGTAAAGGTCATGCCGGCCTGAAGCACCACGCCGCCGTCATCAGCATCGTAATGCAGCACCTGCGGCTCTTCGTGGAAACCTTTACCAATGCCGTGGCCGCAATATTCGCGCACCACAGAGAAATCCTGTGCTTCAACATACTTCTGAATCGCACGTCCCAGTTCACGCAGGCGGATGCCGGGTTTCACCAGACGCAGGGCCAGATACAGGCTTTCCTGGGTGACGCGACACAGGCGCTCGCCCTGAATGGTCGGCTTGCCGACGATGAACATTTTTGAGGTGTCGCCGTGATAGTCATCTTTGATCACCGTGACATCAATGTTGACGACATCGCCATCTTTCAGCAGACGATCGTCGCTCGGGATACCGTGGCAGACCACTTCATTGATGGAGATACACACCGATTTCGGGAATCCGTGGTAGCCGAGGCACGCGGAGATTGCCTGCTGTTTGTTGGTGATATGTTCGTGGCAAAGACGATCCAGTTCGCCGGTGGAGATACCGGGCACCACATGCGGTGCAATCATTTCCAACACTTCAGCTGCCAGGCGACCGGCAACACGCATTTTTTCGATTTCTTCAGGAGTTTTTATTGAAATAGCCATTAAATTAATCCGCGGCTGTCGAAAATTTCGACAATAATTGAGTTCTGTGCAGTCATGTTAGCAGCAGGCATTTGGGCTGCCAAATCGGGAAGTCTCAAGCCAATTTCTGTTAACGACTATTGGCGTATTCCTGCGCATTGTGGTATAAAGCGCGCCGACGATTCTCTGTCAGCCCCCCTGGGCGAACAGGAAACGCATAAATCTCATTATGTGTACTAAAACACACATGTATCGACACGTACGCCGGGGTGCCTCGTAAGAGGTCGGTTGTATGGGATACATGGAGGCCCAACCCCAATCAAACTTTAGAGGTAATCATGGCAACTGTTTCCATGCGCGACATGCTCAAGGCTGGTGTTCACTTCGGTCACCAGACCCGTTACTGGAACCCGAAAATGAAGCCGTTCATCTTCGGTGCGCGTAACAAAGTTCACATCATCAACCTTGAGAAAACTGTACCGATGTTCAACGAAGCCCTGGCTGAGCTGAACAAAATTTCTTCCCGTAAAGGTAAGATCCTGTTCGTCGGTACTAAGCGCGCTGCTGCCGAAGCGGTAAAAGAGTCTGCACTGAGCTGCGACCAGTTCTTCGTAAACCACCGCTGGTTGGGTGGCATGCTGACCAACTGGAAAACCGTTCGTCAGTCCATCAAACGCCTGAAAGATCTGGAAACTCAGTCTCAGGACGGTACTTTCGACAAACTGACCAAAAAAGAAGCGCTGATGCGCGCTCGTGAACTGGCCAAGCTGGAAAACAGCCTGGGCGGTATCAAAGATATGGGCGGTCTGCCGGACGCACTGTTCGTTGTTGATGCTGACCACGAGCACATTGCAATCAAAGAAGCAAACAACCTGGGTATTCCGGTATTTGCTATCGTTGATACCAACTCTGATCCGGACGGCGTTGATTTCGTTATCCCGGGTAACGACGATGCAATCCGTGCTGTAAGCCTGTACCTGACTGCCGTTGCCACTACCGTGCGCGAAGGCCGTTCTCAGGATCTGGCTGAGCAAGCTGAAGACGCGTCTTTAGAGAACGCCTGATAAGGTCTGCTCTTTCACAGAGCCCTTAGACATCAGATGTAATCTGTTAAGGGGGCCGCACGGCCCCTTTATTATATCCAAGTCTGTCACGCTTCCATTAAGGCGAGCGGGGCAGAGTAAATTTTCCGCAACAAGTTTCTGGCAGTGTGCAAGCACTGAGAAACGAATCGAGGATTCTGGAATGGCTGAAATTACCGCTGCACTGGTAAAAGAACTGCGCGAGCGTACTGCCGCTGGCATGATGGACTGCAAAAAAGCGCTGACTGAAGCGAATGGCGATATCGAACTGGCCATCGAAAACATGCGTAAGTCTGGCGCAATCAAAGCAGCGAAAAAAGCGGGTAACGTGGCTGCTGACGGCGTGATCAAAACCAAGATCGTTGACGGTTTCGGTGTGATCCTGGAAGTTAACTGCCAGACCGACTTCGTCGCAAAAGATGCTGGTTTCCAGGCATTTGCTGACAAAGTGATCGACGCTGCTGCCGCTGGCAAAGTGACCGACGTTGAAGTTCTGAAAGCACAGTTCGAAGAAGAGCGTGTGGCACTGGTTGCGAAAATCGGTGAGAACATCAACATCCGTCGTGTTGCTATTCTGGAAGGTGCTGAGCTGGGTAACTACCTGCACGGCGCACGTATCGGCGTTCTGGTTTCTACCAAAGGCGCTGACGAAGAGCTGATCAAGCAGGTTGCAATGCACATTGCAGCAAGCAAGCCGGAATTCGTGAAGCCGGAAGATGTGTCTGAAGACGTGGTAGCGAAAGAGTACCAGGTTCAGCTGGACATCGCGATGCAGTCTGGTAAGCCGAAAGAAATCGCAGAGAAAATGGTTGAAGGCCGTATGAAGAAATTCACCGGCGAAGTTTCTCTGACTGGTCAGGCTTTCGTTATTGACCCGAGCAAAACCGTTGGTCAGGCGCTGAAAGAGAAAGGCGCTGATGTCATTAACTTCATCCGCTTCGAAGTGGGCGAAGGCATCGAGAAAGTTGAGACTGACTTTGCAGCAGAAGTTGCTGCGATGTCCAAACAGTCTTAACTGGTCCGAAAGAACCGCCAAAAGGCGGTTCTTTTTTGCCTGCATTTTGCTGCGGGCCTATTTTCAGTCACTTCCCAATAGCTTTTCTCTCTCGCTAAGCGGATGATTGATCAGATTTAACTTCTCCTTTTCATCATATCTTCCAGGAAGAATTGACCATGGCGACCAACGCAAAACCTGTATATCAACGTATCCTGCTAAAACTGAGTGGCGAAGCACTGCAAGGTGCTGAAGGTTTTGGTATTGACGCGAGTGTGCTTGACCGCATGGCGCAAGAGGTGAAAGAGCTGGTTGAGCTGGGTATCCAGGTGGGTGTGGTTATTGGTGGCGGTAACCTGTTCCGTGGCGCAGGCCTGGCGCAGGCAGGTATGAACCGTGTGGTCGGTGACCATATGGGGATGCTGGCTACCGTGATGAACGGCCTGGCGATGCGTGATGCGTTGCACCGTGCTTATGTCAATGCGCGCCTGATGTCAGCGATCCCGCTGAACGGCGTTTGTGATAACTACAGCTGGGCAGAAGCAATCAGCCTGCTGCGTAATAACCGCGTAGTTATCTTCTCTGCCGGCACTGGCAACCCGTTCTTTACAACCGACTCTGCCGCCTGTCTGCGTGGTATTGAAATCGAAGCTGATGTGGTACTGAAAGCCACTAAAGTGGATGGCGTTTACTCCGCCGATCCGGTGAAGAACCCGGATGCCACGCTCTATGAACAGCTGACGTATGCCGAAGTGTTGGATAAAGAGCTGAAAGTGATGGATCTGGCGGCCTTTACGCTGGCACGCGACCATCAACTGCCGATCCGCGTCTTCAATATGAACAAACCTGGCGCTCTGCGTCGTGTCGTGATGGGTGAAAAAGAAGGCACCCTGATTACGCATTAATACCCGACGCAAGATAAAATAGGGTATATTCTGTTGGCGCGGCGCTTGGGCGCTGCGCTATGCCCTGAATAATCCGTGCCTGATAGGGAACTCGAATTATTTAGGGTATCAGGATGATCGATGATTATCGATACCGCTTCCGGTTAGCCCGGAAATGGCCAGGTCAAACCGAATCCAAGGGTTTCAACGTGATTAACGAAATTAAAAAAGATGCTGAAACGCGCATGGACAAATGCGTGGAAGCATTCAAAAACACTATCAGCAAAGTGCGCACTGGTCGCGCTTCGCCCTCTCTGCTCGACGGCATTGTTGTTGAATATTACGGCACGCCGACGCCCCTGCGTCAGCTGGCCAGTGTTACAGTAGAAGATTCGCGCACGCTGAAAATCAACGTCTTCGATCGTTCTATGGGTCCGGCAGTTGAGAAAGCGATCATGGCATCTGATTTGGGTCTGAACCCAAGCTCTGCCGGTAGCGACATTCGTGTTCCGCTGCCACCGCTGACCGAAGAGCGTCGTAAAGACCTGATCAAAATTGTTCGCGGTGAAGCGGAGCAGGGCCGTGTGTCCGTCCGTAACGTACGTCGTGACGCGAACGACAAGATCAAAGCGCTGCTGAAAGACAAAGAAATCAGCGAAGACGACGAGCGTCGCGCGCAGGACGATGTGCAGAAAATGACCGATGTGCGTATCAAAAACGTTGATGCGGCACTGGCCGAGAAAGAAAAGGAACTGATGGAATTCTGATTCCATCATTATCTTATATATCCGAAATAATTCGGATTGCAGGTTGGCGGCAAGGGAGTGAATCCCCAGGAGCTTACATCAGTAATTGACTGGGGTGAACGAGCGCAGCCAACGCATCTGCAATTTGAAGTATGACGGGTATAAACGCCGTCAAGAGAGGTATTCTTCGTGAATGCGCTGTCTTGCGGCGTTTTATTTTGGTCCTGAAGAAGTGGGAAATTATCTGTCCCCTTCCTCTGAGTACACACGGAAAGCGTCATGAAGCGATTAACTCTGCTGGGTTCCACTGGCTCGATTGGCACCAGTACACTGGCGGTAGTACGGGAAAATCCTGAGCAATATCAGGTAACAGCCTTGGTAGCCGGTCAGAATGTGGCCATGATGGCCGAGCAATGTCAGCAGTTTCAGCCTCGTTATGCGGCGATGGCGGATGAAGCCTCGGCACAGGCGCTGCGTGAGCGACTGAGAGCACTCAACATCAACACCGAAGTGCTCTCCGGCGTTCAGGCGGCCTGTGAACTGGCTGCGCTTGATGAAGTTGATCAGGTGATGGCGGCGATTGTCGGCGCATCAGGTTTGCTTCCGACGCTGGCGGCCATCCGTGCCGGAAAAACTGTCCTGCTGGCCAATAAAGAATCGCTTGTCACATGCGGCCGTCTGTTTATGGAGGCGGTTCAGCGCCATCAGGCCCAGTTGCTGCCGGTCGATAGCGAGCACAACGCCATTTTTCAGAGTTTACCGGCTTCCATACAGCATCAGTTGGGGTACGCTGATCTGCGGGATAACGGCATCGAGTCGATTATTCTCACGGGATCAGGTGGTCCTTTTCGTGACACGCCATTAACCGATTTGGCCGGTATGTCACCCGATCAGGCTTGTGCGCATCCGAACTGGTCAATGGGGCGTAAAATCTCCGTTGATTCGGCCACCATGATGAATAAAGGTCTTGAATACATTGAAGCCCGCTGGCTATTTAACGCCACTGATGCGCAGATGGAGGTTATCCTGCATCCGCAGTCGGTAATCCATTCGATGGTGCGTTATTGCGATGGTAGCGTGCTGGCGCAACTGGGATCGCCGGATATGCGAACCCCGATTGCCCACAGCATGGCATGGCCAGCACGTATTCCTGCCGGCGTCACGCCGCTCGATTTCACCCGAATGAAAGCGCTGACCTTTTCTGAGCCGGATTACGCGCGCTATCCCTGCCTGAAGCTGGCAATTGACGCCTGTGCCACTGGCCAGGCCGCTACGACAACGCTAAATGCAGCGAACGAAGTGGCGGTGGCCGCATTCCTGCAGCATCAGATCCGCTTTACCGATATCGCTGCGTTAAACAGCGAAGTGTTGGCGTCGCTGAGCTGCGGTGAGCCCGACAGCGTTGAAGCAGTGATGGAGATCGATCGGTTAGCGCGGGTGTGTGCCAATGAAATGTTGCCACGCTTGCGTATAGCAGGTTGATTGTCCGCGCTATTTGTTAGCTCAGGGTGAAAATGGTATAGTCGCTCGCTCGCGTTTTTCGGCCTGGTGTTATTTTGATGCCAGCTGACCTTGAGGTTGGTACTTGCCGCAGGCGCAATGTATTCAGAAACCACAGCATTTCTGATTAAAGGAATTATTACGCGTTATGTCGTCCAACAATCACAACACATTCGATGACCGGGCTGATTGTACGCCGCGTCACGTAGCCATCATTATGGATGGTAATGGTCGCTGGGCAAAAAATCAGGGCAAACTGCGTATTTCAGGCCACAAAGCCGGGGTAAAATCAGTACGCCGGGCCGTCAGCTTTGCGGTCAGCCATAAGTTGGAAGCGCTCACGCTTTATGCGTTCAGCAGTGAAAACTGGAGCCGACCGGTTCAGGAAGTGACGGCCTTAATGGAACTGTTTGTCTGGGCGCTCGACAGTGAGGTCAAAAGCCTGCACAAACACAATGTACGTTTGCGTGTTATTGGCGATATCAGTCGTTTCAATTCCCGTATCCAGGAACGCATTCGTCGCGCCGAGGAACTGACTCAGCAAAATAATGGACTGACTCTCAACATTGCTGCTAACTACGGTGGCCGTTGGGATATTATCCAGGGTGCCAGAAAACTGGCCGAACAGGTTCAGGAAGGTCTGTTACGTCCTGACCAGATAACCGAAGAGAGCCTGGCTCCGTATCTTTGTATGAACGAGCTGGCGCCGGTGGATTTAGTGATAAGGACCGGGGGAGAGCATCGGATTAGCAACTTCCTGCTGTGGCAGATTGCCTATGCTGAGTTCTGGTTTACCGATGTTCTCTGGCCTGATTTTGATGAACACGTTTTTGAAGGTGCACTGAATGCTTTCTCTCTGCGGGAGCGTCGCTATGGCGGCGCTGCACCAGGCGGCGCCTGAGCAACCTGGGGGTAACCTTTGCTGAAGTCTCGTTTAATTACCGCGTTGATTTTAATTCCGCTGGTGATTGCTGCGCTGTTCTGGTTACCACTGTCCGGTTTTGCGATAACAACTATCATCATCTGCATGCTTGCCGCCTGGGAATGGGGGCAACTGGCGGGCATGGCGTCTCGCCAGCAACGCATCTGGCTGGCTGTGCTTTGCGGTTTATTATTGGCCGTGATGCTGTTCACCCTGCAACCTTATCAACGCGATTTGCATCAATTTCAGATGGAAAGCTCCTTGTGGGCATCGCTGGCTTGGTGGATTGTGGCGTTGGTTTTAGTGCTTTTCTATCCCGCATCCGCTGCGGTCTGGCGTCATTCTCGCCCGCTTCGTCTCCTGTTTGGCGTACTCACTGTTATCCCCTTCTTCTGGGGCATGATGGCGCTGCGCCAGTATCATTATGATACCGACCATTTCGCGGGTGCCTGGTGGCTACTGTTCGTGATGTTTCTGGTATGGGGTGCCGACTCCGGTGCCTACATGTTTGGGCGGTTGTTTGGCAAACACAAACTGGCGCCAAAAGTGTCTCCCGGTAAAACCTGGGAAGGCTTTTTGGGAGGGTTGCTCTCTTCAGCGCTGATTGCCTGGTTGTTCGCCCTGTTTGCACCGCTGACGATTGCCGCGTCCACGCTGGTTATCTGTGCCGTCATTGCCGCACTGGCTTCGGTACTGGGTGATTTGACGGAAAGTATGTTCAAACGTGAAGCCGGCATCAAAGACAGTGGTAACTTAATTCCGGGCCACGGTGGTATCCTCGATCGCATTGATAGCCTGACAGCAGCGGTGCCGGTTTTTGCCTGCCTGTTGCTGCTGGTGTTCCGCACCCTCTGAGGATTGGCGACCATGTTGAGCATACTCTGGAGTTTTGCAGCCTTTATTGTGGCGCTCGGCGTGCTGATTACCGTGCACGAGTTTGGTCATTTTTGGGTTGCGCGTCGCTGCGGTGTGAAAGTCGAACGATTTTCGATTGGTTTCGGCAAAGCGCTGTTCAGTCGCCGCGATCGTCAGGGGACTGAATACGTCATTGCCCTGATCCCTCTTGGCGGCTACGTCAAAATGCTTGATGAACGCGTTGAAAGCGTTCCGGCTGAACTGCGTCATCAAGCCTTCAACAACAAAGCGGTCTGGCAGCGGGCATCGATCATTGCCGCAGGTCCAATAGCTAACTTCATTTTTGCCATTATCGCGTATTGGGCGGTGTTTATTCACGGCGTCCCTGGCGTGCGCCCGGTGGTTGGTGAAATTCTGAACGGTTCCGTTGCAGCAGAAGCGCAAATTACCTCCGGGATGGAACTTAAAGCGGTAGATGGTATCGAAACGCCTGATTGGGATGCTGTGCGCATGGCGCTGATCGGCAAAATCGGTGATCAGAGTGCCACGCTAACCGTCTCGCAATTTGGTGAGGATGCCACGCAGCAGAAGCAGTTGGATTTGCATGACTGGCAGTTCGAACCCGATAAGCAGGACCCGGTTGTTGCGTTGGGCATCCGCCCTCGCGGACCACAAATCGAAACAACCCTGGCCGAAGTTCAGGCTAACTCTCCGGCGAGTGAAGCCGGTTTGCAAGCAGGCGACAGGATCGTTAAAGTCGATGGTCAGCCGTTAACACAATGGCAGGCTTTTGTGGTGCAGGTGCGGGATAACCCCGGCAAAAATATGGCACTTGAGGTGGAGCGAAACGGCGAATCACTGGCGTTGACGCTGACACCGGAAGCAAAACCGGGTAACAAGGCGGAAGGCTTTGCAGGGGTTATACCCCGCGTGATTCCGTTGCCTGACGAGTACAAAACGGTAAGGCAGTATGGGCCTTTTGCCGCCATCGGCGAAGCCAGTGTTAAAACCTGGCAACTGATGAAGCTGACGGTTTCCATGCTGGGCAAATTGATAACCGGGGACGTGAAGCTGAATAATCTGAGCGGGCCGATTTCGATCGCGCAAGGTGCCGGGTTATCAGCAGAATATGGGGTGATTTACTACCTGATGTTTCTGGCGCTGATCAGCGTTAACCTGGGCATCATTAACCTGTTCCCACTGCCGGTTTTAGATGGTGGACATCTGCTCTTTCTGGCGATCGAAAAGATCAAAGGTGGACCGGTGTCCGAGCGAGTTCAGGACTTCAGTTACCGCATTGGCTCAATTCTGCTGGTGCTGTTAATGGGGCTTGCACTTTTCAATGATTTCTCACGCCTGTAATAGCTGGAATGCAGACAGGCGTGGGATGTGTTAGGAAAACGCATAACAACGATGGCGATGAAAAAGTTGCTCATAGCGTCGCTGCTGTTTAGCAGCGCCACCGTTTACGGTGCAGACGATTTCGTGGTGAAGGATATTCATTTCGAAGGGCTACAGCGAGTCGCCGTCGGCGCGGCTCTGCTGAGTATGCCGGTACGAGTCGGCGATACAGTGAATGATGATGACATCAGAAATACCATTCGCTCACTGTTCGCCACTGGTAACTTCGAAGATGTTCAGGTTCTGCGCGACGGTACTACGCTGATTGTCCAGGTGAAAGAACGTCCGACCATTGCCAGCATCACTTTCTCCGGCAACAAAGCGGTGAAAGAAGATCAGCTGAAACAGAATCTTGAGGCTTCTGGTATCCGTGTCGGTGAAGCACTTGACCGCACCACGCTTTCTTCAATTGAGAAGGGCCTGGAGGATTTCTACTACAGCGTCGGTAAATACACCGCCAGCGTTAAAGCGATTGCTACTCCGCTGCCACGTAACCGTGTTGACCTGAAATTTGTTTTCCAGGAAGGTGTTTCTGCTCAGATTCAGCAGATCAACATCGTGGGCAACAAAGCCTTTAGTTCTGATGAACTGATCTCCCGTTTCCAGCTGCGTGACGAAGTGCCGTGGTGGAACGTGGTGGGCGATCGTAAATACCAGAAACAGAAACTTGCCGGGGACCTCGAAACCCTGCGCAGCTTCTATCTGGATCGCGGTTATGCGCGTTTTAATATTGATTCAACGCAGGTGAGCCTGACGCCGGACAAGAAAGGGATCTACATCACCGTCAACATTACCGAAGGCGATCAGTACAAGATCGCGGGTGTGATTGTTAACGGCAGCATGGCGGGTCACTCGGCGGAAATTGAACATCTGACGAAGATCCCATCGGGTGAGCTGTATAACGGCACCAAAGTCACTCAGATGGAAGACGACATCAAAAAACTGTTGGGTCGCTACGGTTATGCTTATCCGCGCGTGGTCACTCAGCCGGAAATTAATGATGCCGACAAGACGGTAAAACTGCATATCAACGTTGATGCCGGGAACCGTTACTACGTGCGTAAAGTCCGTTTCGAAGGTAACGATACCTCGAAGGACTCGGTACTGCGTCGTGAAATGCGTCAGATGGAAGGCGCATGGTTGGGCAGCGATCTGGTTGAGCAGGGTAAAGAACGTCTGAACCGTACCGGTTACTTCGAAACGGTAGACGTGGATACGCAGCGCGTGCCGGGCTCACCTGACCAGGTTGACGTGGTCTACAAGGTTAAGGAACGTAACACCGGTACATTCAACTTCGGTGTGGGCTACGGCACAGAAAGTGGCGTGAGCTTCCAGGTTGGCGTGACCCAGGACAACTGGCTCGGCACGGGTAACACCGTGGGTATCAGTGGGACCAAAAACGATTATCAGACCTATGCCGAATTCTCACTGACCGATCCGTATTTCACGGTGGACGGTGTCAGCCTGGGCGGTCGTATTTTCTATAACGACTTTAAAGCGGATGATGCTGACCTGTCTGACTACACCAATAAAAGTTATGGTGTTGATGGCACGCTGGGCTTCCCGATCAATGAAAACAACACCTTACGTGTTGGTTTAGGTTATGTTCATAACGACCTTTCCAATATGCAGCCGCAGGTGGCGATGTGGCGTTATCTTGATTCGGTAGGACGTCATCAGGAGCTGAATGATGATGGTGATTTCTCCGCGAATGACTTCACCTTCAACTATGGTTGGACGTACAACACCCTGGACCGCGGTTTCTTCCCGACATCCGGTAACCGTACCAACCTGAACGGTAAAGTGACCATCCCGGGTTCAGATAACAGCTTCTACAAAGCGACGCTGGATACCCAACAATACGTTCCGATCAACCGTGATCGTACCTGGGTGCTGTTAGGTCGTGGCCGTGTTGGTTATGGTGACGGACTCGGCGGTAAAGAGATGCCGTTCTATGAGAACTTCTATGCGGGTGGCTCCAGCACGGTTCGTGGCTTCCAGTCCAACACCATTGGTCCGAAAGCGGCGTATCTGAATGATGGCTCGTCGACCTGTACGCTGTCCGATCCGAATGGCATCTGTAAGTCAGATGATGCGGTCGGTGGTAACGCGATGGCGGTGGCAAGCCTTGAGCTGATCACCCCAACACCGTTCCTGAGCGAGAAGTATGCTAACTCAGTACGTACGTCGGTATTTTTCGATGCGGGTACTGTCTGGGATACCAAATGGCAGAACACCGCAGAAACGCGTGCGGCAGGGATCCCGGATTACAGCGATCCAAACAATATTCGCGTATCCAGCGGTATCGCACTACAGTGGATGTCACCGTTGGGACCGTTGGTCTTCTCGTATGCCCAACCGATCAAGAAAGTCGAGGGAGACAAGTCAGAGCAGTTCCAGTTTAACATCGGTAAAACCTGGTAAAGCTCTGAGCAGGGAAGTGTATACCCAAAGGGTATAAAGAGAGTCTGCATGCGTGTAGCCTGGCTACACGCTGCAAACACACATGTTGAGGGTAAGGAGTTTATAGTGAAAAAGTTGTTCTGTGCCGCTGCTCTGGGTGTTGCATTAGCTGCTTCTGCTGGCGCCCAGGCGGCAGACAAAATCGCCGTTGTTAACCTGAGCCAGGTTTTCCAGCAGTCTCCGCAGCGTGCTGTCGTTGCTAAGCAACTTGAGAGTGAGTTCCAGGGCCGTGCCTCTGACCTCCAGTCTCAGCAGCAGAAAATCCAGCAGGAGATTCAGGATCTGCAACGCAATGCTTCAACCATGAAAGCCAGCGACCGTACCAAGAAAGAGAAGCAGATCGCTTCTGAACGTGCGGCTTTCGAATCAAAAGCTCAGGCTTTTGAGAAAGACAACCAGACCCGTCAGATGCAGGAACGTAACAAGCTGCTGGCTAAAATCCAGACTGCTGTTCAGTCTGTAGCGAAAAGCGGAGGGTACGATCTGGTCCTGGACTCTCAGGCTGTGCTGTACA
The DNA here is from genome assembly GCF_009728735.1 of Pantoea phytobeneficialis. NCBI lineage: Bacteria > Pseudomonadati > Pseudomonadota > Gammaproteobacteria > Enterobacterales > Erwiniaceae > Pantoea > Pantoea phytobeneficialis. Next base: position 889,651 of record NZ_CP024636.1, read on the forward strand.
CTTCTTCTGATGCTAAAGACATCACTGCTGACGTTGTAAAACAGGTTAAATAATCGATGTCATCTATTCGACTGGCTGATTTAGCCCAGCAGTTGGATGCAGAATTGCACGGAGATGGCGATATCGCCATCTCCGGCATTGCTTCTATGCAATCCGCCACAACTGGCCAAATCACTTTTCTTGCAAACAGCCGTTACCGCGAGCAACTCGCCCAGGTGCAGGCTTCGGCCGTGGTGCTGACGGAAGCGGATCTGGAGTGGTGTAATACGGCCGCGCTGGTGGTGAAAAATCCTTACCTGACCTATGCCCGCATGGCACAACTGCTGGACACCACGCCTCAGCCCGCGCAGAATATCGCGCCCAGCGCCGTGATCGACCCAACGGCCAAGCTGGGAAGCAATGTCTCGGTGGGGGCGAATGCGGTGATCGAGTCCGGTGTTGAGCTGGGCGACGACGTCGTCATCGGCGCCGGGTGTTTTGTTGGTAAGCACACGCGTATTGGTCGCGGTTCACGCCTGTGGGCTAACGTGACGATTTATCACGAAATCCAGATTGGTCAGGATTGTCTGATTCAGTCAGGCACCGTCATCGGTGCGGATGGATTCGGGTATGCTAACGATCGTGGCAATTGGGTGAAAATCCCGCAGTTGGGCACGGTGGTGATTGGTGATCGGGTGGAAATTGGCGCCTGTACAACCATCGATCGCGGTGCGTTGGATAACACTCTGATCGGCAATGGTGTTATCATAGATAACCAATGTCAGATTGCACACAATGTTGTGATCGGTGATAACACCGCGGTTGCCGGTGGTGTGATCATGGCGGGTAGTCTGAAGATTGGCCGTTACTGTATGATTGGCGGCGCCAGCGTCATTAACGGACATATGGAAATCTGTGACAAAGTCACCGTGACGGGAATGGGCATGGTTATGCGCCCAATCACAGAGCCTGGGGTATACTCTTCGGGTATTCCGCTGCAACCCAACAAAACCTGGCGTAAAACGGCAGCGTTGGTGATGAATATCGATGACATGAGCAAACGCCTCAAAGCCATCGAGCGTAAAGTCGGTAAAGACGAGTAACGCCATCCCACGACACCGGCTTCATAATAAGCAGCGTACCTTCTTTACCCGCTCAGACTTTGTCTGAGCATGTGCAGCAGGTATCGCAGGGAAGCGAGACGCCACCGAACTGATTTGCGGCCTGCGGATGATCATTTTGATCGTTGCAGGCCGTGTTATTGTTGCCATCAGAATTTTTAGGACAGGAAGAGTATTTTGACTACTGAAACGCATACTCTGAAAATTGAAGAGATTTTAGAACTGCTGCCGCACCGCTATCCATTCCTGCTGGTTGACCGTGTATTGGAATTTGAAGAGCATAAATATCTGCGTGCGGTGAAGAACGTTTCTGTAAACGAACCGTTTTTCCAGGGGCACTTCCCTGGTAAACCGATTTTCCCAGGCGTTCTGATCCTGGAAGCGATGGCGCAGGCCACCGGTATTCTGGCATTCAAAAGTGTCGGCAAACTGGAGCCGGGCGAGCTTTACTACTTCGCCGGCATCGATGAAGCCCGTTTCAAGCGTCCGGTGGTACCGGGCGATCAGATGATCATGGAAGTGACATTCGAGAAAACCCGTCGTGGCCTGACGCGCTTCAAAGGCGTAGCAACCGTAGACGGTAAGATTGTCTGTGAAGCGACCATGATGTGTGCCCGTAGCCGGGAGGCATAATTAGTGATTGATTCAACCGCCAGCATCCATCCCAGTTCCGTTATTGAAGAAGGTGCCGTGATCGGCGCCAATGTTCACATCGGCCCATTTTGCTTTATTGGTGCCAACGTGGAAATTGGTGAAGGTACGGTGCTTAAATCGCATGTGGTGGTGAATGGCCATACGCGTATTGGTAAGGATAACCAGATCTACCAGTTTGCTTCGATTGGCGAAGTGAATCAGGACCTGAAGTATGCGGGTGAGCCGACGCGTGTGGAAATTGGCGATCGCAACCGTATCCGCGAAAGTGTCACGATTCATCGCGGTACGATACAGGGTGGTAGCCTGACCAAAATCGGCAGTGACAACCTGCTGATGGTGAACGCGCATATTGCGCATGATTGCGTGATTGGCAATCGCTGCATTTTCGCCAATAACGCTACGCTGGGTGGCCACGTCACGGTTGATGATTTCGCTATCATCGGTGGGATGACGGCAGTACACCAGTGGTGCACCATTGGCGCTCATGTGATGGTCGGCGGTTGTTCCGGTGTCGCGCAGGACGTACCACCGTACGTCATTGCGCAGGGTAACCATGCGACACCTTTTGGTATCAACATCGAAGGTTTGAAGCGTCGTGGGTTCAGCAAAGAAGCCCTGCATGCGATTCGCAATGCGTACAAGTTGCTGTATCGCAGCAGTAAAACGCTGGATGAAGTGAAGCCTGAGATTGAAGCGCTGGCAAAACAGCATAGCGAAGTTCAGCCTTTCTATGACTTCTTTGCCCGCTCAACCCGTGGATTGATTCGTTAATCCATGTCAGTGCGTCCCTTAACGATTGCCCTGGTCGCCGGAGAAACCTCCGGCGATATTCTTGGTGCCGGTCTCATTCGTGCGTTAAAAGCGCGCCATCCTGATGCTCGCTTTGTCGGCGTTGCCGGTCCGCGTATGCAGGCTGAAGGCTGTGAAGCCTGGTATGAGATGGAAGAGTTGGCGGTGATGGGCATTGTTGAAGTGCTGGAACGTCTGCCGCGGCTGCTGAAAATCCGCCGTGACCTGACGCAGCGCTTCACTGCGCTGCAACCGGATGTGTTTGTCGGCATTGATGCGCCTGATTTCAATATCACGCTCGAAGGTCGTCTGAAACGCGCCGGAATTCGCACCATTCATTATGTCAGTCCCTCAGTCTGGGCCTGGCGTCAAAAACGCGTATTCAAAATCGGCCGCAATACTAACCTCGTATTGGCATTTCTGCCGTTTGAAAAAGCGTTCTATGATCGTTTCAATGTGCCGTGCCGTTTTATCGGCCACACTATGGCCGATGCGATGCCGATGCAGCCGGATAAACTGGCAGCGCGTCGTGGTTTAGGGATTGCTGATGATGCCATCTGCCTGGGCCTGTTGCCGGGTAGCCGTGGTGCCGAAGTGGAAATGCTGAGCGCCGATTTTCTGCGTGCCGCGCAACTGCTGCGCCAGCGCTATCCTCGTCTTGAAATCGTGGTGCCTCTGGTGAATGCGAAGCGTCGTGAACAGTTCGAGCACATCAAAGCAGAAGTGGCACCGGAATTACCGATGCACCTGCTGGATGGTAAAGGACGTGAAGCGATGATTGCCAGCGATGCAGCGATTCTGGCATCGGGAACCGCGGCACTGGAGTGTATGTTGGCGAAATGTCCGATGGTGGTGGGTTATCGCATGAAACCTTTCACCTTCTGGCTGGCGAAGCGGCTGGTCAAAACTCCTTACGTCTCCTTACCGAATCTGCTTGCCGGGCGCGAGTTGGTGAAGGAGTTGTTGCAGGATGAATGTCAGCCGGCAGCCTTAGCCGCTGCGCTGGAGCCGCTGTTACATGCGGGTGCCGAGCGTGATGCGTTGCTTGCGACGTTTAACGAACTACATGCACAAATTCGCTGGAATGCTGATGAGCAGGCCGCGGATGCCGTACTGGAGATTGCTCATGGCTGAGTTTATTTATCCCAATGCGCGGCTGATTGCCGGTGTTGATGAGGTCGGGCGTGGCCCGCTGGTCGGCGCGGTGGTGACGGCAGCGGTGATCCTTGACCCTGCAAAGCCGATTGTCGGTCTGGCCGATTCCAAAAAATTGTCGGAAAAACGTCGTCTGGCGTTGTATGACGAGATCAAAGAAAAAGCACTGGCCTGGAGTCTGGGCCGTGCGGAACCGGAAGAGATCGATCAGATCAACATTCTGCATGCGACCATGCTGGCGATGCAGCGTGCGGTGGCAGGTTTACCTGTGGTGCCTGATTTTGTTTTGATCGATGGCAACCGTTGTCCGGCTTTGCCGATGCCATCACAGGCGGTAGTTAAGGGGGATAGCCTGGTTGCAGAGATCAGCGCCGCGTCGATCCTGGCGAAGGTGACGCGCGATCGTGAAATGGCCGAACTGGATCTTCTCTTCCCGCAGTATGGCTTCGCTCAGCACAAGGGTTATCCGACGGCACTGCATATGGAAAAATTGACCCAGTATGGTGCTACGCCTCATCATCGCCGCAGCTTTGCGCCGGTGCGTAACGCTCTGATTGATGCCGACGTGCTGGCCGCACGCCAGCCGACTACGCTTTAATAGCCTGACGCTGTTTTAACCGGAAACTGATATGGCTGAACCCCGTTATATACATCTGCGCGTTCACAGCGACTACTCAATGGTTGATGGCCTGGCGAAGACCGGGCCGCTGGTAAAAAAGGCTGCCTCATTAGGGATGCCTGCTATTGGCATTACTGATTTCACCAACCTGTGCGGGCTGGTGAAATTCTATGGCACCGCGCACGGTGCTGGGGTGAAGCCGATTATTGGCGCCGATTTTAACGTTGCCAGCGAGCTGATGAGCGATGAGCTGACACAGCTCACCGTGCTGGCGGCGAACAACACCGGTTATCAGAACCTGACATTACTGATTTCACGCGCTTACCAACGGGGTTACGGTATTGCCGGGCCGGTCATTGATCGTGACTGGCTGGCTGAGTATCAGGAAGGCTTGATTCTGCTTTCCGGTGGCCGTCGTGGCGATGTGGGGCGCAGCTTATTGCGCGGCAACAATGCGCTGGTGGCGCAGTGCCTGGCGTTTTATCAGCAGCACTTCCCCGATCGTTACTATCTTGAATTGACGCGCACGGGCCGCCCGGATGAGGAGAGCTACCTGCACGCGGCGGTTGAGCTGGCGATTGCCGAAGGCGTGCCGGTGGTGGCAACCAATGAAGTGTGCTTCCTCAACGAAGATGATTTTGACGCGCATGAAATTCGCGTGGCAATTCATGATGGTTACACGCTGGACGATCCTAAACGTCCGCGTAACTACAGCCCTCAGCAATATATGCGCAGCGAAGCGGAGATGTGCGAGTTGTTCTCGGACATCCCGGAAGCGCTGGAAAATAGCGTAGAAATTGCTAAGCGTTGTAATGTCACCGTGCGCCTGGGTGAGTACTTCCTGCCGCAGTTCCCGACCGGTGATATGACCACCGAAGATTTTCTCGTGGTGAAATCAAGGGAAGGTTTGGAAGAACGTCTGGAATTCCTGTTCCCCGATCCGGCAGTGCGTGCCGAGAAACGCCCGGAATATGATGAACGTCTGGAGATTGAACTTAACGTTATTAACCAGATGGGCTTCCCCGGCTACTTCCTGATCGTGATGGAGTTTATCCAGTGGTCGAAGGATAACGGCGTACCGGTAGGACCGGGACGTGGTTCCGGTGCCGGTTCGCTGGTCGCTTATGCGCTGAAGATTACCGATCTTGATCCGCTGGAGTTTGACCTGCTGTTCGAACGTTTCCTGAACCCGGAACGTGTGTCGATGCCTGACTTCGACGTCGACTTCTGTATGGAAAAACGTGACCAGGTGATCGACCACGTTGCTGAGATGTATGGCCGCGATGCGGTATCGCAGATCATTACCTTTGGTACGATGGCAGCAAAAGCGGTGATCCGCGACGTAGGCCGTGTGCTGGGACATCCTTACGGCTTTGTTGATCGTATATCCAAGCTGGTGCCGCCCGATCCGGGCATGACGCTGGAAAAAGCCTTTGCTGCCGAACCGCAGTTGCCGGAAATCTACGAGGCAGATGAAGAGGTTAAAGCGCTGATCGACATGGCGCGTAAGCTGGAAGGTGTCACGCGTAACGCCGGTAAACACGCCGGTGGCGTGGTGATCGCGCCGACCAAAATTACCGATTTTGCACCGTTATACTGCGATGAAAACGGCAACCACCCGGTCACGCAATTCGATAAAAATGACGTGGAATATGCTGGTCTGGTGAAGTTCGACTTCCTCGGCTTGCGCACGCTCACCATTATCGACTGGGCGCTGAAGATGATTAACCCGCGCCGTGAGAAGCAGGGCCTGGAACCGATTGATATCGCAGCCATTCCGCTCGACGATAAAAAGAGTTTCGACATGCTGCAACGCGCGGAAACCACCGCCGTGTTCCAACTTGAATCGCGCGGCATGAAGGATCTGATCAAACGTCTGAAGCCTGACTGCTTCGAAGATATGATCGCATTGGTGGCGTTGTTCCGTCCGGGCCCGTTGCAGTCCGGCATGGTAGATAACTTTATCGACCGTAAGCATGGCCGCGAGGCGATCTCTTACCCGGATATCGAGTGGCAGCATGAGTCGCTGCAACCGGTGCTGGAACCAACCTACGGCATCATCCTTTACCAGGAACAGGTGATGCAGATCGCTCAGGTGCTGTCGGGTTATACTCTGGGCGGCGCGGATATGCTGCGTCGTGCGATGGGTAAAAAGAAACCGGAAGAGATGGCGAAGCAGCGCTCTGTGTTCCAGGATGGAGCGGAGAAGATGGGCGTCAACGGCGAGCTGGCGATGAAGATCTTCGACCTGGTGGAGAAATTCGCCGGTTATGGCTTCAACAAATCGCACTCCGCTGCCTATGCGCTGGTTTCTTATCAAACGTTATGGTTGAAAGCCCACTATCCGGCAGAGTTTATGGCGGCGGTAATGACCGCGGATATGGATAACACCGAGAAAGTGGTGGGGCTGGTGGATGAGTGCTGGCGTATGGGCCTCAAGGTGTTGCCGCCAGATATCAACTCCGGGCTTTATCCGTTCCATGTGAACGATGAGGGTGAGATCGTTTACGGTATCGGTGCGATCAAAGGCGTGGGTGAAGGCCCGATTGAAGCGATCCTCGAGGCGCGTAACCGGGATGGTTACTTCAAAGAACTGTTTGATCTCTGCGCCCGTACCGACACCAAAAAGATCAACCGTCGCGTGATGGAAAAACTGATCATGTCCGGTGCGTTCGATCGTCTCGGCCCGCATCGTGCTGCGCTGATGAGCTCCCTCAGCGATGCGCTGAAAGCCGCCGATCAACATGCGAAAGCCGAGGCCATCGGGCAGGCGGATATGTTTGGCGTGCTGGCAGAAGAACCGGAGCAGGTAGAGAAATCGTACGCCAGCGTGACACCGTGGCCGGAACAGATTCAGCTGGATGGCGAACGTGAAACGCTGGGCCTGTATCTCACCGGCCATCCGATCAATCAGTATCTGAAAGAAATTGAACGTTACGTTGGCGGGATGCGTCTCAAAGACATGCATCCAACCGATCGTGGTAAAGTGACCGTCGCGGCGGGGCTGGTGATTGCTGCCCGTACGATGGTCACCAAGCGTGGCAACCGAATTGGTATCTGTACTCTGGATGACCGCTCTGGGCGTCTGGAGGTGATGTTATTTACCGATGCATTGGATAAATACCAGCAATTGCTGGAGAAGGACCGAATCCTGATCGTTAGCGGACAGGTCAGCTTTGATGACTTCAGTGGCGGCCTTAAAATGACCGCCCGCGAAGTGATGGACATTGACGAAGCGCGGGAAAAATACGCGCGTGGTCTTGCTATCTCGCTGACGGACAGGCAAATTGATGACCAGCTTTTAAACCGTCTCCGCCAGTCTCTGGAGCCTCATCGCTCCGGGACTATTCCGGTGCATCTCTATTATCAGAGAGCAGATGCGCGGGCGAAGCTGCGCTTTGGTGCAGCGTGGCGTATTTCGCCCAGCGATCGTTTACTCAACGATTTGCGGTCGTTAGTTGGGTCGGAGCAGGTGGAACTGGAGTTTGACTAAAACAGGAACATTATGAGTCTTAATTACCTGGATTTTGAACAGCCAATCGCAGAACTGGAAGCGAAAATCGACTCGCTGAAATCGATTGGCCGTCAGGATGAGAAACACGATATTAATCTGGACGAAGAAGTGCAGCGTCTGCGCGAAAAAAGCGTAGAGCTGACACGTAAAATCTTCTCCGATTTGGGTGCATGGCAGGTCGCGCAACTGGCGCGTCACCCGCTGCGTCCTTATACGCTGGACTATGTCCGCAATGCCTTTGATGATTTTGACGAGCTGGCTGGCGATCGTGCCTATGCCGATGATAAAGCGATTGTCGGTGGTATCGCCCGTCTTGATGGCCGTCCGGTGATGATCATTGGTCATCAGAAAGGCCGTGAAACCAAAGAGAAAATTCGTCGCAACTTCGGTATGCCAGCACCAGAGGGCTACCGTAAAGCGCTGCGCCTGATGGAGATGGCTGAACGCTTTAAGATGCCGTTGATCACCTTCATCGACACCCCGGGTGCATATCCGGGCGTTGGTGCAGAGGAACGTGGTCAGTCGGAAGCGATTGCCCGTAACCTGCGCGAGATGTCTGGCCTGAAAATCCCGGTAATTTGTACCGTGATCGGCGAAGGCGGCTCAGGTGGTGCACTGGCGATTGGTGTGGGCGATAAGGTCAACATGTTGCAGTACAGCACCTATTCGGTGATCTCACCGGAAGGCTGTGCCTCCATTCTGTGGAAAAGCGCTGACAAAGCACCGCTGGCGGCAGAAGCAATGGGCATCACCGCTGATCGTCTGAAAGAGTTGAAACTGATCGACTCCATCATCCCGGAACCGCTGGGTGGTGCGCACCGTCAGCCGGTGGATATGGCCGAAGCACTGAAAAAGCAGCTGCTGGCTGATCTGGCCGATCTCGATGTTCTCAGCACCGAAGAGCTGCTGAACCGTCGTTATCAGCGTCTGATGAGCTACGGCTACGCCTGATAAGCTGATGATCAAAAAAAAGCGGACTTCGGTCCGCTTTTTTTATGCCTGCGCAACAGCAGAGCATTCTGACGGTAATCCGCCCCCGCTTTTCGCTATCCTTATTCAGTGCCACAACACCACAGGAGGTGAGCATTGAATATTCTTGCGATCATGGGACCGCACGGGGTTTTCTACAAAGATGAACCCATTCGTGAACTGGATGCTGCACTGAAGCTGCAAGGTTTCCAGACCGTCTATCCCACCAATGCCAGCGACCTGCTGAAGCTGATTGAACATAACCCGCGCATCTGTGGCGTGGTTTTTGACTGGGACGATTACAGTCTGGCGCTGTGCAGTGAAATCAATCAGCTCAATGAATATCTGCCGCTGTACGCGTTTATCAACACCCATTCACAAATGGATGTCAGCATTAACGAGATGCGCATGGCGTTGCATTTCTTCGAATACGCGCTCAGCATGGCTGACGATATCGCGTTGCATATCCGCCAGTACACCGACGAATACATCGACAAAATCACACCGCCACTGACCAAAGCGCTGTTCACCTATGTCAATGAGGGCAAGTACACCTTCTGTACTCCAGGGCATATGGGGGGAACTGCGTTTCAGAAAAGCCCGGTGGGAAGTTTGTTCTACGACTTTTTTGGCGCGAATACGTTAAAAGCGGATATCTCCATTTCAGTGACGGAACTGGGTTCCCTGCTTGATCACACCGGCCCGCATCTGGAAGCTGAGGAGTACGTCGCGCGGACTTTTGGTGCTGAGCAAAGCTATATGGTGACCAATGGCACCTCGACCTCGAATAAGATCGTGGGCATGTATGCGGCTCCAGCGGGTAGCACGGTCTTGATTGACCGCAACTGCCATAAATCCCTGACCCATCTGTTGATGATGAGCGACATTATCCCGCTCTGGCTGAAGCCAACGCGCAACGCGCTTGGCATTCTTGGCGGTATTCCCAAGCGGGAGTTCACCCGCGACAGCATCCAGCAGAAAGTGGAAAGCACGCCGCGCGCCAGTTGGCCGGTGCATGCGGTGATCACTAACTCAACCTACGATGGCTTACTGTACAACACGCAATACATCAAACAGACGCTGGATGTGCCGTCGATCCACTTCGATTCCGCGTGGGTGCCCTATACCAATTTCCATCCGATCTATGACGGAAAAAGTGGCATGAGTGGCGATCGGGTGCCGGGTAAAGTGTTCTACGAAACGCAATCAACGCATAAACTGCTGGCGGCATTTTCCCAGGCGTCGCTTATTCACATCAAAGGTGATTACGATGAGCAGACCTTTAACGAAGCCTACATGATGCATACCACCACCTCGCCAAATTACGCCATTGTCTCGTCGATTGAGACGGCGGCGGCGATGTTGCGCGGCAATCCGGGTAAGCGCCTGATCAATCGTTCGGTAGAACGGGCGTTGCATTTCCGGCGTGAGATCCAGCGTTTGCGTGAAGAGTCAGAGGGGTGGTTCTTTGATATCTGGCAGCCGGAAAAAGTGGATGAAGCGGAATGCTGGCCGATCCAGCCGGGTGAGGAAGACTGGCACGGTTTTACCCAGGCCGACCGCGATCATATGTACCTTGATCCGATTAAGGTAACCATCCTGACGCCAGGAATGAGCGAGCTGGGGGTGATGGCGGAAGAGGGGATTCCGGCGGCGCTGGTGGCAAAATTCCTCGACCAGCGTGGCGTGGTGGTGGAAAAAACCGGTCCGTATAACCTGCTGTTCCTGTTCAGTATTGGTATCGATAAGACCAAAGCGATGAGCGTGCTGCGTGGCCTGACCGAATTTAAGCGCGCTTATGATCTCAATCTGCGGGTAAAAAACATGTTGCCGGATCTCTACGCCGAAGATCCTGATTTCTATCGCAACATGCGTATTCAGACGCTGGCCCAGGGCATCCATCAGTTGATCCTACAACACGATCTGCCGCGCCTGATGCTCAAAGCTTTTGACGTGTTGCCAGAGATGAAGATGACCCCGCATCAGGCATTTCAACAGCAGGTAAAAGGCCTGGTGGAAACGGTCGATATCCGCGAGCTGGTGGGACGCATCTCCGCCAATATGATTTTGCCCTATCCGCCAGGTGTCCCTTTGGTGATGCCGGGAGAAATGATCACTGAGCAGAGTCGCGCGGTGCTCGATTTTCTGTTGATGCTCTGCACTATCGGGCGGCACTACCCCGGTTTCGAAACGGACATTCACGGCGCGACGTTGACCGAGGATGGGCGTTATCTGGTACGGGTGCTTAAAGGCGAGAACGACCATTAAGTTCGGACAAAAGCCTCTTTTCAGCAGGCCGCCTGCCACGTAAGGTAAGCGGCTAAGCCGATAACCGGAGCCACTATGTTACAGATTAAACAGATCCACCACATTGCCATTATCGCCACCGATTATGCGCGCAGTAAGGCATTCTATTGTGATGTGCTGGGCTTTGAATTGCTGGGGGAGTTTTATCGTGCAGAGCGTGATTCGTGGAAAGGGGATCTCGGGCTGAATGGTGTCTACACTATCGAACTGTTCTCCTTCCCGTCACCGCCAGCACGCGTCAGTCAGCCGGAAGCCTGTGGCTTACGTCATCTGGCATTTTGTGTTGAGGATGTGGAACAATCGGTCGCGGCGCTGGCTGAGAAAGGGGTGGTTTGCGAACCGATTCGTATTGATGCGTTGACCGATAAAACCTGTACCTTCTTCTCTGACCCCGATGGTTTGCCGCTGGAGCTATATCAGGCGTAAAATAGCGCCCATCGCGAGCCGCAATCGGGCGGTTCGCCCTTACGGATTGCGCCATGTCTTTGTCCCATCTTGCTGCACTGCTGACACCCGATGCCCGCTGCGTGCTGGCGTTCAGCGGTGGGCTGGATTCCACCGTGTTGTTGCATCAACTGGTTTGCTGGCAACGACAACATCCACAGTTTCAACTGCGCGCATTGCATGTCCATCATGGTTTAAGCCCCAATGCTGATAGTTGGGCAGCACATTGCCAGCACCTTTGCCAGCAGTGGCAAGTCCCCTGTGAGGTGTTGCGAGTGCAGGTGGATGGGCATGAGCAGGGGATAGAAGCGGCAGCGCGCGATGCACGTTATCAGGCGTTGTTTCAACACCTGCAACCCGGTGAGTACTTACTTACCGCCCAGCATCTTGATGATCAGTGTGAAACCCTGCTGCTGGCCCTAAAGCGTGGCAGTGGCCCGGCGGGCCTGGCCGCGATGCCATCACAACGTATCGTGGGGGAAAACACCCATCTGCGGCCATTGTTGACCTTCAGTCGTCAGCAACTTGAAAGTTGGGCGACAGAGCATCAGTTGCGTTGGATCGAAGACGAGAGCAACGCGGATTGCCGCTACGACAGAAATTTTCTGCGCCAGCAGGTACTCCCGTTATTGCATGCTCGCTGGCCGCATTTCAGCGCTGCGGCTGCACGCAGCGCCGCGTTATGTGGTGAACAGGAACAACTGCTGGACGCGTTGCTGGCGGAACAATTGGCACAACTCACGGATGAGCTGGGGCGACTTAACTTCACGCCGTTGTTGAGCATGCAGGAAGCGCGTCGTCATGCGCTGCTGCGGCGCTGGATTGCGCAGCAGGGCGGAACCATGCCCTCACGCGATGCATTGCTGCGCATCACCCGTGAAGTGATGCAGAGTCGGGAAGATGCCCAACCCTGCCTGCATTTTGGTGCTTTTGAACTGCGCCGTTATCGCCAGCACCTGTACTGGCTAGTGCCTCAACCTTCCCTCAGTCAGCACTCACTTACCTGGCATGACCTCTCGCAACCCTTGCGTTTGCCCGAACCGCTCGGGGAGTTACAGGCAAGCCATGATAGCCCGCGGCTACGTTACCCGACCGATGATGAGCAGGTGAGCGTGCGTTTTAAGGCCCAGGGCTATTTCCACCTGATCGAGCGGGCGGGGGGACGTGAAGTGAAAAAGCTGTGGCAGGAGCTGGGTGTTCCGCCCTGGCAGCGTGAACGGATCCCACTGATTTACTACAACCAGACGTTAATTTGCGCGCCAGGATTTTTTATCACCCGTGAAGGTGCGGCCAGCAATGAGCAAGGCTGGACGGCGGTCTGGTTACAACAACAATAAAACGGAGAGCAATGATGAAACACTGGATCGCGGCGGCACTTTTCGCCGTGGCACTGCCGGCGCTGGCCGACGGTGATATTAAGGCCGGGGCGCAAAAAGCGGCCAGTTGTCTGGCTTGTCATGGTGCGGAAGGAAAAAGCGCCGTGCCTTTGTATCCTAATCTGGCCGGGCAGCACGCACCTTATCTGCTGCACTCGTTACAAGCCTACAAAAAAGGGGAGCGCAGTGGGGGGCAGGCTGAGGTAATGAAAGCGTTTGTAGCCGGGTTAAGCGATCAGGATATGGAAGATCTGTCGGCGTATTACAGCTCGCTACAGCCATAGCGAGGGGGGCGGGAGAGGGATTTCCCGCCCGTAGGAAGGTTACTCGTCTTCGCTGACGATAACGGTGCCCAGCTCAGGGTGGCTGAAGCTGGCGATGTGATCGAGCCGCAGCTCGCGTGTTTCGCCGGAGAGGTCGACCGCAAGATACTCGACGTTTTTGCGTGAAATCATGTCCACGGCTTTCGCCTTGAGCTGATCACCGTTTTTTAATTCGAGCGCAAGCGTCCAGTGTTTTTGGCAGGCGAGTTCCAGGTTGTCGTAGTCATCGCAGTTGATGGGTTTGTAGGCTTCATTCGTCAACATAGTCGCTCACCAATAAGTTTGCAGCGGCATAGGCTGCCTGTTCCCTGACAGAAGAGTTTAGCGCAGAATTAGCGGCAATATCATTGAGTGCATTCAGCGCGCATCCAATGGCATCTGGCACATAACCCAGGTCGCCGCTGCCAATTTCGGCATACTTCTGGCGAACTAACTCACAATACTTTTGCACATTCACCTCCTCAGCAGAGTTTCAATACTCTGGTTGATAGGAGACTATATCACAGGCAATTCACTGAAATCAGCCAGTGAACAGCGCGAAGCATTCAGAGAAAAGCAGAAAAGTGGCAAAATTCGCTGCTGTTAAGCGTCTGCACAGCGCACAAAAGGTTAAGTTAATGGACAGGTTATTACGCAGTACAGGAACCCTTCCTGCGGCAGGTATCACATGATTGTATTGTCACGTTCGGTTTCACTGCCGGAAAATGAGGTCGAGTTGAGTGCCATCCGTGCGCAGGGCGCTGGTGGGCAGCATGTCAATAAAACCTCGACCGCCATCCACCTGCGTTTTGATATCAATGCGTCATCATTGCCGCCATTTTATAAAGAGCGTCTGCTGGCCGCGCGTCACCATTTGATCACCGAGGATGGCGTGGTGATTATCAAAGCGCAGGAATATCGTAGCCAGGAGATGAATCGCGAAGCTGCGTTACAGCGGTTGATTAATTTAATTCGGGAACTGACAACGGTGGAAAAAGTGAGGCGCGCCACTCGTCCCACCCGGGCATCGAAAGAACGACGACTGGACGGCAAAGCGCGGCGAAGTAATACCAAGGCGCTGCGGGGAAAAGTGCGTTAAAAAAAGCGCCTCTGGTCAGAGGCGCTCTGGGAGATTACTTGTTCAGGGCTTTTGCCAGGAATTCGACGATTTCGCTGTGCTTAATCATCTCTTTCTCGCTGGCGGAACGCGCTTTGTACTCGATCTCTTCATTATCGAGGTTGCGATCGCCGATCACGATGGTATGCGGTACACCAATCAGTTCCATATCGGCAAACATCACGCCCGGACGCTCTTTACGGTCATCCAGAATCACGTCAATGCCTTTGGCACGCAGCGCGTTGTACAGATCATCCGCGACTTCTTTCACACGGAAAGATTTGTGCATGTTCATTGGCAGAATCGCCACTTCGAACGGTGCCAGGGCTGCCGGCCAGATGATGCCACGCTCGTCATGGTTCTGCTCAATTGCCGCCGCCACCACGCGGGTGATACCGATACCGTAGCAGCCCATGGTCATGATTTGGTTACGACCATCTTCGCCTTGCACCGCCGCTTTCAGCGCATCGGAATATTTGGTGCCGAGCTGGAAGATGTGACCCACTTCGATACCACGTTTGATCAGCAGCGTGCCTTTACCGTCCGGGCTGGGATCGCCTTCCACCACGTTGCGAATATCTTCGACACGCGGTTCCGGCAAGTCACGGCCCCAGTTAATTCCAGCGAAGTGTTTGCCATCGATGTTGGCACCGGTGCAGAAGTCGCTGGTTTTCGCCACGGTACGGTCAGCAATCACCGGCATGGTCAGACCCACCGGACCGAGGGAACCCGGACCTGCGCCCAGAACCGCACGGATTTCGGCTTCGGTCGCCATTTCCAGCGGTGCGGCAACGATATCCAGCTTCTCCGCTTTCACTTCGTTGAGCTGATGATCACCACGCAGCAGCAGGGCAACCAGCGCATGGCCGCTCTCTTCGGTGCCTTTAACAAACAGCGTTTTGACCGTTTTCTCAATCGGCAGCTGATGCTGTTCAACCAACTCGGCGATGGTTTTCGCGTTTGGTGTGTCGAACTGCACCATCTGTTGTGTCGGCTGTGGACGTTCGCCAGCCGGGGCCAGAGCCTCAGCTTTCTCGATGTTAGCGGCGTAATCGGATTCGCTGGAGAAGATCACATCATCTTCACCGCTCTGCGCCAGCACCTGGAATTCATGTGAAGCGCTACCACCGATGGAACCGGTATCGGCCTGTACCGCACGGAAGTCCAGCCCCATACGGCTGAAGCTCTGGCTGTAGGCGCGATACATCGCGTCATAGGTTTCCTGCAACGATTCCTGCGAGGTGTGGAACGAGTAGGCATCTTTCATGATGAACTCGCGTGAACGCATCACCCCAAAGCGTGGGCGCACTTCGTCACGGAACTTGGTCTGGATCTGATACAAGTTGAGCGGCAATTGCTTATAAGAGCTCAACTCGTTACGGATCAGGTCAGTGACCACTTCTTCATGCGTCGGACCCAACACGAACGGGCGATCGTGACGGTCTTTAATACGCAGCAGTTCGGGACCATATTGCTCCCAACGGCCACTCTCTTCCCACAGATCGGCAGGCTGAACCACCGGCATGGAGATTTCAATCGCGCCTGCGTTGTTCATCTCTTCACGCACGATGTTTTCGACTTTTCTCAGCACGCGAACACCGGTCGGCAGCCAGGTATAAAGTCCTGAAGCCAGTTTACGGATCATCCCGGCGCGCAGCATCAGCTGGTGGCTGATAACTTCCGCATCGGAGGGCGTCTCCTTCAGAGTGGAGAGCAAATATTGAGTAGTACGCATTGATTACGATTCCAGTTATACGGAAGATCACTGACAAAAAATTTTGCTGGCGGCTAGTGTACCAGCGAGATCCGCCACTCAAAAGCGTGTTTTAGCGCGGATCGAGAGCGATCACCTCGGTGCCTGCCTCATCAATGCGCCAGCGCACATTAAAATCGAGCAGCCAGGCAGCATATTCACGATCTTCTGCCTCACCTTTGCGATAAGCAGGGCGCGGATCCTGAGCCAGTACATCGCTGATAAAGCGTGCCAGATGGGGGTGGTTTTTTTGTTGCTGTTGAATTTGCGTCAACGCCAGTGCAGAGAAACGCACCGGCATTGCTGCCTCGGGAGCCTGCTGGGCAAATCCGGCGCGTGCATCCGGTAAGGCTTCGGCAAACGGCAGATAAGGTTTGATATCGACCACCGGGGTGCCATCCACCAGATCTAAACTGCCCAACTGCAAAATGACCTGCTGCTTTTCGCAACGGATGCCTTTGAGTTCAACCAGCGACATACCAATCGGATTGGGTCGGAAGGTTGAACGCGTCGCAAAGACGCCCATGCGCGCATTGCCACCCAGGCGTGGTGGACGTACGGTGGGGCGCCAGCCGCCAGCCATAGTTTGATGAAAAACAAACAGCACCCACAGATGGCTGAACGCTTCAAGACCGCGAACCGCTTCAGCCTGGTTGTAAGGTGGCAGCAGATGCAGCTCACCGGTGCCATCCTGCACCAGACCCGGCTGGCGCGGCACGGCGAATTTCTCTTTCCACGGCGAATGAATTACGCCGATTTGCGCAAAGGCAAACTCACTCATTGATTGGCAACTTTCAGTGCAGAACCCTGACAGACGGCCTGACGATAGCAACCCGGAGTGCTGGAGACGATTTCGCACTTATGCAGCAGCACGGCGTTCGCCTTCATTCCCGCCGCTCGCAGTTGCAGGCGTTTACGGGCGGTATTGATATTTGGCGGTGAATCCTGGGTGCTGCTCTGGCAATCATCGCCAGACACTTCGCCGAGGTCACGGAAAGGTTTGCTGACCAAATCGGTCGCGTCCGTGTAAATCTTCACCGGGGCCGGACGGGGCGCAGGGCGGCGTTCCGGTTCGCTGGATTGCTGCTGCGGGTGCGATGAAGCACTGCTTATCGGGTGATATTCACGCACACACCCGGTCAGCATCAATGCCAACAAGCAGAGCGGTAAAAAACGCATGGCAACATCCTCATGTTTTAAAAAGTGGCGTTATTGAAACAAGGACAACCGTAAATAACAAGTCAGCTGCCACAACCGGCAAAAGAAAGGGCGGCCGAAGCCGCCCTGAATGGCATGAGAAGAGGGGATTACCAGCCCTTCACCGCACCACCGTTGAAGATTTTGTTCGCGGCTTCCGCGACTTCGTCAGACTGATAAGCCTGAACAAATTTCTTCACGTTTTCAGCGTCTTTGTTGTCTTCACGGCTAACGATCAGGTTCACGTACGGTGAATCTTTATCTTCAACGAAGATACCGTCTTTAGCCGGGGTCAGGCCAATCTGGCTGGCGTAAGTGGTGTTGATTACTGCCAGCGCAATCTGCTGATCGTCCAGTGAACGCGGCAACTGCGGCGCTTCCAGCTCAACAATCTTCAGGTTTTTCGGGTTCTCGGTGATATCCAGCGCGGTCGGCAGCAGGCCAACACCGTCTTTCAGTTTAATCAGACCCACTTTCTGCAACAGCAGCAGCGAACGACCAAGGTTAGTCGGGTCATTCGGGATGGCGATCTGAGCGCCGTTCTGCAACTCATCCAGAGATTTGATCTTTTTGGAGTAGCCCGCGATGGGGTAAACAAAGGTGTTACCAACCGGTACCAGCTTATAGCCACGATCTTTGATCTGCTGATCCAGATACGGTTTGTGCTGGAAGGCGTTAACATCGATATCGCCTTTGCTCAGGGCTTCGTTCGGCAGAACGTAGTCGTTGAAGGTGACCAATTCAACATCCAGGCCATACTTCTCTTTCGCGACTTTCTGTGCCGTTTCAGCAACCTGCTGCTCGGCGCCAACAATCACACCCACTTTAATGTGGTTTGGATCTTTGGCTTTCTGATCGCATCCGGCCAGCGCAATCACGCCAATCAGCGCGCCCACAGCGGCAATCTTTTTAAATGTAAAAGACATATCCTTTCCTTAATAGAGAATATTGATATTGCTTGCTTACTTATGGGACACAGCACGCACGATGCGGTCGCCACAGAATTGGATTAAATAAACCAACACCACCAACAGGACCAGAACGGTATTCATCACGGTGGCGTTATAGCCGATGTAACCATACTGATAGCCGATCTGGCCGAGTCCGCCAGCACCCACAGCACCACCCATCGCGGAGTAGCCAACCAGCGTAATCAAAGTAATTGTAGCGGCATTCACCAGCCCCGGCAGGGCTTCAGGCAGCAACACCTTGCGTACGATTTGCAGCGGTGTGGCCCCCATCGCGCGTGACGCTTCGATCAACCCGGTGGGCAGTTCGAGCAAGGCGTTCTCAACCATACGGGCGATAAACGGCGCGGCCCCCACGGTCAGCGGCACAATCGCGGCTTGTAAACCGATCGACGTTCCCACGATCGCGCGGGTAAAGGGAATCATCCAGACCAGCAGGATAATGAACGGGATGGAACGGAAGATATTCACCAGCGCCGAGAGTACGCGATACAACGCACCGTTCGCCAGAATCTGGCCGGGACGGGTGACGTACAGCAAAACGCCAACGGGCAGGCCAAGCACAAAGCCAAAGAAGCCGGAGACAAAGGTCATCATCAGCGTTTCCCAAATGCCACGTCCCAGTAGCCACATCATCGCTTCAGACATAACCCAGTACCTCAACTTTCACATGATTCTCTTTCAACCAGGCAATGGCGGCTTGCGTATCATTTTCGCTGCCGTCCATCTCGGCCAGCATAATGCCGAACTTCACGCCACCGGCGTAATCCATCTGCGCGCTAATAATATTGTTATTAACGTTGAAGCGACGTGCCGCTTCTGACAGCAGAGGCGCATCCACCGACTTGCCCGTGAATTCCAGGCGTAATAAAGGTACGGTGTCATTTCCTGGCAGGGCCGACATGCGTTGCTGGTAATCGTCAGGAATATCGAGATGCAGGGTTGACTGGATAAACTGCTGCGCCAACGGTGTTTTCGGATGAGAAAATACTTCGCTAACGCTGTCTTGCTCAATCAGTTCGCCATTACTGATTACGGCGACCTGATCGCAGATGCGCTTCACTACATCCATTTCATGGGTGATCAGCAGGATGGTCAGACCAAGACGGCGATTGATAT
Organism: Pantoea phytobeneficialis; assembly: GCF_009728735.1. Classification (NCBI taxonomy): domain Bacteria; kingdom Pseudomonadati; phylum Pseudomonadota; class Gammaproteobacteria; order Enterobacterales; family Erwiniaceae; genus Pantoea; species Pantoea phytobeneficialis. The sequence continues at coordinate 909,034 of NZ_CP024636.1, forward strand.
CTTTAAGCAACTCGAGGATGGAACGGGTTGTTGCCGGATCCAGAGCGCTGGTGGCTTCGTCGCACAGCAGCACTTTAGGGTTGCTGGCCAGAGCACGGGCAATCGCCACACGCTGTTTTTGACCACCGGACAGATTCGCCGGCCAGGCATCGTGTTTATCCGCCAGGCCCACCAGGTCCAGCAACTCGCTGACGCGCTGTTTGATCTGCTCGCGAGAAAGATTGCCCAGCTCAAGCGGTAGAGCGACGTTGCCGAAGACAGTGCGTGAGTTCATCAAATTAAAATGCTGGAAAATCATGCCAATCTGACGGCGTGCCTGTGTCAACTGACCTTCGGAAAGTGCGGTCAGATCCTGACCATCGACCAATACCCGGCCAGATGTAGGACGCTCCAGCAGATTGACGCAGCGAATAAGTGTACTTTTACCGGCACCGGATGCACCGATGACGCCATAAATCTGTCCGGCAGGCACATGCAGGCTGACGTTAGATAACGCCTGAATGGTGCGTGAACCTTGCTGGAACACTTTGCTAATATTTTCGAGTTTAATCATTAGGTTAATTATTATCGTGTTGCGTTGTCCGTGGTGTTTCGGGTTTCATCTGGCTACGCCGTGTGAAATCTGGATGGATGGTAAGGCATCCAGACGGCTAAATCAATGAAAGTCATTCAATCTGCCATTCTCTCAGTATGCGCAATCATGCGATACTGACCGGCAATTTTTGCAGCAGGAGTTTCTACGTGGCGAACAAAGTCCCGGCTATTTTTCTTGATCGTGATGGCACATTGAATGTCGATCACGGCTATGTCCATGAGATCGATAATTTTCAGTTTATTGATGGCACCATTGAGGCGTTACAGGCGCTGAAAAAAATGGGCTTTGCCCTGGTACTGGTCACCAATCAGTCGGGCATTGCGCGCGGCATGTTTACGGAAGACCAATTTATGCAGCTGACGGAGTGGATGGACTGGTCCCTGGCGGATCGCGATGTTGATCTCGATGGTATCTATTTCTGCCCGCATCTGCCGGATGCACCGGTTGAAGAGTATCGCCAGCAATGTGATTGCCGTAAACCGCAGCCTGGCATGCTGCTGTCGGCGCAGAAGCATCTCCATATAGATATGGCGGCTTCTTATATGGTTGGCGACAAACTGGAAGATATGCAGGCGGCGCAGGCGGCTGGTGTAGGCACGAAAGTGTTGGTGCGTACCGGTAAACCGGTGACGGCGGAAGGCGAAGCGGCGGCGGATTGGGTGATTGATAGCCTGGCTGACCTGCCGGAACGTATTAAAAAGGGCTAAAAACGGGCCTTTTGCACAAAATTCAGCCGAACAGTAAAAAAGTTGAAATTTACGCTTGCGCTTCGTCAGAGTCTCCCTATAATGCGCCTCCACTGACACGGCAAAGCGGCAACGCAGACGGTCAGCGAGGGACGAAGTGATTCATCCCGCCAGAGAAAAATCTCGAAAAAGAGATTGACTCTGAAGGAGGAAAGCGTAATATACGCCACCTCGCGACAGACGGTTAACCCGCTGTTCGCACTGCTCTTTAACAATTTATCAGACAATCTGTGTGGGCACTCGCAGGATTGATATCAAAAGTCTACGGACTTAAAAAATATCAAGTCTCAAGAGTGAACACGTAATTCATTACGAAGTTTAATTCTTTGAGCA
>NZ_CP024636.1:910807-965308 GCF_009728735.1 Pantoea phytobeneficialis
GATAGGCCGGATGTGTAAGTGCAGCGATGCATTGAGCTAACCGGTACTAATGACCCGTGAGGCTTAACCTTACAACGCCAGAGGCGTTTTGAGTTGAGAGACGCGAGAATTTTCAGCATTGTTCGAACGGATTGATTCGTATGGCCTGTGAGGGCGGTGCGGATAAACAGAATTTGCCTGGCGGCTGTAGCGCGGTGGTCCCACCTGACCCCATGCCGAACTCAGAAGTGAAACGCCGTAGCGCCGATGGTAGTGTGGGGTCTCCCCATGCGAGAGTAGGGAACTGCCAGGCATCAATTTAAGGTATTTACCTGAAAAGGTAACACCGCTTATCAGCGAGACCCCGCTGGTAATGCAGTATTCGGTGGTGCGGTAGTTCAGTCGGTTAGAATACCGGCCTGTCACGCCGGGGGTCGCGGGTTCGAGTCCCGTCCGCACCGCCACTCTCTTGATTAGCCCTGACTGAAAAGTCAGGGCTTTTTCATTTCTGTATTTCTTTAGCGTATTATTGACTGAAACGCAAAATTCCTCTGCTTATAAGCGGATTTTTCAGCAATAAAGAAGCTGTCAAAATGCTCCCATCGAAAACATTTCATTCAACGATGAGGAAATCATGACAATCCCTGCTTTTGGTTTAGGTACTTTCCGTCTGCAAGACGATGTTGTTATTCATTCGGTTAAAACCGCACTTGAGCTTGGCTATCGAACAATCGATACCGCACAAATCTATGAAAATGAGGCTGCTGTAGGTCAGGCGATTGCCGAAAGTGGCGTTGCACGAGACGAGTTATTCGTGACCACCAAGATCTGGGTGGAAAATCTCTCTGTTGATAAATTGATCCCCAGCCTTAAAGAGAGCCTGGTGAAACTGCGCACCGACTATGTAGATCTTACCCTGATCCACTGGCCGTCGCCGGGAGCCAGCGTTTCGGTAAAAGAGAGCATGCAGGCACTGCTGGCCGCCAAAGAAGCGGGCCTGACTCGTCAAATCGGTATCTCCAACTTCCCGATTGCATTGATGAAAGAAGCAATTGAAGCGGTCGGTGTGGAAAATATTGCTACCAACCAGATTGAGCTTCATCCCTATTTGCAGAACGAGCAGGTGGTGAAGTTTGCCCGGGAGCAGGGGATTCACATCACCTCTTACATGACACTGGCCTATGGTGAAGCGCTGAAAGATGGAGTCATTCAGGCTATTGCACAGAAGCACCGGGCAACCCCAGCGCAGGTAGTGCTGGCATGGGCAATGCAGTTGGGTTATGCCGTCATTCCGTCATCGACCAAACGCGACAACCTAGCCGGAAATCTGCAAGCTCAGGATTTACAGCTGGATTCTGATGATATGGATAAGATCCACGCCCTGGATCGTCGGCATCGTCTGGTTAGTCCGGATGGTTTGGCTCCGGCCTGGGATTAAGCAAAAAAATCAGTCCTGGCTTCGCCAGGGCTGGTTCTGCACCCAATCGCTGAGAAAATCAATAAATGCCCGTACTCGCTGACTGACACCAAGATCACTGTAATAAACTGCGTTAAACGGCATTTCTACCGGCAAACGCTGATCCGCCAGCAACTCTACAAAGGTCCCATCGGCAATTTCTTGATCAACCATATAGTCAGAAAGGCAGGCAATACCATTGTCGTTCAGGCAAAGTTGTTTGATTGTTTCCCCGCTGTTCGAAGACATTCCCGGATTAATATCATAAAGTTCGCCATTTTCCTGCGCCACAGGCCAGCGATTCAACCGTAAAGGCTCAACGAAACCGAGACATTCATGGTGCGCTAAATCGGCCACAGAGCGTGGAGTACCATACTTCGCCAGGTACGCAGGGGTGGCGACCAGTTTGCGATAGCTGATAAATAATAAACGAGCGCGCAGGGTGGAGTCGGTCAGGGTTCCGGCGCGAATGGCCACATCGACTTTACGCTCGATAAGATTGATAAAGCTCTCCGAGGAAATCAACGAGAGAGTGACATCGGGATAGCGTGCGCGAAACGGTTTAACCATCGGCAACAACAAATGCAGGATCACCGGCGTTGCGGCATCAATGCGCAGCACGCCACGCGGAGCTTGCTGTCTGTCTATCAACTCGCTCTCCGCTGTTGACATCTCCTGCATCAATTTTTGTATGCGACGAAAGTAGTGTTCACCTTCATGCGTGAGGGCGAGCTGGCGAGTGGTACGTGTCAATAACGCCACACCCAACTTAGTCTCCAGCTTTTTCACCGTCCGGCTGACCGCCGAGTTGGCCATATGTAATTGTTCAGCAGCACGGCTAAAGCTCCCGCTTTCCACTACCGCAATAAACACTTTCAGCTCGTCTGATGATGCCTTCATTATCCCTCCACAAGCAAAAGTCTATTGTTACTTTGCACCTTTTTGTTATTAAACCATAAGCGGATACTGGCGCCCATCAAAACTAATTGGGAGTCAATCATGCCACTTGCACTCTGGGCGCTGACCATCAGCGCCTTTGCTATCGGAACCACTGAATTTGTCATCGTCGGGTTGATCCCGACCATCGCGCAACAACTTGCGATTACCCTGCCTTCAGCCGGGATGCTGGTATCTATCTACGCCCTTGGGGTAGCCATCGGTGCTCCGGTGCTAACGGCGTTGACCGGGAAATTACCGCGTAAACATTTGCTGATGGGGTTAATGGCGCTTTTCACCCTTGGCAATCTGGTAGCCTGGCAGGCACCGAACTATGAAACATTGGTGATTGCGCGACTGCTCACTGGTCTGGCACATGGTGTGTTCTTTTCGGTAGGGTCAACCATCGCGACCAGTTTGGTGAGTAAAGAGAAAGCGGCCAGCGCTATTGCGATTATGTTTGGCGGTTTGACAGTTGCCCTGGTAACGGGCGTGCCACTGGGAACGCTGATCGGGCAGCATTTTGGCTGGCGTGAGAGCTTCCTGGCGGTATCGATGTTGGGGGTTATTGCCCTGGTCGCCAGTATGCTGCTGGTTCCACGCCATATCGCTCAGCCGCCCGTTACTTCGTTACGACAGCAGGCCCGTGTGTTAACCAATCCACGTTTGTTGTTGATCTATGCCATCACTGCCCTCGGGTACGGTGGGGTGTTCACTGCTTTTACTTTTCTGGCACCGATGATGCAGTCACTGGCGGGTTTCTCACCTTCGGCTGTGAGCGTTATCTTACTGGGCTATGGCATCGCGGTGGCAATTGGCAATATCTGGGGTGGTAAGCTGGCGGATCGTCATGGCGCTGTGCCGGCTTTGACCCTCATTTTCGCCGCACTGACGGTACTGTTGGGCGTCTTTCAGGTGACGTCGAGTATGCACTATCTGGCATTAGTGACCGTAGTGGTGATGGGTATTTTTGCTTTCGCCAACGTGCCGGGGTTGCAGGTTTATGTAGTGCAGAAGGCAGAACATTACGCCCCTGGTGCGGTAGATGTCGCCTCGGGTTTAAATATTGCCGCTTTTAATATTGGCATTGCGCTGGGCTCTTCTGTGGGCGGTCATATCGTGCAGCAATATGGGTTAGCACAAACTCCCTGGGTCGGTGCAGTCATCGTCTTTATCGCTTTGTTACTGGTGCGTCTGAGCGGTGCGCTGGACAGGCCGCGCGCGGTGATTGCCCTCGAATAATTCGCTTTCCAGCCCACGCTCAGGTGGGCTGATGCACTCAAATGCCGTTAAGGCCATTCCGACAATCAAGAACACCAATTGAAACCCCGCGCTAAAATCCCTATAACAGTCAGGTGAAGTATGTTTGTAACTAGCCAGGCGGGAAAGTGCGGAAAAAAACCTATGCAATGCGTTATGTAGCAGGACAGCCTGCTGAGCGGATCTTTCCGCCAGGGGCGATGCTACATGTTGGGCAAGCGTTACCGCCCGGCGCACCACTCACAGCCGACCCGACATTACGGGTATTGGTGTGGAACATCTTTAAACAGCAACGTGCAGACTGGATGTCAGTGCTGCAAGGCTTTGGCAAAGATGCTCATCTGGTGTTGCTACAGGAAGCGCAAACCACCCCTGAATTGGTGAAGTTCGCCACCAGTAACTATCTGGCTGCTGACCAGGTACCTGCTTTTGTGCTGCCACAGCATCCCTCTGGGGTGATGACGCTGGCGTCGGCTCATCCGGTGTACTGCTGCCCATTGCGTGAGCGTGAGCCGTTATTACGGCTGGCAAAATCCGCGCTGGTGACCGCTTATCCGTTGCCCAATGGAGAAATGTTGATGGTGGTGAACATCCATGCCGTCAATTTCAGCCTGGGTATCGATGTCTACAGCAAACAGCTGGGGCCGATTGGGGAGCAAATCCAGTACCATCGAGGGCCGGTGATTATGGCCGGGGATTTTAATGCCTGGAGTCGTCAGAGGATGAAGGCGTTGTTTCGCTTCGCTCAGGACATGGCTTTACATGAAGTGACGTTTACCGATGACCATCGGCGCAAAGCTTTTGGTCGACCGCTGGATTTTGTCTTCTACCGTGATATGAAGGTCAGTGAAGCCTCGGTATTGGTGACGCGTGCTTCTGACCATAACCCGTTGCTGGTTGAATTTAACTCCACCAGAACCACTCCGCGCTAAACTGCCACGTACAGCAGATTTTGCTCACCCGCATAAAAAGAAAAAGGCTGACATTTGTCAGCCTTTTCGCGACATTAGGTGTCTGGCGTTGCGCTATTATGAACAAACAGCGTGAGGTTATCACCCGGCTGAATGCTCTTCGCATCACTTAATACACTGTTCCAGCGCATAACGTCCTGAATATTGACTCCATGACGTCGCGCGATACTGGCAAGAGAATCACCCTTACGAACACGATAGGTGATGCTGTTGCCGTTATCGGCCAGCTGCGAACCTTTATCGCCGATGGTCAGTTTCTGACCGATGCGAACTGAGGCACCGCGCAGGTTATTCTGCTGCTTCAGTGTATTAATGCTCACGCCGAGCTTGCTGGCAATGCCAGACAAGGTGTCGCCTTTGCGAACCGTGTAGCTGCTTCCCACATCACTGGCTTTTGCCAGTTGAGAAGGCTGCACGGCGGCAATATCACCAGATGCCAGTGAATTGCGCAGCTGAGCAACGTTGGACTTAGGCACCATAATGTAGTGCGGTCCATTCGGCGCTGTGCTGCCGTGTTTATAGCCAGCATTGAAGCTTTTCAGCTTACTTAACGACATGCCAGCCATATCTGCGGCTTGCGTCAGCTCAATTTGTTGACCCACTTCAACACGAGCCAGTGCTCGGCTCTCGTTCGGGGTCGGCAATTTGATGCCGTAGCGCTTGTTGTTCTTGAGAATATCGCTCAAGGCCAACATTTTAGGAACATAAACCGCGGTTTCGCGGGGCAGCGACAAACTCCAGAAATCGGTCGGCTTACCGCGCGCCTTATTCTGTTTTATCGCTTTCAACACACGTCCTTCACCACTGTTATAAGCGGCAACGGTCAGTAACCAGTCACCGTCAAACATGGTGTTGAGACGCTGCATCATATCCAGCGCAACCTTGGTAGACGCCACCACATCCCGGCGACCGTCATACCATTGGTTCTGTTTCAAACCATAGTTTTTGCCCGTTGTTGCAACAATCTGCCAAATGCCAGCGGCATTCGCAGAAGATGTTGCATGTGGGTCAAAAGCGCTCTCCACTATGGGTAGCAGTACCAGTTCCATCGGCATCTTACGTTTCTGTATCTGCTCGACTATCCAGTACATGTACGGCTCTGCCCGTAATGTTACATCGTGGAGATAGCTCTTATTTTTTAAGTACTTTGTTTTTTGTTCGCGGATCCGGGAGTTATCCGGAATCCCCATCTTCAACTCGTCACTAATGTGATTCCAGAGATCAGTGTCTTCTGCGAGGCTTGTTCCATCATCTTGCCAGCGCGGCGACAACAAGCGATCTCCGTACTTTCCATTTTCACCTTGACCAGCTGAAGACAGGCTCTGAGCATGCTGTTGCGGGATAGTGGCGTCATTCCTTGATGCCTGACAACCTCCCACCAGCAAGACAGAGGCGATTAATATCGCTTTTGCCTTCATGTGTGTGTCAATAGTTCGCTTAAAAGACGAGCAATCATACTTGACGGTCTGACACAACACAACCACAAATATCAAAAACGATCTTTCTTCTCGCGTAGATCTGCAAAAGTTTGCCATAGTGGCGCAGTTGTAAAATTACCGCCTAAAGCCTTTTGTAAATCAGCATCTTGCGTGCGAAGAAATAAATTTATTTCACGCTCTAAAGCCAAATTTGTTGGCAAAGTAATGCGATTTTCTGCTCGTAAGTCCTTAATTTGCTGGAACCTTGCTAAAATTTTCGGGTCATGGGGCAGAATAGCCGCAGCAAACTTCATATTGGATAAAGTGTACTCATGTGCACAGCAAATCAGAGTGTCGCCAGGTAGCTGGTTAAGCTTTTGAAATGACTCAAACATTTGTTGTGCGGTGCCTTCAAATAATCGGCCGCAGCCACCGGAAAACATCGTGTCACCACAGAAAAGATAAGGCGAGCTGTAATATGAGATATGTCCTAAAGTGTGGCCGGGGGTAGCGATGACACGGAAATTTATCCCCAACAGGGTAAATTCATCCCCATCGCCAACAATGCGGGTTGCACCTTTATCCGCAGTTTCTTGTGGACCGAAAACCTCCAGTTCAGGAAACTGCTGCAACAGTTCAGCGACACCACCGACATGATCGTGATGATGGTGTGTCAGTAAAATTGCCACCGGCTGCCAGCGATGAACACGGATTTTATCCAGCACGGGCTGTGCTTCGCCGGGATCGACAATCAGGCAGTGATTGTGTTCATCGGTCAGTGTCCAGATGTAGTTATCCTGCAACGCGGGAATACTGGTAAGATTCATAAACACCTCTCAGGCCGTAGAAAAAGGAAGATGGTAAAGCATGAAGCCGGCTAAAACACGCCAAATCCTGACTGCGCCACGCTCCTGGCGCGACATGCCCTGGGGCGATTATTTTCGCGACGCCTTAACCCAGCAACTGCAACCTTACCTCGGGAAGCTGTATGGCTTTCATATGCTTAAAATTGGCAATTTAAGCGCAGAAATCAATACCAGCCACTGCCCCATTTCGCATCAGGTGAATGTTGGGGAGCAGGGTGACGAGTTGCAGGTGATTGCCCGCGCGACCCAACTGCCGTTCGAATCCAAATCGATTGATGCCTGCCTGTTAGCTCACACCTTGTCCTGGAGCCAGGATCCGCATCGCGTGCTGCGTGAGGTTGATCGAGTGCTGATTGACGATGGCTGGATGATTATCAGCGGCTTTAATCCGTTTAGCCTGCTGGGTATCAGCAAAGGCATTCCGGGTCTGCATAGCCGAGCCCCGTGGAGCGGTCGGATGTTTAGCCAGATGCGTCTGCTGGACTGGTTGCATCTGCTGAACTATGAAGTGGTTTATCGTACTCGCTTCCAGGTGGTGCCGTGGCACCGGCAGGGCGGTAAAGTGATCAGCGCGCATCTGCCGGCATTGGGCTGTCTGAATGTGGTGGTGGCGCGTAAACGAACCTTCCCGTTAACGCCCACCAAAGTGAAAAAAAGCCTGAGTAAAACGCAACTGCGGCAGACGGTTAACGCGACGCGCCAGTTCCGCAACATGAAGGATCAGGATTCCGGCTGATAACCGACATCATCCTGGGTCGGCTGGCTGGCGGCGCTGCGCGCCAGCTCATCGCAGCGTTCGTTTTCCGGGTGACCGGCATGGCCCTTCACCCATTCCCACGAGATTTGATGCGAGCTCAGCGCCAGATCGAGCCGTTGCCACAGATCGACATTCTTCACCGGTTTTTTCTCAGCGGTTTTCCAGCCGCGTTTCTTCCAGTTATGAATCCAGCTGGTAATACCCTGGCGTACATATTGGCTGTCGGTGCTGATCACCACTTCACACGGCTGCGTCAGCGCTTCCAGCGCGACAATCGCCGCCATCAGTTCCATACGATTATTGGTGGTGAGGCGGTAACCGGCACTGAAGGTTTTCTCATGCTGGCGATAACGCAGAATGGCACCATAGCCACCGGGGCCGGGATTGCCGAGACAGGATCCATCGGTGAATATTTCTACCTGTTTACGCATCTCTGGTAGACTTCCTTACTGACAAAACACCAAGTCTGACATAAACGAGTCCTATGAGCACTGCAAATAACCGCCAGATCGTCCTCGATACCGAAACCACCGGCATGAACATGATCGGTGTGCACTATGAAGGACATCGCATCATTGAAATCGGTGCGGTTGAGGTGATCAACCGCCGCCTGACCGGTAATAACTTTCACATTTACCTCAAGCCAGATCGTCTGGTGGACCCGGAAGCCTTTGGCGTTCATGGTATTGCCGATGAATTTCTGGCGGATAAGCCGAGCTTTAGCGACATTGCCGCGGAGTTTCTTGAGTATATCCGCGGTGCGGAGTTGGTGATCCATAACGCATCGTTCGATATCGGCTTTATGGATTACGAGTTTGCCATGTTGCAGCGCGACATCGGCAAAACCGAGACGTTCTGCCAAATTACTGACAGCCTGGCGATGGCGCGCAAGATGTTCCCCGGCAAGCGTAACAGCCTTGATGCGCTCTGTAGCCGTCTGGAAATTGATAACAGCAAACGAACGCTGCACGGCGCATTACTCGATGCCGAAATTCTCGCCGAGGTGTTCCTGACCATGACGGGTGGCCAGACATCGTTGGCTTTTTCCCACGAGAGCGAGCAGAGCAGCCAGGTGGATGGCGAAAATATTCAGCGCATTGTTCGCCCGGCGTCGGGTCTGCGCGTCGTCAGCGCCAGCGATGAAGAGTGCCTGGCACATGAAAGCCGTTTAGATCTGGTGATGAAGAAGGGCGGTAGCTGCCTGTGGCGTGCCTGAAATGGCTGATTTTGCGTGGAAAAGCAACGTTAAGCTGAAAAAAACAGCAAACGAAACAAACCCACAGAAAAAGCGTTGACGGCAGATCGCCGTGCCATTAATATGCGCCTCGTTCCCGACGGGGAACACAGCGCGGTGCGGTAGTTCAGTCGGTTAGAATACCGGCCTGTCACGCCGGGGGTCGCGGGTTCGAGTCCCGTCCGCACCGCCAATCTATTTAAAGAAGCCGATTCAGTAATGAATCGGCTTTTTGCTTTTTCGGATTCGACAATCAAACGGCGCGATTATCGCGCCGTTCGGTTTAATCCTTCTGCACCACCACCTTGCCACGATACGTGGCCGCCGGTACTTCACGTTCAGCACGCGCCAGCCAGCGATAGCAGCCCATGCCGAGCGCTACTCCGATAAACCAGCTAAAGTTGGCAACCTCATGCAGTGACGGAATAAAGCTGATAATCAGGCAAATTCCCACCGAAGGCAGCAGCGCGGCAATGGCTTTCGGGTTAAAGCCACCCTGATACCAGTAGCGGCCTTTCGGCGTATCATCAAACAGATCATCGACATACACTTTGCTGCGTTTGATCAGATAGAAATCGGCGATCAGAATGCCAAACAGCGGTCCGATAAAGGAACCCAGAACATCCAGCGTGTAGTGAATCAATTCAGGTGACTGGAACAGGTTCCACGGGGTCAGCAAGACAGAACCGACGGCAGCGATCATGCCACCGGTACGGAAGCTGATTTTCTGCGGTGAGCAGTTGGAAAAGTCGAAGGCGGGTGACACGAAGTTTGCCACGATATTGATACCAATAGTCGCGGTGATCATCGTTAACAGACCAAGCGCCACCGCCAAATCGTTACCCACCATACTGACGGTTTCGATAGGGTCGGTAATCATGCGTCCGAACAGTGAATTGGAGCCAGAGACAATCACCACCGTCACAATCGAGAACAGCAGGAAGTTGAACGGCAGGCCCCAGCGGTTGCCACGGCGAATCTCACCCATATTTTTACCGTAGCGAGAAAAGTCACCAAAGTTAAGCAGCGGGCCGGAGAAGTAGGACACCACCAGCGCCGTTGCGGTGATCATCTGCCAGGTCTGCTCGCCCGCACTCAACTGCTTGCTGGCCAGGGTAAAAGAGATACCGTCAAAACCGGTCTTGTATACAATCCATCCTGCCAGCGCCACCATGACCACGTACACCGCGGGACCCGCCACATCGATGAAACGTTTGATAGCGTTCATTCCGTGCCAGAACACCAGCGCCTGCAAGAACCACATCAGGCCGAAGCAGCACCAGCCCAGTTGCGATAAGCCCAGCCAGCTGCTGTGCGTCATGCTGGACAGTGACGGGAAGAACTTCAGCAGCACCAGCATCAACGCGTTAGCTGCAAGGTAAGTCTGAATTCCGTACCAGGCAAAGGCGATCAGGCCACGGATTATTGCAGGAATATTGGCACCGAACACACCAAACGCCTGACGCGAAATCACCGCATAAGGCACGCCCGCCATCTGGCTTGGCTTCGCCACCAGGTTGGCGCACAGCTGCACAATACAAATCCCCACCAGCAGACACAGCAACACCTGCCAGCTTGCCAGCCCGAGTGTGAAGAAACTGGCCGCCACCACATAGCCGCCCATGCTGTGCACGTCCGACATCCAGAAAGAGAAAATGTTGTACCACGACCAGTTCTGGTCCCGCGTGGGTGCCAGATCCTCATTGCAAAGCCGTGGGCTATAGTGGGCGTTGGCTTCAGAGGCCACCGCAGAGGTCACTTCAGAATGATTTGGCATGAAACCTGCTCCTCTCTTTAATAATGAATAATAATCACAGCGTGAAACGGTATTGCAGGATCCAGGCCAGAATTGATTTCTTGTATACAAAAATTGTTTTTCGCGTATACGATGTGCTGTGCACAGACATTTACCGGAGTGGGAAATGAAGAGTGAAACAGGCCAGCGAACGGCCGCAGATCTGAATGATAGAGACGAACCCATCTACCAGGCGCTGTTAAGCGCGATTGTTGAACACCAGTTGCCCCCCGGCAGCAAATTGCCCGAAGAGGCGCTGTCTGAAGTGTTTGGCGTCAGCCGTACCGGTATCCGCAAGGTGCTGCAACGCCTCGCTGCGGTGCAAATGATTACCTTATCGCCCAGGCGTGGTGCACAGGTGGCGACACCTGGGGTGGAGGAAGCACGGGATATCTTCGCCACACGCAGTTTGCTGGAATGCGCCAACCTGTCGGCGGTACTGGCCCATGTGCAACCACCGCATCTGGCGGCGCTGGCGGATTTGATCGCCGCAGAACAGCATGCGCATGAACAACACGATGGTGCAGCGGCGATTCGGTTGTCGGCCGCGTTTCATATTCAGCTCCAGGCGATTTCAGGTAACCAGGTGCTGACCGAAATGGTGACGCACCTGACGCAACGCTCCTCGCTGGTCATTGCGGCGTACGGTGCCCCCTGGCAGCGCGGCTGCCGTTGTGATCATCACGATCGGCTGGTGGATCTGCTGCGGCAGAAAGATCTGGCCGGTCTGACGGCTGCGCTCCATCATCACTTCGAACATATCGTTGCCAGCCTGCACTTTGAGCGCAGCGGTGAAACCCTCCCCGATTTTGCCCGGCTGTTCGCCGGTAAAGGAGTCACCTGATGAGCCTGATTCAGGTTATTAACCCCAACACCAGCCTGGCGATGACGGAAACCATCGGCCAGGCTGCGCGAGCTGTGGCGGCACCGGGCACTGAAATTATCGCGGTGTGCCCGAGCCAGGGAGTGCCATCTATTGAGGGCCACTTTGATGAGGCAATCGCCGCCCTTGGGGTGCTGGAGCAGGTGAAGCGGGGTAAAGCGCAGGGTGTCAGTGGTCATGTGATCGCCTGTTTTGGCGATCCCGGTTTACTGGCTGCGCGCGAGTTGGCGACCGGCCCGGTGGTGGGTATCGCCGAAGCCGCGATGCATACCGCGACGCTGCTGGCGACGCGTTTTTCCATCGTGACCACGCTGCCACGGACCCTGGTCATTGCGCGCCATCTGTTGCAGCAATATGGTTTTACCCATCATTGTGCCGCCCTGCATGCCATCGATTTACCGGTGCTGGCACTGGAAGATGGTAGCGGTGTGGCGCAGGAAAAGGTGCGTCAGCGTTGTCTCCAGGCGAAACGGGAAGATGGTAGCGGGGCGATTGTGTTGGGATGTGGCGGCATGGCGACGCTGGCCCAGGATCTGACCCGCGAACTCGGTTTACCGGTGATCGACGGTGTCGGTGCGGCGGTCAAAATGGTGGAGTCGCTGGTGGCGCTGGGCTTTGGCACCAGCAAACATGGCGATCTCGATTACCCGCTAGAAAAACCGCTCACGGGTGCCTTCCAGCACCTAAACTAAGCACTGGTTGAGGTTTACACAGGAACTTACAGAATGAGTGATGTATCTGAAAAGAAAGAGTACAGCTTCAACAAAAACTATCCGCGTGACCTGATTGGTTACGCTGGTCAGCCACCGCATGCCCAGTGGCCGGGGAAAGCTCGCGTGGCGGTGCAATTTGTCCTCAATTACGAAGAGGGTGCCGAAAATAACGTGTTGCACGGCGACGCCGGTTCTGAGCAGTTTCTGTCCGACATCATCGGCGCTGCCAGCTATGCCGATCGTCACATGTCGATGGACTCGCTCTACGAGTACGGCTCCCGCGCGGGTTTCTGGCGCATTCACCACGAATTTCAAAAGCGCGGTTTGCCACTGACCATTTTTGGCGTGGCGATGGCGCTGGCACGCCATCCGGAAATCGTTGCTGCGATCAAAGCCGCCGACTATGACGTGGTCAGCCACGGCTGGCGCTGGATCCACTATCAGGGGATGGATGCGAAGACTGAGCGCCAGCATATGCAGCAGGCGGTCGATGTGCTGAAAGATCTGTTTGGCAAAGCACCGACGGGTTGGTACACCGGGCGCGACAGCCCGAACACACGCCGCCTGGTGGTGGAGCAGGGCGGTTTTAGCTACGACAGCGATTACTACGGCGATGACTTGCCGTTTTGGACGCAGGTGACCTGCCAGGATGGCACGGTAAAACCGCATTTGATCATTCCTTATACGCTGGAATGTAACGATATGCGCTTTGCCTCACCGCAGGGTTTCAACACCGCCGAGCAGTTCTACACCTACCTGCGCGATACCTTTGATGTGTTGTACGAAGAAGGGGAAACTGCACCGAAGATGATGTCGATCGGCATGCATTGCCGTCTGTTGGGCCGTCCTGGCAAATTCCGTGCTTTGCAGCGTTTCCTTGACCATATCCAACAACACGACCAGGTATGGGTGTGTACGCGCCAGCAGATTGCCGACCACTGGATGGAGACTCATCCCGCAGAATAAAAGCCCCCGTAGCGGCGCGATTTATCGCGCAGGGAATTTCGCGATAAATCGCGCCGCTACGGTTGTGGATGCATTTAAACCATCAAACTCACCTGCGCGGCAACAATACGCCAGCCGCACGGCAGTCGGACCCAGGTCTGCTGCTGACGGCCAATCTTCTCCGTCCCGGCACGGGTGAACTCGGTGCTGCACACCGCATAATCATCACCAAAGGTGGTGATCACCGTATGGCGCAAGTCGCGATCCAATCCGGCAGAGGGACGAGCCGCACGAAACGCCCGGATCTCCTCAATGCCATACAGATTTTCACCGGCGCCGAGACGCACGGTGCGGTTGTCGTGCCAGAACAGTTCATCCAGCACTGCTACGTCATTGCTGACCAGTGCCTGCTCGTAGCGGTAAAACGCGGCGGTGACTTCGGCGACAATCGCCGGACGATCGATATTCTCTGGGGTCATGGTTATGCGTCCATCAGGGTAGTTTGCGGCAGCGTCAGCCCTTGTTGTTGCAGCGCCCAGGCGGCGCGCAATGCCAGGTGTTCTTTAAACGGTGCTGCGATCAACTGCAAACCAATCGGCAAGCCGCTGGCGGTAGGTAGCGGCACGGTACAGACCGGCAGGCCGAGGAAGGAGATCGGCTGGGTCAGCATCCCCATGCTGGCACGGGTTGGCAGATCCTGCCCATTAATACGAATGGTTTCCTGACCGATGGTGGTCGCGCTGCATGGCGTCGCCGGGGCGATCAGCACGTCAAAATGTTCAAACAGCGGCAGTACCTGCTGCTGGAAATGGCGACGGAAGCGCTGTGCCTGCACATACCAGGCGGAGGGCAGCATCGCACCCGCTAACAGGCGTTCACGCGAGTTCGGTTCGAAACGTTCCGGCATCTCACGCAGTTTCGGCAGATAGTGATTCCCCCCTTCGGCAGCGGTCAGGATAAAGGCAGCAGAGCGTGCAATCTCGGCATTCGCCATTGTCACTTCATCGCTGGCCGTCAGCGCTTTGGCAGCAATAGCCAGCGCGGCTCGCGCGTCATCATCACACCAGGTAGAGAAGAAACCGCCCAGCACACCACAACGCAGCCCTTCAAGTCCTTGAGTCAGGGTTGGGCTGGCTGCCGTCACCGGTTGGGCAGCCTGAAACGCATCGCTGGCATCCGCACCTTGTAAGGTGTCGTACACCAGGCTGAGATCTTCTACCGAGCGGGCAAACGGACCGATATGGTCAAGGCTGGCAACAAACGGATGGCTGCCGCTACGCGACAAGCGACCAAAAGTCGGTTTCAGACCATAAATGCCGCACAGCGAGGCCGGTACGCGAATCGAACCGTTGGTATCGCTCCCGAGGGAGAAATGCACCAATCCGGCAGCGACCGCAGCGGCGGAACCGCCCGAGGAGCCGCCCGCCACCCGGCTGAGATCGCGCGGGTTGTGCGTGGGTCCGTAATGGGTGTTTTCGGTGGTGAAGCCGTATGCGTAAGCATCCATATTCAACATGCCGGAGAGCAGCGCGCCTGACTGGCGCAGTTTACTCACTGCCCAGGCATCGTCGCGTGCCGCCGGACGTTCGCTGAACAGGCTGGCACCGGCCAGGGTACTGTGCCCGGCGACATCAAACAGGTTCTTCACCGCATAGGGAATTCCCGCCAGCGGGGGGAGCGTTTCACCGCGCTGGCGCTGCGTATCCAGTTGATCCGCTTCTTTCAACATGCGCTGACCGGTGACTTCGGTCCAGGCATTCAGCGCCGGGTTATGTTGTTCAATCGCGGTCAATGTCTGCTCAGCAATGGCGCGTGCGCTAATCTCACCGTTGCTCAGTGCCTGTTGCAGCGCGCTTATCGAGAGGGTGGAAAGTTTCATAGCTTATACACTCCCGCCACTTCCATGCGATCGTCGAGTGGAAAGGCCATCAAGGGTTCGGCCATCGCGGCAATACGGTTGAATTGGGTTAAAAGCTCGGCGCGGCGCGCCTCATCCAGCTCCAGCGCCAGAATCTGTTCCATCTGGGCGATATAGGCGGCCCAGTCCGGTTGTGTCGTCATCTTTTCTCCTTAGAAACCTGCGGCGCTGCCGTTGCTGCGAGGGTCAAATGCGCCTTCAAACATGCCGTTGTTATGACGGATGATGGCACCTGCGTGACCCACCACCTCACTAAAATCGGGCAACAGCTCCACTTCATGACCCAGCTCGCGTAATTGCTGCACCGTTTCCGGCGCGAAACGCGCTTCCAGCTTGAGGGAGTCAGAGGATTGTCCCCAGGTGCGGCCCAGCAGCCAGCGTGGTGCGCTCACCGCCTGTTGCAACGGCAGCCCCTGAATCACATGACGGGTAAAGATCGCCGCCTGGGTCTGTGGCTGACCATCGCCACCCATTGAACCGTAAACCATAGTGCGGCCATCTTTCAGCCGTGCCGCCGCCGGGTTAAGGGTATGGAAGGGCTGTTTGCCTGGTGCCAGCGCCAACAGGTGGCCCGGCTGTAAACTGAAAGCCGCACCGCGGTTTTGCCAGGTGATGCCGGTACCCGGCAGCACCACGCCACTACCGAATTCGTGGTAAATGCTCTGGATAAAGGAGACTGCCAGCCCGCTGCTGTCCATCACCCCCATCCACACGGTATCACCGGGGCCTTTGCCGGTGCCCCAGGGGGCGGCGGTCGCATCATCAATCTGCGCGGCGAGGCCAGCCAGATGATCAGCATCCAGCAGGCTCTGCACATCAATGTCGATATGACGCGGATCGGTAATATGTTGGTCACGCAGGCCAAAGGCTTTCTTGGTGGCTTCAACGATGCGGTGCACGGTCTGCGCGTCATCCGCTTCCGCCATGTTGAGGCGATCGGTGATGCCGAGAATCGCCAGCGATACCAGCCCCTGGGTCGGCGGGGTCATGTTCCAGATGTCGCCTTCGCTGTGGGCCAGATGCAACGGCGTGCAGCGGCGTGCCTGTTGGCGTTGCAAATCTTCCAGCGTGATCGGCATACCCAGCGCGGACATCTCACGCGCCAGATGGTGCGCCAGCTCACCGCGATAAAAACTGTCTAACCCCTGTTCGCACAACAAACTCAGCGTGTTCGCCAGCGCCGGTTGGGTAAAGCGGCTGCCTGCGGCAGGTATTTCGCCATCGGGTAAAAAGTTGGCGGCAAAACCGGGCTGATCCTGTAATTCATCACGTTTCGCTGCTGTCGCTGCCGCCTGTGAAGCGGTGACGGGAATACCGTCGGCCGCGTAGCGGATGGCATCGCGCAGCAGACGTGCCAGCGGCAGTGCCGGGCTGCCCAACTCAGCAGAGAAGGCCAGCGCCTCCTGCCAGCCGCTGACGGTACCGGCCACGGTCAGGGCCGCTTTGGGGCCACGGTGTGGAATTTTTGTTGCGCCGTGGTAGAAATCAAAGTGCGCCAGTGAACCGGCAGCACCGCTGGCGTCAATGGCGATCGGATCACCACCGGGAGGCACGATCAGCCAGAAGCCATCGCCACCTAAACCATTCATATGCGGGTAAACCACGGCGACAGTGGCGGCAGCCGCCACCATAGCTTCGATGGCGTTGCCACCTTCGCGCAGCACGGCTAAGGCACTTTCACTGGCGAGATGATGCGGGGTTACGGCCATACCTAACGGGGCCATATTGCTCTGTATCATAGTGAACTCATTTTTGGGTACATGGCAAAGTTATAGCAAGAGCTGTTCCAGTTTTGGTCGGACACCATTGTGGATCGATTTATGCTAGCTTGTGATGAAACGAAAGTTACAGGACGAATGATGAAACAGCTAGATGAACGCCTCCGCAGTCACTATCCGCAACTGTCGCCGCAGGAGCAGCGCATTGCCGATTTTGTCTTTGACCATTTTGATGACCTGATCAGCTACAACAGCGCCGAGCTGGCGCGGCTGAGCGGGGTATCAAAAGCCACGGTGAGCCGGCTGTTTAAGCGCCTCGGTTACGAAAAATATAAAGACATGCGCGATGAATTGCGCACGCTGCGCCAGAGTGGCATGCCGTTGACCGACAACCGTGATGCTGTGCAGGGCAACACGCTGCTGTCGCGCCATTATAAGCAGGAGATGGCGAACCTGACGCAGTGGGTCAACGGCATCGACCCGCAGCAATTTGGTGAGGTGATTCAGGCGCTGGCACAGGCAAAACGCTTGTTTATCATTGGTATGCGTAACGCCTATCCGGTAGCGCTGCACCTGCGCCAACAGCTGATGCAGGCCCGTCCTCAGGTCCATGTGCTGCCGCAACCGGGTCAGACGCTGGGTGAGGAGCTGGTGGATATCACCCCTGATGATGTGGTGGTGGTGATGGCATTTCGTCGCCGTCCACGCATTATCCGTCCGTTGATGCAGCAGTTGCAGCAGAGCAACATTCCGGTACTGGCGCTGTGCGAACCCCAGGCGCAGGGCATCCTCACCCTGGCGCGTTGGCAGTTGTGTGCGCCGCTCGACAGCGTCTCCGCCTTCGATAGCTACGCTTCTGCCATGAGTCTGATTAACCTGCTGGCCAATGCGTTGCTGCATGAAATGTTGTCAGAGGGGCGTCAGCGAATTCACCAGATTGCCGACCTTTATCAGCATCTGGATGAGCTGGAACACCGTTAAAGGGCACCTTTTTGGTGCTTTGCACCTTTTTTGATCAGAATCACAGACGGGCAATGCGCCCGTTTTTTTTCGTCTGATAATGCAGAAACCCTGATTTTACGTGGAAGTGTTCTTTTTGTTTCGGTTGGCACATTAGTTGCAGAACGATTCATCAAGAATCTTTTGTTTCACATAAACTCACCGGGGTGCATAATGAAAAAAGTTTTAATGGCGGTAGCGGGCGCTGCTCTGATGATGGCGCAGGTTGGTAGCGCAATGGCCGATCAGTTGCAGGACATCCAGAAACGCGGCGTGATCCGCATTGCCGTGCCGCAGGACTTCCCGCCGTTCGGTTCTGTCGGCACCGATTTACAGCCGCAGGGCTACGACATCGACATGGCGAAGTACCTCGCCAAAGAGATGAAACTGAAGTTGCAGCTGGTGCCCGTTTCCAGTGCCAACCGTGTGCCTTACCTGCAAACCGACAAAGTCGATCTGGTGATCTCCAGCATGGGGAAAAACGCCGAGCGTGAAAAAGTGATCGACTTCAGCCGTGCTTACGCACCGTTCTTCCTTGGCGTATTTGGTCCGAAAGGCGAAGAAATCAAAGATGCGGCGGCGCTGAGCGGCAAATCCATCGGCGTAACCCGTGGTGCGGTAGAAGATATGGTTCTGACCGGTATCGCTCCGAAAGATGCCGAGGTGAAACGTTACGAAGATAACAACACCACGCTGTCTGCTTATCTTTCAGGTCAGGTGCAGTTTATCGCCACCGGTAACCTGGTCGTCGCAGCGATTGCCCGTCAGAACCCGGCCAAAGCCCCGGTGGCGCAGTTTATGCTGAAAGACTCCCCGTGCTTTATCGGTCTGAAGAAAGACGAGCCAGCGCTGAAAGATAAAGTGAATGCGCTTATCGGGCAGGGCATTAAAGATGGCACCCTGAACAAACTGTCCGAAGAGTGGCTGAAAGCGCCACTGCCGGCCAACCTCGGCGCATAAGAAGGACGGCCAATGATTGGGCAACTTAACTTTGCTGCGCTGTGGCCACACTGGCCGGAGTTACTGGCAGGGCTGTGGGTCACCATCCAACTGACGGTGCTGGCAACGGTGGGTGGCGTCGCGCTGGGTATTCTCGGTGCCGCGCTACGCAGCGGTAAACCCAGCCTGGCGGGGCGCATCTGGGGCATTTACGTCGAGCTGATTCGTAACACGCCCTTTGTGGTGCAGCTGTTTTTTATCGTCTTTGGTTTACCCAATCTTGGTCTGAAACTGACGGCGGGCGAAGCTGCGCTGCTGGCGATGCTGATTAACCTCGGTGCCTACAGCACCGAGATAATTCGTGCCGGTATCCAGGTGACACCAAAGGGGCAATGGGAAGCGGGCCGTGTACTCGGCCTGACCCGCAGCCAGACGTTTTTGCGTGTGGTGCTGCCGCCGTCGTTGCAACGTATTTATCCGGCGCTGGTCAGTCAGTGCATCATCGTGATGCTGGGTTCTTCGGTGGTATCGCAAGTCTCCTATGAGGAACTGACCTTCGCCGCCAACCTGATTCAGTCACGCACCTTTTTGAGTTTTGAAGTCTATCTGGTGACGACGTTGATCTACCTGGCGTTGTCGATTGCCATGCGTCAGCTACTGCTGGCCGTAGGGCGTAAATGGTTTGGAGCGCAGCCATCATGACCACGTTTACCGATTGGGATATCGTGCGCAACCTGCTGCTGGCGGCGCGCTGGACGATTTTGCTGTCGCTGGTGGCCTTCTTTGGTGGCACGCTGGTGACCCTGCCGCTGCTGTTTCTGCGCCTGCTGCGTAAGCCGTGGCTGATGCGGGTGATTCGTGGTTATACCGAACTGTTCCAGGGGACGCCGCTGCTGATGCAGTTGTTTCTGGCTTTCTTCGGTGTCGCACTGTTTGGCATCGACGTTGCCCCCTGGACCGCTGCCTCACTGGCGTTGACGCTCTACACCAGCGCCTTTCTGGTGGATATCTGGTACGGCAGCATCCGTGCCTTGCCGAAAGGGCAGTGGGAAGCCTCGCGCTGCCTGGGCCTGACCTTCGGCCAGACGCTGTATCGCGTGGTTGCCCCGCAGGCAATCCGCATTGCCATCGCCCCAACGGTCGGTTTTGCCGTGCAGGTGATCAAGGGCACCGCGCTGGCTTCAATCATTGGTTTTGTCGAACTGACTAAAGCCGGCACCATTCTGAACAACGTGACTTATCAGCCGTTTAAGGTATTTGGCCTGGTGGCGTTGGGTTACTTCCTGATGTGTTATCCGCTGTCGCGTTACAGCCAGTACCTGGAGAAAAAATTCAATGCCGCTCATCACCATTAATCAGGTACAGAAGTACTACGGCGACAACCACGTCCTTAAAGGTGTCGATCTCGATATCGAAATGGGCGAAGTGATCTCCATCATCGGACGGAGCGGATCGGGCAAAAGTACCCTGCTGCGCTGCATGAACGGGCTGGAAGGCTATCAGGAAGGCAGCATCAAACTGGGCGGGATGACCATTACCGACCGTGAATCGCAGGCGCGTGAAATCAGCCGCTCGGTCGGAATGGTGTTCCAGAGTTTTAACCTGTTCCCGCATATGACGGCGCTGGAAAACGTGATGCTGGCTCCGCGCCGCGTGCTGAAAAAAAGCGAAGCCGAATGCCGGGACCTGGCGAAGCAGATGCTGGAAAAAGTTGGCCTCGGTGAACGCCTGGATTATTACCCGGCCAATCTCTCGGGTGGTCAGCAGCAGCGTGTGGCGATCGCCCGTGCGCTGGCAATGCAACCCAAAGTATTACTTTGTGACGAGATCACCTCCGCACTCGATCCCGAGCTGGTGGGTGAAGTGTTGAAAGTGCTGGAGCAGCTGGCTGCCGAAGGTATGACGCTGATTCTCGTGACACACGAAATGAACTTCGCCCGCGATGTGGGTGATCGAGTGGTCTTTATGCATCAGGGGCGCGTCTGGGAGCAGGGCGACAGCAAAACGTTGTTCGCCAATCCGCAAACGGCGGAGTTGAAACAGTTTATCTCGACGGTCCGTCTCTAAGACATCAACAAGGAATTCATCATGGACATCACGCAATTTCCGCAAATCAATCCGCCGCAGCGTCTGCTGATGGGTCCGGGACCGATCAACGCCGATCCGCGCGTGCTGCGCGCCATGTCGACGCAACTGATTGGTCAATACGATCCGGCGATGACGAATTACATGAATGAGGTGATGGCGCTGTATCGTGGCGTATTCCGCACCGAAAACCGCTGGACGATGTTGATCGACGGTACCTCACGCGCCGGGATCGAAGCGGTCCTGCTGTCAGCGATCCGTCCGGGTGACAAAGTGTTGGTGCCGGTGTTTGGTCGTTTTGGTCATTTGCTGTGTGAAATCGCGCGTCGCTGCCGTGCGGAAGTGCACACCATTGAAGTGCCGTGGGGCGAGGTGTTCACACCGGATCAGATCGAAGATGCCATCAAACGTATCAAGCCGCGTCTGCTGCTGACGGTGCAGGGCGACACCTCCACTACCATGCTGCAACCGCTGGCCGAGCTGGGGGCGATTTGTCAGAAATATGGCGTGCTGTTCTACACCGATGCCACCGCCTCATTGGGGGGGAACGCGCTGGAGACTGACGCCTGGGGGCTGGATGCGGTGTCTGCCGGGATGCAGAAATGCCTTGGCGGTCCATCCGGTACCTCGCCGATCACCCTCAGCCCGCAGATGGAAGCGGTGATCCGCAAGCGTAAATGCGTGGAAGAGGGCATCCGCACCGCCGAGCATCAGGACGGCGACGACGAGATGATCTACTCCAACTACTTCGACCTCGGCATGATCATGGATTACTGGGGACCGGAGCGTCTTAATCACCATACCGAAGCCACTACCGCGTTGTTTGGCGCACGCGAGTGCGCGCGCCTGATTATGCAGGAAGGTCTGGATAACGGAATCGCCCGTCATAAGTTGCACGGCGATGCGCTGCTGAAAGGCATTCAGGGGATGGGACTGGAAACCTTCGGCGACCTGCAACATAAAATGAATAACGTGCTTGGCGTGGTGATCCCGCAGGGCGTTAACGGCGATCAGGTGCGTAAGCTGGTGCTGGAAGATTTCGGTATCGAGATTGGCACCTCCTTTGGCCCCCTGCACGGCAAAGTGTGGCGTATCGGCACTATGGGCTATAACGCGCGCAAAGATTGCGTGATGCAAACCCTGACGGCGCTGGAAGCGGTGCTGAATCATCTCGGCTTCCGTTCCACCCAAGGTGCGGCGCTCCAGGCGGCCTGGGATCACTACGGGAGCCACGCATGAGTGAAAGCCTGATGACCGCCAGCGAGGCGCAGTTAGCCGCCGCCCGTGTCATGGCGCGTTGCGATGCGCTGGCTGAGATCAGCGAAACCGACGATGGCCTGATGCGTGTCTACCTCTCGCCAGAGCAGATGCGTGCCAATCAGCGTGTCGGCGAGTGGATGCAGGCGGCAGGAATGACGGTGTGGCAGGATGCGGTGGGTAACATTTGTGGCCGCTACGAATCCGCCACCCCAGGCGCACCGGCGTTGCTGCTCGGTTCACATCTCGACACCGTACGTAATGCCGGGCGCTATGACGGTATGCTCGGTGTGCTGACGGCCATTGAAACCGTGCAGTGGCTGCACGATCACCAACAGCGTCTGCCGCTGGCGGTGGAAATCGTTGGCTTTGGCGATGAAGAGGGCACGCGTTTTGGTATCACGCTGCTCGGCAGCCGGGGCATTACCGGAAGCTGGCCGGAAAGCTGGATTACCCATCCTGATGGCAACGGTATCACCGTGGCTCAGGCGATGCAGGATGTCGGTTTAGATGCGGCAAAAATTCTTGACGCCGCGCGTGATGTGAACGATATCGCCGCCTATCTGGAGCTGCATATCGAGCAAGGCCCATGTCTGGAGCAGGACGATCTGGCGCTCGGCGTAGTGACCGCCATCAACGGCGCACGCCGCCTGAACTGCCGCTTTACCGGCGAGGCGGGGCACGCGGGTACGGTGCCGATGACGCACCGTAAAGATGCGTTGGCCGCTGCCGCCGAGTGGATGGTGTTTATTGAGCAGACCACCCGCGAGCTGGACCCGCAGTTGGTGGCGACGGTCGGGACGCTGCACTGCGCGCCCGGCGCGGTGAATGTGATCCCCGGCGAAGTACAACTGTCGCTGGATGTGCGTGGCCCACAGGATGAACCGCTGGAACGTTTGCTGTCGATGCTGCTGACTCAGGCCGAGGCCATCGCCTTACGCCGTGGGCTGACGTTTGACGCCGATGAGTTTTATCGCATCAACGCCACTGCCTGTGATGCGCGTCTGCAACAGGCGCTGAGTCATGCGGTCGAAACGGTGCAGGGGCGCAGCCTGTCTCTGCCCAGCGGGGCAGGGCATGATGCGATTGCCATCGCGGAACGCTGGCCGGTCGGCATGTTGTTTGTGCGCAACCATCGCGGTATCAGCCATCATCCGGCAGAGTCGGTGCAGGCTGCGGATGTGGCGTTCGGCGTGCAGGCTTATGTGCAGGCGGTGTGCGACCTGGCCCGTGGATAAAAAAGGAGTGGTGGCATGAAGCTGGAAAACTTTAATCAGTTGTCGCCCGCGGAGGCGCAGGCGGCGATTGCCCATTGTGTCGCCATTCCTGCCTGGCAACAGGCGCTGGTGGCAGCGCGTCCATTCAGCAACCCACAACAGTTGCTGGCTGAGGCGGAGCGTCTGGCGCAGCAGTGGCAGGGTGCGGAGCTGGAGCAGGCGCTGAGTGCACATCCTCGCATCGGGGAAAAAGCCGCTGGCGAAGACAAAGAAGCCACGTTTTCGCGCAGTGAGCAATCGGCGATGCTGGATGCCAACGGCGCGTTACAATTTGCCATGCTGGCGGGTAATCAGCGTTATGAACAGCGCTT
This sequence comes from Pantoea phytobeneficialis, assembly GCF_009728735.1. Taxonomy (NCBI): domain Bacteria; kingdom Pseudomonadati; phylum Pseudomonadota; class Gammaproteobacteria; order Enterobacterales; family Erwiniaceae; genus Pantoea; species Pantoea phytobeneficialis. The sequence goes on from NZ_CP024636.1 coordinate 934,525, forward strand.
TGGCCGGGTGTTTTTGATTCGTGCCAAAGGGCGTAGCGGTGAAGAGATGCTGGCAGAACTGCAACGTCGGCTTAACAATGATGTCGTGACCGAACAGCAAGAAGCGCTGACGCAACTGCGGGAAATTACCTTATTAAGGTTAAAGGAGAGCATCGCATGAGTACCATCACCACGCATATTCTGGACACCGCGCTGGGTAAACCGGCGATTGGGGTGGCGGTCGCGCTGGAGCAGGACAGCCCGGAGGGATGGTTGCTGCTGGCACAGGGCCACACCGATGCTGACGGGCGAATTAAAGACCTGACACCGGAGCCGTTAGCACCGGGGCATTATCGTCTGGTTGCCGAGATTGGTGATTATTTTGCAGCAACAGGGCGTGACGCGTTATACGTCAGTGCCCAGATCGATTTTGTGCTGGGTGAAACCGGCAGCCATTATCATCTGCCGTTTCTGATTTCGCCCTGGTCGTGGTCGACTTATCGCGGTAGTTGAGTGCGGTCTGTTACCCTCACCCCGGCCCTCTCCCATGAGGGAGAGGGAGATGTGCAATATGCCAGATTGACTCGATCAGTTCCCTCTCCCATGAGGGAGAGGGAGACGTGCCATATGCCAGATTGACTCGATCAGTTCCCTCTCCCGCTGGCGGGAGAGGGTTAGGGTGAGGGTATTACAACGTAAACTGATCCGCATCGCGCCACGCCGGGAAGCGATCGCGATACGCCTGCAACTCCTCCAGCGACAATTCCGCATCAATACGCGCACGGGCAAACGGCTCGGCCGCCGCCAGAATCTCACCCAGTGGTGAAATAATCCGGCTGTCGCCGCTGTACTGATGTTGATTGCCATCGCTGCCGACGCGGTTGCAACCCGCCACATAAGCCTGGTTCTCAATCGCCCTTGCCATCAGCAGTGACTGCCAGTGCAGTGCACGCGGTGCTGGCCAGTTGGCGACGAATAACGCCAGATCATAATCATTACGGTTGCGGGTAAACACCGGGAAGCGCAGGTCATAACAAATCTGCGGCAGAATACGCCAGCCGCGCCAGGTGAATACCTCACGGGTTTCACCGGCAACATAATGCTGATGTTCATTTGCCATGCGGAACAGGTGACGCTTGTCATATTGATGCAGCGTGCCATCCGGCTCAACCAGCAGGAAACGGTTAACCGTGCCTTTTTCGGTCTGAATCGCGGCACTGCCGCCAATCAACGCATTGCTGGCTTTGGCGTGCTGATGCAACCATGCGACGACCTCTTCCTGCGGTAGCGAGCTTTCTGCCGCTTCCATCGCAAAGCCGGTGGTAAACATCTCCGGCAGCAGAATCAGATCGCGTCCTTCAATTCCCTTCAGTACGCCGTCGAAATGACGCAGATTGGCCGCGCCATCCATCCAGCTCAGGGTTTCCTGCAATACGGTAATTTTTAAAGCTGACATAAACGCTCCGCTGCGGCGTCGAGCGTCGCTTCCTGTTTAGCAAAGCACAGGCGGATCAGCTTATGCGGGAACGGATCGGCGCAAAATACCGACAGCGGAATGGCCGCTACGCCAACTTCTTTGGTCAGCCACTGGCAGAAGCTGACGTCATCCAGATCGGAAATCGCGCTGTAATCCGCCAGCAGGAAGTAGGTGCCTTCACATGGCAGCACTTCAAAGCGGCTTTTCGCCAGCGCCTGCACCAGACGATCGCGACGGGCGCGGTAAAATTCCGGCAGCTCACGATAATGTTCTGGCTCGGCACGTAGCATATCGGCAATCGCCAGTTGCGCCGGGGTATTCACCGAAAAGGTGAGATACTGATGCACTTTGCGGATCTCGGCGCTGATGGCGGCCGGTGCTACGCAGTAACCCACTTTCCAGCCGGTCATATGGAAGGTTTTACCAAAAGATGACACGGCAATTGCCCGCTGACGCAGTTCGGCATGGGCCAGCACGCTGGCGTGTCCCTCTTCGGCGAAGCAGATGTGCTCGTAAACTTCATCGCTCAGGACATAGATTTCCTGCTCGGCGATCGCCTGCCACAGCGCAGCGTAATCGCTTTTGCGCCATACGGTGGCGGAAGGATTGTGCGGCGTATTCAGGATCACCAGACGGGTTTTAGCACTCAGCAGGCTGCGGAATTCAGCCCAGTCGACGCGGAAACCCGGTGGCTGCAAGGCGATGCGTTTCAGCACGCCACCAGCCAGTTGTACCGCCGGGGCATAGCTGTCGTAGCTGGGATCGAAACAGATCACTTCATCGCCCGGGCGCACCAACGCGGTGATGGCGGCATATAAGGCTTCGGTGGCACCGGCGGTGACGGTAATATCGCTGTTGACGTCTGGCTGGTGGCCATACAACTCAGCGGTTTTGGCGGCGATGGCTTCGCGCAGCGGCAGCGCACCGGTCATCGGGGCGTACTGGTTTGCTCCCTGGCTGACGTGATACGCCAGGCGCTCCTGTAAGTAACGTGGACCATCAAAATCAGGGAAGCCCTGAGACAGGTTGATAGCGTTATATTGCTGCGCCAGCGCGCTCATTTGGGTAAAAATGGTGGTGCCGAGCGCCGGTAATTTGCTCTCGGGAATCAGGTTGTGCTGCGTCATTGATCTTTGCCTTCAGCGCGAATGTCGTTGCGGAGTTAACCCTCTGTTGCTGCCACTATAAACAGGATGTTAATATTTGGCAATCGAGACGCTTAGACGTCCAAACTAACCTGCGGGATATCAACATCGCTATGACCGATTTTCTTCCACTGGAACAGTTGGTGGCGGCCTGCCACTGGATTGGCGCAAAAGGCTGGGCACCGGCCACTGGCGGCAACATGTCGGTGCGTCAGGATGACGAATACTGCCTGCTGAGCGCATCAGGCAAGGATAAAGGGCGTCTGACGCGCGATGACTTTATTCAGGTAGAGATCGCCACTAACGCGGTACCCTCCGGGCGTAAGCCGTCGGCGGAAACCGGCCTGCATACCTTAATCTATCGCCTGTTTCCGCAAGCAGGCGCGGTGTTGCATACCCATACGGTGAACTCGACGGTACTGTCGCGCGTGGAAAAGGGCAGCGCGTTGCTGCTGAGTGGTTATGAGATGCAGAAAACCCTCGCCGGTCAGGAGACTCACCTTAACACTGTCGCGATTCCCCTGTTCGATAACGACCAGGATATTGATGCGCTGGCGGAACGTATCGCGGCTTTTTCCCGTGAGACGCCGCTGCGTTACGGCTTTTTGCTCCGCGGCCACGGTCTGACCTGCTGGGGCAAAGACGTCAATGAAGCCCGCCGTCATCTGGAAGGGCTGGAATTTTTGTTTGAATGTGAACTACAACGTCGGCTGCTGGAGGCCAGATGATTCGCGCAATTGTTACCGATATTGAAGGCACCACCAGCGATATTCGCTTTGTCCACAACGTGCTGTTCCCCTATGCCCGCCAGCATCTGACGGCGTTTGTTCGTGAACATCAGGACGACGCGCCAGTGGCGGCGGCGCTTGCGGCGGTACGTGAGGAGTCCGGCGCAGCGCAAGCTTCGCTGGACGAGGTGATTGCTACCCTGCTGAGCTACATCGATCAGGATCGCAAATCACCCGGCCTGAAAGCGTTGCAGGGCATGATCTGGCGAGATGGCTATGTCAGTGGCCAGTTTACCGGCCATCTCTACCCGGATGTGTTACCCGCATTTGAACGCTGGCAACAGCAGGGCAAGGCGCTGTACGTATATTCCTCCGGTTCCGTGGCGGCGCAGAAATTATTATTTGGCTACAGCGATGAAGGTGATTTAACGTCGTTGTTTAGCGGCTATTTTGACACTGGCGTCGGTGCCAAGCGCGAAACCCAGTCCTATCGCAATATTGCGCAGCAGATTGGTTATGCGCCGTCGGAACTGTTGTTCCTGTCCGATATTCATCAGGAACTGGATGCCGCTGCCGAAGCGGGCTGGCATACCCTGCAATTAATTCGCGGCGAGGCGGATAGCGAAAGCCGTCATCGTCAGGTAAATGATTTTTCCCAGATTAACCCGGAGTCGATTTAGGATGAGTGCACTGACCATTTTTACCGATACCGAAGCCAGCCAGCCGGTGTGGCACAGTACCGATGCAGAAGCGATTCGCGAGCGTCTCAACGCCAAAGGCGTGCGTTTTGAACGCTGGGAAGCAGATCGCGATCTGGGTGCCACCCCGGATTCTGACACGGTGATCAAAGCTTATCAGCATGCGATCGATCGTCTGGTGGCCGAAAAAGGTTATCAGAGCTGGGATGTGTTGAGCATGCGTGCCGACAACCCGCAGAAAGAAGCGCTGCGCAGCAAGTTTCTCAATGAACATACCCACAGCGAAGATGAAGTTCGCTTCTTTGTTGAAGGTTCAGGTCTGTTCTGCCTGCATCTGGATGGTCAGGTGTACCAGATCCTGTGTGAAAAACAGGATCTGATTTCAGTGCCGGCTGGCACGCCGCATTGGTTTGATATGGGTTCTGAGCCGCACTTTACCGCCATCCGTATTTTCGACAACCAGGAAGGCTGGATTGCGAACTTCACTGGCGACAGCATTGCGGATGCTTATCCGCGTCTGGCTTGATTTGGCGCGAGTTATGACCCTCACCCTAACCCTCTCCCGCCAGCGGGAGAGGGGACTGATCGAGTCAATCTGGCATATGGCACATCTCCCTCTCCCTCATGGGAGAGGGCCGGGGTGAGGGTAACAGACCGCATCTCCCCTCACCGCACCTCACCTAACCTGAAAAATCCCCTCTTTAACCTGCTCAGGCGTCACCACGCCGGTATCCAGCACCCAACCACTGATTAACGCCGCGGGCGTGACATCAAACGCCGGGTTGTAAACGGCAGCGTTCTCTGGTGCCCACTGCACGCTGCCAAAACTGCCTGCTACGCCGGTGACTTCGCTGGCGGCGCGTTGTTCAATCGGAATGGCGTCGCCATTCGGGCACAGGCGGTCCAGCGTGGTATGCGGTGCCGCTACATAGAACGGTACGCCGTGGTACTGCGCCAGCACCGCCAGGCTGTAGGTGCCTATTTTATTCGCCACATCGCCATTGGCCGCAATGCGATCCGCACCAAACCAAATGGCATCAACCACGCCGCGCGCCATCAGGCTGGCAGCCATTGAATCGGTGATCAGATGGTAAGGAATCCCCAACTCACCCAATTCCCATGCGGTCAGGCGGCCCCCCTGCAATAACGGACGGGTTTCATCCACCCAAACATTTTTCACCTTACCCTGCTGGTGCGCATGAGCAATCACCCCCAGCGCGGTGCCCACGCCTGCGGTCGCCAGGCCTCCGGTGTTGCAGTGGGTCAGCAACTGGCTGCCTGGCTTCACTAACGCGCTACCTGCCCGGGCAATGTTGTCGCACAGCTGTTTATCTTCCTCTACCAGGCGCAGTGCCTCGTGGGTCAGCGCGCTGACAAAATCCGGGTGTGCCAGCGCCACTTTCATACGATCGAGGTTGTTCATCAGATTCACCGCCGTCGGACGCGCCGCACGCAGTACCTCCAGCGCTTCAGCCAGTGCCGCCTGCGCCATGCCCTGTTCCGCCAGTAACGCCAGCAGCAGGCTGGCGGAAAGGCCGATTAACGGTGCGCCACGCACCCGCAATGCGTGGATATGATCAACCAGTTGTACGACATCGTGTGCAGGCAACCAATTTTTCTGCTGGGGCAGCGCCTGCTGGTCGAGGATCCAGAGCTGGTTATCGCGAATTTCCAGGCTGGTAGTGCGAAGTGTTTGCATGGTGTGAAATCCCTGTTGCGTTAATGGCGGCTATTGTGCCAACATGCGTGACGGATGTATAGACGTCTGAACGGCTTATTACTTACGATTCACGAGGAACAGGCAATGTCGCAATACCGTACGTTCACCGCTGCCGATGCTGTGGAATATGCAAAACAATTTGGCGGTGTGGACGATCCGTCAGCGCTGGTGAGCGCCGAGGAGATCGGTGATGGAAATCTTAACCTGGTATTTAAGATTTACGACAACCAGGGCGTCAGCCGTGTGGTGGTTAAGCAGGCGCTGCCTTATGTGCGCTGCGTCGGTGAATCCTGGCCGTTAACCCTGGATCGTGCCCGTCTGGAAGCGCAGACGTTGGTAGAACACTACAAACATTGCCCGCAGCATACCGTGCACGTAACCCATTACGATGCCGATCTGGCGGTGATGGTGATGGAAGATCTCTCCAGCCATCGCATCTGGCGTGGTGAGCTGGTGAAAGGCGCATATTATCCGCAGGCGGCCAGCCAATTGGGCGAATACCTGGCGCAGACCCTATTCCATACCTCCGATTTCATTCTGCATCCGCATAAGAAAAAAGCCGAAGTTGCGCGCTTTATCAACCCGGAGATGTGTGAAATCACTGAAGATCTGTTCTTCAACGACCCCTATATCGACCATGAACGCAACAAATATCCGGCAGCGCTGCAATCGCTGGTGGAAAGCCTGCGCAGCGATGATGCGCTGAGAATTGCGGTGGCTGGTCTGAAGCACCGTTTCTTTGCCGATGCGGAAGCCTTGTTACACGGCGATATTCACAGCGGATCAATCTTTGTGGCGGATGGCAGCCTGAAAGCGATTGATGCGGAATTTGGCTACTTCGGTCCGATTGGTTTTGATGTTGGCACCGCGCTGGGGAACCTGCTGATTAACTACTGCTGCCTGCCGGGTCTGCTGGCCCCGCGTGAAGCGGCGGAAGCGCGCGAACGTCGCCTGAGCGATGTTCATCAGGTCTGGAGCATTTTCGAGAGCCGTTTCCTCGAGCTGGCTGCCGCCAAAACCTCCGACGTGGCGCTGGCATATCCGGGTTATGCCGCAGCCTTCCTGCGTAAAGTCTGGAGCGATACCATCGGTTACTGCGGCACCGAGCTGATTCGCCGTACCGTAGGGATGTCGCATGTGGCGGATTTCAAACTGATTGGCGATGATGCGATGCGTACCGAGTGCATCCGCAGCTGCATCACCCTGGGACGCACGTTGATTCTGGCGGCTAACCATATTGATGATGTTGATGGATTGATTGCCCGGATTCGTCAGGCGGGATAAATCGTTCAGCAAGCGCGATAAATCGCGCCGCTACGACTTCGTGCGGCGCGTTTCGTCATCGTTTATGCCGCTTCACTGGCGCGGGTGGGCGCTTTGCTTTGCGGTTTGGGTACCGCCAGCGCTTCCGGTGCAAACTCATCAACGTTGATCGCACGCAAGCGACTGACTTCGGCACGGGTCAGGACCTGGGCTTCTGTCTCATCAATCCAACCCTCTTTCAGGCCACGCTGGGCCAGTTGATCCAGACGGGTGAAGGAGAGATTTTTCTTCAGCTGTTTGCACAGGCGATCGTGAATCACTTCAGCCGCCATCACATCCTGCAACGCTTGTTCCAGTTGTCCAGCCGGGTTATGTGCGCTCGGTGTCAGATATTGACCACGTCCCAGACGGGTGCGAGTGGCTGACGGCAGTTGCAACAACTTCGCCAGCTTGTGGTCGAGCTTATCAGACGGCGCCGGGCAGTGATGCCCACCAGCAAAGATCACCATACGTAGCGCGCCAGCCACCAGGCGATGCGGGAAGTTGCGCAGCAGGTCATCAATCGCCACTTCGGCTTGATGCAGCGCATCCTGTACGCCCCAGTGCACCAGCGGCAAATCGGCTTCATTGCGTCCTTCATCTTCATAGCGTTTCAGCGTGGCTGATGCCAGATAGAGTTGGCTCAGCACATCGCCAAGGCGCGCGGAGATGCGTTCACGGCGTTTCAGGCTGCCGCCCAGCACTGCCATCGAGACGTCCGACAGCAGGGCAAGGTTGGCGCTCAGACGGTTAATCTGCTGATAATAATGGCGTGTGGCGTCACGGGTTGGGGTGGCGCTGGTACGACCGCCGGTCAGACCAAGCCACAGGCTACGCACTTTATTGCTGCCGACATGGCCGATATGGCTGAACAATGCACGGTCAAACGCGACCAAATCATTTTTCGCCGCCGCATTCATCTCTTCCAGCACCCACGGATGGCAACGAATCGCACCCTGGCCGAAGATAATCATGCTACGCGTCAGGATATTGGCGCCTTCGACGGTGATCGCAATCGGGGCACCCTGGTATGCGCGGGCAAGGAAGTTGTTCTCGCCGAGCATAATGCCTTTGCCACCGGCGATATCCATCGCATCGATAATCGATTGTTGGCCGCGATGGGTGCAGTGATATTTGACAATCGCCGACAGCACCGCTGGCTTCTCGCCGAGCATAATGCCGCTGGTGATAAGGATTGCCGCCGCATCCATCACATAGGCGTTACCGGCAATGCGTGCCAGCGGTTCTTCAATCCCTTCCATCTTGCCGATGGAGACTTTGAACTGGCGGCGGATGTGCGCGTAGGCACCGGTCGCCAGTGCGATGGTTTTCAGGCTGCCTGTGGAGTTGGAGGGCAGGGTGATACCACGACCAACGGACAGGCATTCCACCAGCATACGCCAGCCCTGACCGGCCATTGCCGGGCCGCCAATAATGTAATCAATCGGCACAAAGATATCTTTGCCGCGCGTCGGACCGTTCTGGAAGGGCACGTTCAGCGGGAAGTGGCGGTTACCAATTTCCACGCCTGGGGTGTGGGTCGGGATCAGCGCGCAGGTAATCCCCAACTCTTCCGTCTCGCCCAGCAGATGATCCGGGTCGGACAGTTTAAACGCCAGACCAAGCACGGTGGCGATCGGTGCCAGCGTGATATAGCGTTTGTTCCAGGTGAGGCGCATGCCAAGTACCTGCTTACCCTGCCACTCACCCATGCACACCACGCCGGTATCGGGAATGGCCCCGGCATCGGAGCCGGCTTCCGGGCTGGTCAGAGCAAAGCATGGGATCTCGTCGCCACGCGCCAGGCGCGGCAGATAGTGATCCTTCTGCTCATCGGTGCCGTAATGCTGTAGCAGTTCACCGGGGCCGAGGGAGTTCGGTACGCCAACGGTGATCGCCAGAATGCCTGAGACTCCAGCCAGTTTTTGCAGTACGCGCGCCTGGGCGTAAGCTGAGAACTCAAGTCCGCCGTATTCTTTCTTGATGATCATGGCGAAGAAACGATGTTCTTTCAGATAGGCCCACAGCTCTGGCGGCAGATCAGCCATTTCGTGGGTGATCTGGAAATCGTTCGCCATACGACAGGCTTCTTCCACCGGGCCATCCAGGAAGGTTTGTTCTTCTTCCGTCAATCGCGGCTGCGGATAGTTGTGCAGTTTCTGCCAATCCGGTTTGCCACGAAACAAATCACCTTCCCACCAGGTGGTACCCGCATCAATCGCTTCTTTTTCCGTACGCGACATCGGCGGCATCACTTTCTGGAAGCTATGTAACATCGGTTTGGAAAACATGCTGCGACGCATGGTCGGCAGGTTAAACGGCAGCAGGATGATCGCGAGAGGCAGCAGCAACCAGGGTGTCCACAGCCCGCTAAACGCCAGCGCAGCGGTCCACAACAGCAGAATGGCACTGCTCAGCCGCAGAGAAAGTTGATGATAGAAGAGGGCGCTAATCAATATCAGCGTCGCAACGATTGAGGCAACCAGCATAATGAACCGCTCCGTAAGTTGTAAGAGGTCTGACCTGTTATGTGTTAAGGTTTAGAGCAGCCGCGAAAATTTATCAATCTGTTTACAACGCAATTACAACCAAACTCACAAAATCATCCTGGCAGATTGATCTGACACATAACCCGACGCTTTTTCCCGCCAGACGTCAGGTCTGGATGCTTTGCGCCTTAACGCCATTCCGTTAAACTTGCGGAGTCAATCTTTCCTCTAAAGGACATCCCTATGTATCAGGACATTATCCGGTCAGAGCTTAATGAAGCCGCCGATACGCTGAATAACTTCCTCAGCAATGAAGCCAATATCCACGCGATTCAGCGCGCCGCAGTGATGCTGGCGGATAGCTTCAAAGCGGGCGGCAAAGTTCTCTCCTGCGGTAACGGCGGCTCGCATTGCGATGCCATGCACTTCGCTGAAGAACTGACCGGGCGTTACCGTGAAAACCGTCCTGGCTATCCGGCCATCGCTATCTCTGATGTCAGCCACCTGTCGTGCGTCAGCAATGATTTTGGTTACGATTACGTGTTTTCTCGCTATATCGAAGCGGTGGGCCGTGCGGGGGACGTGCTGCTGGGTATTTCCACCTCTGGCAACTCCGCCAACATCATCAAAGCGGTGGAAGCCGCACGCGCGCAGGGCATGAAAGTGATCACCCTGACCGGTAAAGACGGTGGCAAGATGGCAGGAACGGCGGATATCGAAATCCGTGTGCCGCATTTTGGCTACGCTGACCGCATCCAGGAGATTCACATTAAAGTGATCCATATTCTGATGCTGCTGATTGAAAAAGAGATGGTGAAGTAAGTCGTGGCTTCTCCTCCCACGTCAGTGGGAGGATTTTACTAAGGCGGTAGCTATGTGCGAATTGCTCGGGATGAGCGCCAATGTCCCCACGGATATCTGTTTCAGTTTTACCGGTCTGGTACAGCGTGGCGGCGGAACCGGGCCGCACAAAGATGGCTGGGGCATTACCTTTTACGAAGATAAAGGGTGCCGCACCTTTAAAGATCCGCTGCCGAGCTTTAACTCGCCGATTGCCCGTCTGGTACAGGAATACCCGATCAAGTCACATTCGGTGGTGGCCCATATCCGCCAGGCGAATCGTGGCGAAGTGTCGCTGGAAAACACCCATCCCTTTACTCGCGAGCTGTGGGGCCGTAACTGGACCTATGCGCACAACGGCCAGCTGAAAGGGTATCGTCAGCTTGATACCGGCCATTTCCGTCCGGTTGGCGAGACGGACAGTGAAAAAGCGTTTTGCTGGATCCTGCACAAACTCACCACGCGTTATCCGCGTACGCCGGGTAACTGGCCTGCGGTGTTCCGTTATATCGCCGAGCTGGCGGCGGAACTGCGGCAGAAAGGGGTGTTTAATATGCTGTTGTCGGACGGACGTTATCTGATGGCGTTCTGTTCCACCAATCTGTTTTGGATCACCCGCCGTGCGCCCTTTGGTAAAGCGAAGTTGCTTGATCAGGATGTGGAAATTGATTTTCAGCAGCAGACCACGCCGCAGGATGTGGTGACGGTGATTGCAACGCAACCGCTAACGGGAAATGAAACCTGGCACCGGATAGTGCCAGGTGAATGGGTATTATTTTGCCTGGGAGAGCGCCAGGAATGATTTTGATGCAGCGTCTGGCGCGGTCATCACCGCCGGACTGCTGTTCACCGCATACTGGCCGGTGGCGGTCACGTTGACCGTCGGCGGCTGATGGTACTTCTCAAAGTACGCATAGCCCGGCTGCAACTGACGCCAGAAGCTGGCGTAAGTGGAGTAGCGATGACGCTGCATATTGCTGTCGGTCATACGGAACGGGAAGATGCTCAGGGCGATCTCTTGCTGGCCGTTACGCAGCGCCGCGTTCACATAGGTATAAATCTCGTCCATGTAGGCGTTGGTCATGGCATAGCAGCCAATTGACTTACAGTCGCCGTGAATCATCAGATATTTGCCGCTGTAACCATTATCACGGTCAAATTGATTCGGGAAGCCGGTATTGATGGCGCGATAATAGTGGCTATCCGGTTTTAACTGATTCAGCTTGACGCTATAAAATCCTTCCGGACTTTTAAAATCGCCCTCACGGCGTTTGGGTCCCAAGCCGCCAGAGAAATTACAAATGCGGTAGCTATCCAGCAGACGATATTCATTACCGATCTTGCCGTACAGTTCCAGCGTGCGTTCTTCCTTGAAGATCTGAATATAAACCGGCGTGCCAAGTAATTGTTTTTTTAGTTCTTTACTGACCGGAGCCTGTGGGTTAACTGGCTCTGGCGTCATTGCCCAGCTAAGGACCGGCATAACAATCATCGCAAGGAATAATGCGATTCTGCCCATTCTGTGTGTACCTTGAAGTGAAGAAAAACTCTGACGCATAACGTCTCTGTATTGCATTATCGGAAATATCCGCTACCGCAGCGCAACATTAACATTGTCTGGCGTTTAATCAAGCCGGTGGCTGAGAAAATAGCCATTTCTCAATGGGATTACGGCCATAAATTTGTAAACTTTAATGCTGGCAGCGACAAATATTGCTGATATCTTTCGATGCTGTATACTTATCCAGTATTCGGAGGGGGTATGCGTAAGATCATTCATGTCGATATGGACTGCTTCTTCGCGGCAGTTGAAATGCGCGACGATCCCTCTTTGCGTGATATCCCCATCGCCATTGGCGGCAGCCGGGTACAGCGTGGCGTCATCAGTACCGCCAACTATCCGGCACGCGAGTATGGCGTCCGTAGCGCGATGCCTACCGCGATGGCGTTAAAGCTCTGCCCACATCTGCGTCTGCTGCCCGGACGTTTCGAAGCCTACAAAGAAGCCTCGCGCCAGATCCGCACGATCTTTGCCCGGTATACTTCCCTGATTGAGCCGCTTTCGCTGGATGAAGCTTACCTTGATGTGACCGACAGTCCACATTGTCAGGGATCTGCCACTTTGATGGCGCAGGCGATCCGCGCCGACATCTGGCGGGAAACGCAGCTCACCGCATCAGCAGGTATCGCGCCAATTAAGTTTCTCGCCAAAATCGCGTCGGATTTGAACAAGCCCAACGGCCAGTTCGTCATTACGCCGCAGGCGATGCCGGATTTTTTGCTGACGCTGCCGCTGAGCAAAATTCCGGGTGTTGGCAAAGTGTCGGCGAAAAAACTGGAGGAGATGGGGCTTCTGACCTGTGGCGATGTGCAGCAAACCGACCTGGCGCGTCTGCTCAAACGCTTCGGCAAATTTGGCCGGGTGTTGTGGGAGCGCAGCCACGGCGTTGATGAGCGTGGCGTGGTGGTGGAGCGGGAACGCAAATCTCTCGGCGTTGAACGCACCCTGATGGAAGATATTCATCGCTGGGAGCAGTGCCTGGAGATTATTGATTATCTGTACGAGGAGCTGGAGCGTCGTTTGACGCGAATTCGCCCGGATAAACTGATCGCTCGTCAGGGGGTGAAGCTGAAGTTTAATGATTTCCAGCTGACGACCCAGGAGCATATCTGGCCGGTGCTGAATAAAGAGGACATGATCGCCGTGGCGCGCAAAACCTGGGATGAACGCCGTGCCGGACGGGGCGTCAGGCTGGTGGGATTGCATGTCACGCTGGTGAATCCACAGTTGGAAAGGCAGTTGTTGCTGGGGTTGTAGTGAGGTGCGGGCTGATACCCTCACCCCGGCCCTCTCCCATGAGGGAGAGGGAGATATGCCACAGGCTCGATCGGCTCCCATGAGGGAGAGGGAGATGTGCCATAGGCTCGATCGGTTCCCATGAGGGAGAGGGAGATGTGCCACAGGCTCGATCGGTTCCCATGAGGGAGAGGGAGATGTGCCACAGGCTCGATCGGTTCCCATGAGGGAGATGTGCCACAGGCTCGATCGGTCCCCATGAGGGAGAGGGAGATGTGCCACAGGCTCGATCGGCTCCCATGAGGGAGAGGGAGATGTGCCACAGGCTCGATCGGTTCCCATGAGGGAGAGGGAGATGTGCCACAGGCTCGATCGGCTCTCATGAGGGAGAGGGAGATGTGCCACAGGCTCGATCGGCTCCCATGAGGGAGAGGGAGGTGTGCCACAGGCTCGATCGGTCCCCTCTCCCGCTTGCGGGAGAGGGTTAGGGTGAGGGCAAAAATTATTTCTTGCCGTACTTCGCTTCCAGCGTGGCGAACCACGGAGCGACGAAATCGCTGTTTTCGCCCCAGCCCGGAATAATTTTGTTCAGCGACGCCACATTCACTGCACCTTGCTGGCTGTTCAGCTGCTGCTGCGAAATTGCCGACGCTTTAAACTCGTAGCTGGCAGGGGTGGCTTCACCGGCGATTTTATTCGCCACCAGGCGCATATTCACCGCACCGATGGTTTTTGGATCAACCGCTACCGTCTGCACCCACGGGCTGTTCTTCTCGTGCATCAGTTGCAGGTCCTGGTTGGAGACATCAATACTATAAAGCTTGATCTCGGTACGACCATTCTCCTGCAACGCCTTGTAAGCCCCCTGGCTGAAGGCATCCCACGAACCCCAGATGGCATCAATCTTCCCTTTCGGGTACTTGGCCAGAATCGCGCCAATTTTGTTGGCGGTGTCGCCCTGAACGTCAGAAGAAACGGCACCAATCGACTCCAGCTGATGAATGCCTGGATTCTCTTTCAGCAGTTTTTCATACACCACCTGGCGGCGATCCATCGCCGGGAAGCCACCGACCCACAGCTTGACGATATTCGCTTTGCCGTTGAAATCTTTGATCATCTGGCCGAGTGACTCTTGCGCCAGTGACGCATCATTTTGCGCCGTCACCGTCACACCGTTCACCGGGGTATCCACCGGAGTATCAAACACCGACAGTTTAATTCCGGCATCAGCGATACGCTTCACCAGCGCGGTGGAGTAGGGTTCTTTACCGTGAGACAGGATGATGCCGTCATACTTCTGGCTGATGGCCTGGCTGACGAAATCCTGGAAGCGAGCGTCATCACCGTTGCTCAGAAAGGTGCTGACTTTAAAGCCCAACTGGCGGCCCTGCTGAATCGCACCGGCGACAAACTGGGTGGTGTTATCGTCAGAACCGAGGTTACGAATAATTGCGATACGCACCGGTCCCTGATGATTAGCGATGGCGGCAGGTACCGGCACCACGGTGTCGGCAAAGGCGGCGCTGGCATTCAGCAGGCTTACGGCCAGCAGCGAAAGGGTGATTTTTTTCATGTTGTTCTCTTTCTCAAGGGAAGCGCCTTAGCGGCGCTGGATATAGGTAATCGCCAGGGCCAGAGCCAGCACCAGGCCTTTAATAATGTCCATCGCGTAGTAAGGCACGGAAAGCATCACCAGCCCGTTTTGCAGCACGCCGAGGATCACCGCACCCACCAGGGTGCCGAGCGCGTTAGGTTTGCCGGAACCGGCCAGCGAGAAGCCAATCCACGCCGCCGCCACCGCATCCATCAGATAGCCGCCACCGGCATTCACCTGTGACGAGCCAATACGCGATGCCAGCAAGATGCCGCCCAGACCCGCCAGCAGTGAGGCGATCACATAAGCCAGCACGCGATAGCGGGTGGTGCGAATGCCGGAGAGACGCGCCGCTTCCGGGTTGCCGCCAAGGGCATACATACGGCGGCCATGTTTGGTCAGCGACAACGCCAGTTGGGCGACCACGGTCACCACCAGCATAATAATGACGATGGTTGGTACCTGGCCGAGCAGGTTAAAACCTGCCGGAATGGCCCCTTCCGCCATGTCGCCATTTGGCATCACCATGTTCTCGGTAATCGAGCCGCCAAAGCTGTAGGTCATTGCCACGCCCTGAATCACGAACAGGGTGGCAAGGGTCGCCAGCATGTCGGGAATGCGCAGCACCACAATCAGGAAGCTGTTAAACAGGCCCACAAGGGTGCACAGCAGCAGGGTGATAATGATCGCCTCGGTAGTGCCAAAGCCGTACCAGACGAACAGCGAAATCACCAGCGCGTTTGCTAACGACGCGGTGGAGCCAACCGACAAGTCAAAGCCGCCGATGGTCAGCGAGATTGACACGCCAATCGCAATCACCGTCACAATGGCGATCGAGCGAAGAATGTTGATGATATTGGTGGGTTCAAGGAAGCTGTCTGACGCGAGGCCAAAGGCAGCGATCAGGATCACCACCGTCAGCAACATGCCCCATTTATAGAGAAAATCAAACAGTTGATGGCGCAGAGAAGGCTGCGGGTTCAGGATTATTTCTTTGCTGCTCACGCAGGGGTTCCTCCGGTGGAATAAAGCAAAAGCGTCTCTTCTGTGGCCTCACGTCCCTCCATTTCTGCCACAATGCGCCCATCCCAGAGCACACAAATACGGTCACACAGGCCCACCAGTTCGGAAAACTCGCCCGAAGCGTAGATGATGCCTTTGCCTTCCCGCGCTAAACCGTCGATCAGGCTGAACAGATCGGTTTTCGCCTTGATATCGACACCCTTAGTCGGTTCATCAAAAATCAGCACGTCAGCGTTATTGCGCAGCCATTTGCCGATCGCCACTTTCTGCTGGTTACCGCCGGACAGGCGGCGCAGCGTCTGCGCCGGACCAGTGGTACGCACGTTGAGGCGGTTAATCACCTCTTCCGCCCAGCGCCAGGCCTGGCGATGACCAAACAGGCTCCAGCGGGAGAAACTGTTATCGGCGCTGATGCTCAGGTTCATCGCCACCGACTCATCAATAAAGATGCCTTCTTTACGCCGTTCTTCCGGCACCAGCGCCATGCGATTTTCTACCGAATCGTGCGGGGAACGCGGCTGCCACGGCTTACCATGTAACTCGCCTTTGCTGACGCGGCTTTTGCTGGCACCAAATAATGCTTTGCACAGCTCGGTTTTCCCGGCACCGGCCAGACCGGCGATCCCCAGGATCTCCCCTTTATGCAGACGCAGCGAGATATCCTGCAACAACTGGTCGTCGTGCAGACCTTCCACCGACAGCAACAGCGGTTGCGACTGACGTTCACGACGTGGCGGGTAGACATCGGTCAGCTGGTGGCCGAGCATCTTCTCGACGATTTGTTCACCGCTGAGTGCGGCCATCGGTGCGGTTTCGATTAACCGTCCGTCACGCAGCACCGTCAGTTGGTCGCAAATCGCTTTCAGTTCATGGATACGGTGGGAAATAAACACCACGCCAATGCCGTTGCCCTGTAAACGGCGTACCACGTTAAACAGACGCTCGCTTTCATGCTGGTCAAGCGGCGCGGTGGGTTCATCCAGAATCAGGAAGCGGCAGTGGTGGGAGAGGGCGCGTGCCAGCAAAATCTGCTGCTTCTCCGCCAGCGAGCAGCGTTCCACCAGGCGTTTGACATCAATGTTCACTTCCAACTGCTCCAGCAGCGCACGCGCCTGGCGACGGATCTCGCCCCAGCGATAGCCGTGGCCGGGTTCTGCCAGATGATCAAGCAGGATGTTTTCCGCCACGCTGAGCTGTGGCACCAGCGCCACATCCACTTCCTGCTGGACCAGATGAATACCCAGTTTTTTAGCATCGCGCGGTGAGCGAATGGTGACGGGAGCACCGTCGAGCAGGATCTCGCCGTGATAATGGCTGTGGGCACCGGCCAGCACCGCCATCAGTGTTGATTTCCCCGCGCCATTCGCGCCGGTCAGCGCATGCACCGAGCCACCGTCGGTGGTGAAATCCACCTCGGTCAGCGCGGCAAAACCGCCAAAAGCGATGGAGATATTACGCATCTCCAGGCGGTTAATCGCACTCATGGACAGGGCCTTTAATAAAGAGAATTGGGCGCATTTTTTCCTGAACATCCAGGCTCGGCAACAAACGAAAGCGCATAAGCTAGCACAAAATCTTATTAGCCATCCAGACATCTGGGCGTAACGGCGGCTAAAACTGGCTGTAACCAAAGCCACTGGTGAAAGAGGGAGGTGATGTGAGGGATTTGTAGCGAATTATGCTGGGGTTGTTAACAGGCATAAAAAAACCAGGCCGGAGCCTGGTTAGTCACTTTACGAAATAGTTACACTTTTTCTGGCACAACGTTCAGCAATGAGGTCAGCAGCTGCCAGTACAAACCGACGCTGGCGATGTGAACCTGCTCATCCGGGGAGTGCGGGCCAGTGATGGTCGGCCCGATGGAGACCATATCCATATTCGGATACGGTTTCTTGAACAGACCACACTCCAGACCGGCGTGGATCACCTGGATGTTCGGCGTTTTGCTAAACAGCGCTTCGTAGGTTTTACGCGTCAGCGCCATGATCGGCGAATCGGCATCCGGCTGCCAGCCTGGGTAACCGCCTTTCGGTGCGGTTTTAGCACCCGCCAGCTCACCCAGCGAGGTCAGCACTTCTACCACGTAGTCTTTACCGGTATCGATCAGCGAACGGATCAGACAGATGATTTCTGCGTTGTCCTGGTCCATCGTCACCACGCCGACGTTAAGCGAGGTTTCCACCACGCCTTTCGCCACGTCTGAATTGCGGATCACACCGTTCGGGGTGGTGTTCAGCAGGTTCAGGAAGCGATCACGGCTGTCGGCAGTCAGCGCCTGGCCCTGATGCGCCAACGGCTCGCTCAGCAACGCGATGTTCTTCTCTTTAATACCCAGCTCGTTTTGCAGCGTCGCCTGGAAATGCGCCGCCGCCGATTTCAGCGCATCGACTTTGTGGCTGTCGATCGCCAGGGTCGCGAAGGCTTCACGCGGGATGGCGTTACGCAGCGTACCGCCGGTGAACTCAATCAGACGCACATCAAGGGCGCGCGCATGGGCGGCGAGGAAGCGCGCCAGCAGCTTGTTGGCATTGCCCAGACCGAGGTGGATATCTGCGCCGGAGTGGCCGCCTTTCAGGCCTTTCAGCGTCAGCTTCAGGGTTTCATAACCGGCAGGCACTGCCTCACGGCTCAACGGGAGGGTGGTGATAAAATCGATACCGCCCGCGCAACCCATGTAGATCTCACCTTCTTCTTCTGAGTCGGTGTTGATCAGGATATCGGCCTGCAACCAGTTTGGTTGTAAACCAAACGCGCCATCCATACCGGATTCTTCCGTCATGGTCAGCAGCACTTCAATCGGGCCGTGTGTCAGGCTGTTGTCAGCCAGCACTGCCAGCGCCGAGGCCATACCGATGCCGTTATCGGCACCCAGCGTGGTGCCGCGCGCTTTCACCCATTCGCCATCGATATACGGCTGAATGGGATCTTTGGTGAAGTCGTGCACCGTGTCATTGTTTTTCTGCGGCACCATGTCGAGATGCGCCTGCAAGGCGACCGGCGTGCGTTTTTCCATGCCTTTGGTGGCGGGTTTACGAATCAGGATGTTTCCGACCTGATCGCGTTCAACCCAAAATCCTTGCTCTTTGGCCCAGCCGACGATGTATTCGGCCAGCGCTTCTTCATGATAAGACGGGTGTGGAATGGAGCAGATTTTGGCGAAAATATCCCACAGCGGCTGGGGGGAAAGTTGAGACAATTCAGACACAACGCGTCTCCTGTGTCAGCGTGGCGGACAGGCCGCTCGCACGCGGGGTTCCAGTGAAAGATCGCCGTCAGCTCATCTGACGTGATGGGGCTGAGAATATCACTGTTTCTGGCCGGGTGCGTAATCAGGCGCGTTAAAAACCCGCAACCGATGTGCAGATGCTGGTTTTTAATGCGACAGATCCTTATAATCTCGCGCAACCCATTCCCCCTTGCACATTTTTAAGCCAACTTCAATTGGCCGGGACTCCTTTTATGAGCGAAAAATACGTCGTCACCTGGGACATGTTGCAGATTCATGCCCGTAAACTGGCCCAGCGCCTGCTTCCTGTGGAACAGTGGAAAGGCATCATCGCGGTAAGCCGTGGTGGTCTGGTGCCGGCATCATTGCTGGCGCGTGAACTGGGTATTCGCTACGTCGATACCGTGTGCATCTCCAGCTACGATCACGACCATCAGCGTGAGATGACCGTGCTGAAGCGCGCAGAAGGTGATGGTGAAGGCTTCGTGGTGATTGACGATCTGGTGGATACCGGTGGCACCGCGCAGGCAATCCGCGATATGTACCCGAAAGCACGTTTCGTCACCATCTTTGCGAAACCGGCAGGCCGTGCGCTGGTGGATGATTACATCGTCGATATCCCGCAGAACACTTGGATCGAACAGCCGTGGGACATGGGTGTGGTGTACATTCCCCCCATCGTCAAAAGCTGATTGATGTAACGCAAACAACGCCCGGTTTCGCCGGGCGTTGTGCTTTCTGTCTCTCGCACCGACAGTGCGGGTGCAGTAAACTGATCCTCGCCGTGACCGTCGCAGGAGAGAGTTTACGATGCCGAGCAAAAACCTCAGCGAAGAGCTATTCAAACCGCGTTTCAAACACCCTGAAACATCCGCCCTGGTGCGACGTGAGCACCATAGCCCAATCCAGGTACATAACACGCTGGAAGGGGATACCCAGCATTGCTGGTATCGCATGCTGAACAAACTGCTGTGGACCTGGCGTGGACTGACGCCGCAGGAGATCAGCGAAGTGTTGGCGCGTATCGCCATCAGCAATGTTGAACACACCAGCGATGAATTGCTGGATACGGTGATTGGCTACCGCAGCGGCAACTGGAATTTTGAGTGGTCGAAGCAGGCGGCGGTGTGGCAGCAGGAAGCGATGCAGGATGAAAACCCTGAACAGGCAGGTCAGGAGTGGTTGCACGCGGCCAATCTCTACAGCCTGGCAGCCTATCCCTATATTAAAGGTGACGAGCTGGCCGATCAGGCGCAGGTGCTCGCCAACCGGGCTTACGAAGAAGCCACCCAGCGCCTTTCGGGCGAGTTAAAAGCCCTGACCTTCTCCATCAGCGGCGGCAGCCCGGTGACCGGCTTTCTGCATATGCCTGCGCAGGCCAAAGCGCCTTATCCGACGGTGATGCTGTGCGGCGGGCTGGATTCGCTGCAAATCGACCATTATCGTCTGTTCCACGATTACCTCGCTCCACGCGGTATCGCGATGCTGACGCTGGATATGCCGTCGGTGGGGCTGAGCAGCAAATGGACGCTGAATCAGGACACCAGCCAGTTACATCAGCAGGTGCTGCGTGAACTGAACAACATCCCGTGGATTGATCACACGCGTGTGGGGTTATTTGGCTACCGTTTTGGTGCCAACGTCGCAACGCGACTGGCTTATCTCGAAGTGCCGCGTTTGCGTGCGGTCGCCACGCTGGGTGCGATGGTGCATGGCGTGTTTGTCGATGCGCAGCGTCAGGATCAGCTGCCGGATATGTATATGGATATGCTGGCGAGTCGCCTCGGTATGTCATCCACCCCGGACAGCAATCTGCGTACGGAACTGAATCGCTACTCGCTGAAAGTCCAGGGGTTGTTGGGACGCCGTACGCCGATCCCGATGTTGGCGGCTTACTGGAACAACGATCTGTTCTGTCCTGAAGAGGATGCGCGGATGATTGCCAGCTCCTCGGCACAGGGGAAAACGCTGATGATTCCAACCGCACCGGTCTTCAGTAGCTTCGACAAAGCGCTAAATCAGATTTGCGACTGGCTGGCAAAGCAGTTAAAAGACTAAGTAGCAATCGTTACACGGTCCGTTAATCGAAAAGGGAGAATTAGCATGTCGTTACCGAGTGGTCACCCCCGCAGCCGTCTGCTTAAGCGCTTCACCGAGCTTGGCCCCTATATTCGTGAAGGGAAATGCGAAGAAACACGCTTCTTCTTTGATTGCCTTGCCGTATGCATCAATGTGAAACCGGCACCGGAAAGCCGTGAATTCTGGGGTTGGTGGATGGAGCTGGAAGCCCAGGAAGATCACTTTACCTACCAGTACACCTTTGGTCTGTTCGACAAAGCGGGTAACTGGAGTGCTGCCGCCATCAAGGGCAAAGATAACAATACAAAAGTTGAGGAGACGCTGCGCAACTTCCACGAGCGTCTTAAAGCGACACTGCATGAGCTGAAACTGGATCTCAAACCTGCTGCGGGATTTGATGAACAACCGGTAAAGCTGAGCGCGTAACCAATAAAAAGGGCAGGTGATGAGCCTGCCCTCTGATTACAGACACAATGAGGGTAAAACGTTTTTAGAACTGGTAAGTCATGCCCACAGCTACAACGTCGTCGTTGTTGAGTGCCAGTTTGTTGTCATCCGACAGTTGGTTGATTTTGTAATCCACCATCATGGACATGTTTTTGTTGAAGTAGTAAGTCGCACCCACGTCGATATATTTCACCAGGTCGGCATCGCCGATACCGTTTTCGATATCTTTGCCTTTGGTCTGCACATAGCCCAGTGACGGACGCAGGCCGAAATCAAACTGATACTGTGCCACCAATTCGATGTTCTGCGCTTTGTTCGCCGCACCGGCTACTGAAGCTCCCTGATAAGTGCCGCTGATTGGCGTCATGTTGCGGGTTTCAGTGTAGATCGCGGCCAGGTAAACGCTGTTGGCGTCATACTTCAGGCCAGCACCCCAGGACTCCGCTTTCTGGCCTTTACCGTAGGTACGGGCTTCCTGCTGGTTGGTGCGGTCAGAAGAGGTGATGGCGCTGATGGCGCTGATACCGGTGTCACCAAAGGTGTAACCCAGCGATGCGCCGTAGCCGTCGCCGTTCTGGCGGGAGGTATCGGTAGCGCTACCACGGGCGTTGGCGCTGGTGGCGTCGTTTTTGCCCTGATATTGCAGCGCGAAGCGCAGACCATCCACCAGGCCAAAGAAGTTGTTGTTGCGGTAAGTGGCGACGCCAGTGGCGCGCTGGGTCATAAAGTTGTCAGAGCGGGCGGTGCCGTCACCACCGAATTCCGGGAACACGTCCGTCAGGCCTTCCACGTCATACAGCACGCCGTAGTTACGGCCGTAGTCAAATGAACCGTACTGGCTGAACTTTAGACCGGCAAAGCCCAGGCGGGTTTTGTTGCCGCTGTTGGCGTCTGAACCTTCCGAGTTGTTGACGTTGTACTGATATTCCCACTGGCCGTAACCGGTCATCAGGTCGTTGATCTGCGTTTGGCCTTTAAAGCCAATGCGCACGTATGATTTGTCACCGTCTGAGCTGGCATTGTCGCTCAGGTAGTGTTCAGCTTTCACCTTGCCGTAGAAGTCCAGTTTGTTACCGTCTTTGTTATACACTTCGGCGGCATGTGCGGTGGAGGCCAGAGCCAGCGCGGAGACGACTAATGCCAGTTTGCTTTTCATCATTTTGCTATCAATCCCAATGAGTAAAATTTGTTATGCCCGTGAAAGGACTTGTAATAAATCACGGGGACTTTTTACCGGGTGGCGATGAAAGTTTTATGACAGTTTTTCTGTTTTCTTGTTAATCGCGAACTTTTGGTCTACGGCATTGTCCGGGGAATTTTGTGCTTTTCCCCCGGTGGCTGTTGGCTTCCTTGCTCACTCCTGATAAAACGTCCCTTCGCAGAACTTTTTTCTTATATGGCAGGAAAAACATGAGTGGCAGTCAGACCCTTGTGGTCAAGTTGGGTACCAGCGTTCTCACCGGCGGTTCACGTCGACTGAATCGGGCGCATATGGTGGAGCTGGTTCGTCAGTGTGCACAGCAGCACGCGGCGGGCCATCGTATCGTTATCGTTACTTCGGGCGCTATGGCGGCCGGGCGCGAACACCTTGGTTACCCGGAACTGCCACCTACCATCGCCTCAAAGCAGCTGCTGGCTGCGGTGGGGCAGAGCCGTCTGATTCAATTGTGGGAGCAGTTGTTCTCCATTTATGGCATCCATATCGGCCAGATGCTGCTGACGCGTGCGGATATGGAAGATCGCGAGCGCTTCCTGTATGCGCGCGATACGCTGCGTGCGCTGCTCGACAACCATATCGTGCCGGTGATCAACGAGAACGATGCGGTTGCTACCGCCGAAATTAAAGTTGGCGATAACGACAACCTCTCCGCGCTGGCGGCAATGTTAGCCGGGGCCGACAAATTGTTGTTGCTGACCGATCAACAGGGGTTATTTACCGCTGATCCGCGTAGCAACCCGGAAGCTGAATTGATCAGCGATGTACACCAGATCGACGATGCGTTGCGTACCCTGGCGGGTGGCAGCGTCTCGGGCCTGGGCACTGGCGGTATGGCGACCAAGTTGCAGGCGGCGGATGTGGCCTGTCGCGCCGGTATCGACGTGATTATCGCTGCCGGAAGCCGTAGCAATGTGATTGGCGAAGTGATTGAAGGTAAGCCAGTTGGCACCCGTTTCCATGCTCAGCAAACGCCGCTGGAAAACCGTAAACGCTGGATCTTTGGCGCACCACCGGCCGGTGAACTCACCGTGGATGATGGTGCGCTGGCGGCGATTCTTGAACGCGGCAGCTCACTGCTGCCGAAGGGTATCCGTGAGGTGCAGGGCAACTTCTCGCGTGGGGAAGTGATCCGTATTCGTAGCCTTGAGGGGCGTGATATTGCCCACGGCGTAACGCGTTATAATAGCGATGCGATGCGGATGATCGCCGGGCATCACAGCCAGCAGATTGGCGAGATCCTCGGTTATGAATATGGCCCGGTGGCGGTGCACCGCGACGATATGATCGTCAGTTAAGGAGCGGATGATGTTAGAAGAAATGGGTAAAGCGGCGCGGGCAGCGTCGTACAAACTGGCGGAACTCTCCACCGCACAGAAAAATCAGGTGCTGCTGACCATCGCCGATCGGCTGGAAGCGGAAAGCGCAGATATCCTTGCGGCCAATGAGCTGGATCTGGCCGATGCGCGCCAGAACGGTATGAGCGAAGCGCTGCTGGATCGTCTGACACTCAACCCGCAGCGTCTGAAAGGTATTGCCGATGATGTGCGTCAGGTGTGCCGTCTGGCCGACCCGGTCGGGCAATTGATTGATGGCGGGTTGCTCGATAGCGGTCTGCGTATTGAACGTCGTCGCGTACCCCTCGGTGTGGTTGGGGTGATTTATGAAGCACGTCCCAATGTGACGGTGGATGTTGCATCGCTGTGTCTGAAAACCGGCAATGCGGCGATTCTGCGCGGCGGCAAAGAGACGTATCGTACCAACGCCGCGACAGTGCGGGTGATTCAGAATGCCCTGATGCAGCACGGTTTACCGGCGGGTGCGGTACAGGCGATTGAGAACCCGGATCGCGAACTGGTGAATCAACTGCTGAAGCTTGATCGCTATGTCGACATGCTGATCCCGCGTGGCGGCGCTGGCCTGCACAAGCTGTGCCGTGAAAACTCTACCATCCCGGTGATCACCGGCGGGATCGGCGTGTGTCATCTTTACCTTGATGAAACTATGGAGACAGAGGCGGCATTGACGGTAATCGTTAACGCCAAAAAACAGCGCCCGAGTGCCTGTAACTCGCTGGAAACGCTGCTGATTCATCGTGATCAGGTGGCGCGTTTTATCCCGGCTTTCCTGCAACGGATGGCGGATGAAAAAATTACCCTGCACGCCGATGAAAACATAATTGGTCTGGTGCAGAACGGCCCGGCCAGCGTGGTTGCGGTGCAGGCTGCCGAGTATGACGATGAGTGGCTGTCGAACGATCTTAACGTCAAGCTGGTGGATAATATTGATGAGGCTATCGATCATATCCGTGAACACGGCACCCAGCACTCCGATGGCATCCTGACGCGCAGCATTGGCAATGCTAACCGCTTCGTTAATCAGGTGGATTCCTCGGCGGTGTACGTCAATGCCAGCACCCGTTTTACTGACGGCGGCCAGTTTGGTCTTGGGGCTGAAGTGGCAGTCAGCACGCAAAAACTGCATGCGCGCGGGCCAATGGGTCTGGAAGCGTTAACTACCTACAAATGGATTGGCTGGGGCGACGATACGCCACGCGCTTGATGTGTTGTCAGATGAAAAACAGGCACCTTTTATGGTGCCTTTTTTGTCACTGATTTGTAGCGACGCGATTTATCGCGCAACTGTCCAGTCTCCAGATGCGAAAAAGGCCGCCTTGCGGCGACCTCTTCCGGCACGTCCCTGTACGACCATCCGTTATTTGTACAGTTCTGCGGTCATGTGAACACGGTTATTGGTGTTCGCTTCGGTGATTTTGTACTGTGCACCCTGCTGTGCTGCCTGCGCGGCGATTTTCGCTTCTGCACCGTCCAGCGTTGAAGAGGTAACAGAGATGCTTTGCGCGAAGCTGGCTGCTGACATCAGGGAAAGAGCGGCGACAGCGGCGATTGACAGTGCTTTGATAGTTTTCATGGTCTTAATCCTTAATTTGTTTGTTTGGAAGGCTGTGTTCCTTCGATGAAAGTAATAATAACTACAGTTATCGTTTCATAATTGATAATTAGTGCGATAACTGTGATCGTGCTAATTATTACCCTATTTAGTCAGTTCAGCTGACAGGTAAGCACCGTTGTCCACGCGTGCGCCGGTGATTTTGTATGACGCCCCTGCCTGTTTGGCCTGTGCAGCGATTTTGGCTTCTGCGCCATCCAGGGTAGAAGCGGAGGCAGTGATGCTCTGCGCAAAGCTACCGAAAGAAACCAGTGACAGGGCGGCAACTGCAACGAAAGTTTTGATGGATTTCATGGTCATTTCCTCAGAAGTTTGTTTAATCGGTGAGGCGTTGTGCCTCGATGTGAGAGAGAATAGACCTGTCGCCGGGTGAGTAAAAGCTGAGGGATTTGCTGAAAGAATTCAAAAAAATTGAATATAATATGCGCGATGAATCTTTCCTGTTCAGCAGACACCTTTGGTTGAAGGAGTCGCAGCGGCGCGATTTATCGTGCGGTTTTCAGGCAACTCCGGGGTTTAAACCCGCGCGATAAATCGCGCCGCTACCTACAGGTGGGTGTTTGCGATATGAACGGTTTTATCAGGGAATGCTGATAAGTTCCGCCCGCGGTATGTTGCCACTTGACTCGTTTGGCGGTTTTTTCTAACTTATTGCCCCGTAGTTACCCGCCTCAATGCCGGTATAGCTCAGTTGGTAGAGCAGCGCATTCGTAATGCGAAGGTCGTAGGTTCGACTCCTATTACCGGCACCATGTAATTTCAATTACCTACTTTAGTTTCAGGCCAATAACGTTCTCCCTTTTACAATGCACACTCCAAATTGTATCCAGCTTTCGTGCAGGTGATGCCAGGTGATTTATGTCAGAGGCGATCTGAGTTATCTTACCCGTTTAAATATATATACTATCAGCGTAACAAAAATAATGAATCCAGAGATGAATTAATCGTATTTCTTCAGTGCGAGTATATTGTTTTTAGTTGTAAAAAAAACCTCTGTTTCTACTCCACCCAATATTTATTAGTGGGTCTTTCTTAATGCATCTAGCCTCGGTTGGTATTTCATAAAAACATAGCAAATCTGAGTCCTCATCCGTTCCACGGTCAACTCGAAATCCATCGCCAAATCCTTGTATAGATATACTGTAGTAACCATCATCACGTTTGTGTGGAATGTTATATTTTTCATTAATTATTTTTTTGTTGTTCTCCCACCATGTAATTTGCATTTTTTTTAAATGGGGGAAATTTCTGACCAGTATGACGTCACCATGACAGTCATAAACTTTCTTGCATTCATTTTTACCATATACTGCAACTATCTCAACAGGAGTTAAAAAACTCCAAAGAATGTAGGTAAGCCCTGAAAAAATATCATTCCTATGAAAGTTCTTATTTTGTGTTTATTCATTTTTCCAGCCGCTTATGTCAACAGTCGCGTTCATTTCTGTAATAAACGGTTTGTAGTCATATTCATCCCAACGCTGAAGAGTGAACCACAACCTGAAAATGCGGAGTTGCTTATAAATTTACCTCAGACACGCTAAATTTAAATGTTTTTTGATGCAACTCTATCTATAAAATTGCCCAGAATTCTTACTCCATCCGATCCATAATAAAGGGTCCTTCTTAATGCAATGTGAAGAAAAAACCATATCATTGAAGCATAATAGATCAGAATCTTCATCAGTTCCATGATCCGGTTGATAACCTTCTCCGAAATTTTGAATGAATACATTGTAATAACCGTCGCTTTGTATATGAGGAACTCCATACTTTTCCTTTAACCATTTTTTATTAGCTTCCCACCATGCAATTTGCCTGTTTTTTAAAAATGGAAAATGTCTGACAAGAAGGACATCATCATGCACAGCAACAATCTCAACAGGTATTATTATTTTGCTTGAAATGTAAGCAAAGAGAAGAAATACTATTAATCCAGGTAGAGATTTTTTATACATATCTTCACCCGTATATCTCTAAAGTAGCATTCATCTCAGTGATGAATGGTTGATAATTGTACTTACTCCACCGTTGAAGAGTAAACCATAAACGAAAAATTCTAAACTTATTATAAAGCGGATTTTTAATGTCAAGATCATCTAAGCCGAAATGGTCCTGGATACGATAATGTATGATGGCATGGTATTTGTTACTTTGGATGGAAATTGATTCAATGGTTATGTAAGTTGACCATGTATCATGGACGCTGATTACAAGTCCATTTATTCTGTCTATTATAAGATTAAATTTAGGAAGGATGGAGTTTTTATTTAATAAGGTCTTAAATACTTCTTTTTTTGTGTGTGGGATTGTTCTTTTTTCATAATCAATGATGTCTTTTAATGTGTTTTTTATGGTTAGCAATGAGCTATGTTTAGATTCGTCATTTAGTATCTGCTGTTTCAATGCCTTATCCAGTAGCGAACTCCTGAAGGTCTTTCCTGTATTTCCCTGCATATGCGTAATCATCTCAGTGATCACATTTTTATATTCACCATGAAAGGAAAACAGCTTCGCCAGCTCGCGAAACTCGTCAAACATCAATGCAGCACATTGTTCTTTACTGACGGATGGCATTTCTTTTAACCCAAAATCAGGCAATGAATACGGGGATTTGAATATATGGGATCCGATGGGCGCTTTTAATTTCAGAGTATGTGGACTAACCTTCGTAGAAACGTCATGCACGTCAATATTAAAACGGTCTCTCAGTGCGACAATATCCAGATCACCATGCCGCATATCGTCAGCCTGATAATCATCCATCTGTCTTAGGGTTTGAAAAATCAGCGCGGGTAGGGGCAGCGGTTCAGGTTTTATATCGTCCCTGATTGTTGGTGCGACTTGTGTAAGTTCAGACTGCATTTCAGGCTGCCGCTCAGTTGCTAAAGGAAAAGTTCTTTCCCCCATTCCCCGTATCCCCGCAACATCTTCCTGCGTATAAGTTGGGTAAAGATTGGAAGGAATAATTTTCGCCTTGCAGGGGCAAGATCTATGGCTGTCCAACGACCCGGCAATACGTTTATTATCGGGTCCGCTGGTATAGTGAGATATACCGCCAATGATTCGATACGTTTTGCCATTTTTCCCACAGGTAACAGGATCGCCTTCCCTTGCCTGAGGCTTGCCGAAAGAAAAACCCTGCGCTGTTCCTGCGGTAATTTTACCGCCGCATTTAGTCTTGTCACCCTGACAAAGCACGATGCCTTTCGCCATTTCCCTGGTCCTGTGTTGCCCTTTTATCCGTCAGCGGGGGAGTCTACTTTTTAATCGGTAGTGAGTAAATCAGCAAAAATCATTTGATGCAGGGAAATTCAAAAAATGTGAAGCTGCTCTGATTAAAATTGATTGGTCTGTTTTGATTTTTTCAAACTATCTTTTGACGTAATTAAATAGTTATTGACAATATGTTGAATAATCGTATTTCTTCAGTCTGAATATATTGTTTTTTAGTTGTAAGAAACCTATTTTTGCTTATGAAGCCATTTCACGATGATACATCGATTTTGTTAATTATTATAAAAAGTTTATGTCTGGGTGGATTCAGGATTATCTTACTTTTTTGAATATAATCAGGATCAGGGGAACGCAAATAATAAAACCCAAAAAGGCTGTGTTAATAATTACATTTAATGATTCAATTAAAGATTCAGTTATTGCCCAATGCTCGGTCACGGGTATGGTTTTGGTAAGCTGCATTGATTGTTTATCGTAGATATCAGAGTAGGAAAAAGATGATATCATCAAACCCAAAAAGTAGAATATGGATACAATTCCAATCCCACTCCAACGCAGAAAGAATTTAGTCTTGTTCGTTAATGTCATAAGAACCTCCAGGAAGGCCACCAATGGTTCCACCTGAGTACGGAGATAAAGAATTGCCAGTAGTAGCGATTTCCGCAGCAACTTGGTCGATCATTCTGCCGGGATATTTTTCTAAAGGGTGGATGCTATCATTATTAGGATATTGTGTTTTAAAATTTTTTGTCATCTCCATGACGGACATAGAAGACATATCCGCTGCTCTTTTTGCTAAATGTCGTTGCAGAGAAATCGGGACGGTAAAGTCGTCCTCTGCTTCGATGGGTAAATGAGTAGTAAGCGAAGTATAACCACTTTTAAATAGTTTTGAGCCAGAGAGTTTTATTCCAGAAACTGAATGTGTTGTACAGTTATTCCCAGTGACATCATACTCGTCTATCGTACAACCTCTCCTTTTGGTTGTTTCATTCATTTTCTCTGTTTGAATTGCTGGATTGTCCTTAATCCAAAGATCTTCAAAGTACGTTCTGATCAATCTTTTGTCTGCATCATCAATACGAAAGACACGAGCATTCATTCTATGGAGTTCCTTTTTATAGTAGACCTCTGCATCTTCATCTTTTAAAAAATTAAGAATTCCATCTCCTGTGAATCCACCAGGCCCGGTTCTACCAAACCGCCCATAGGTATAAAGGTATATGCGGTCATTTTCATGTACAGAAACAAACGTGTGTCCTGCACCGATGATTTCTGTCCAGATATAAACGCCATCTGGTATAGGTTTTTCATTTTGTTGGCTGATAACAAGTTGCCTGTTTTGCTCCAGAAGATTTTGGATAAATTGATTCGGTTTTGTTGCCGTTTCAGCAGGCACTTGTTTGGTGGCATCCATCCCCCGTATCCCCGCAACATCTTCCTGCGTATAAGTTGGGTAAAGATTGGAAGGAATAATTTTCGCCTTGCAGGGGCAAGAGTTATGGCTGTCCAACGACCCGGCAATACGTTTATTATCGGGTCCGCTGGTATAGTGAGATATATCGCCAATGATTCGATACGTTTTGCCATTTTTCCCACAGGTAACAGGATCGCCTTCCCTTGCCTGAGGCTTGCCGAAAGAAAAACCCTGCGCTGTTCCTGCGGTAATTTTACCGCCGCATTTAGTCTTGTCACCCTGACAAAGCACGATGCCTTTCGCCATTTCCCTGGTCCTGTGTTGCCCTTTTATCCGTCAGCGGGGGAGTCTACTTTTTAATCGGTAGTGAGTAAATCAGCAAAAATCATTTGATGCAGGG